>JANPCH010000001.1:0-19569 GCA_031430835.1 Gemmatimonadaceae bacterium
CTACGATATCGCCGACCTGCCCCAACACTATCTCAACGAGATCGAGCACTTCTTCCAGATTTACAAGGACTTGGAAGGGAAGCGGATGCAGATTGTCGGTTGGGAGAAGAGCGAAGTGGCGATGCAGGTGATTATGGAATCCATTGCGCGCTACACGGACAAGTACCTCAAGGAGGGGCCGTAGGGGCGCGGTGCTCGCCTCAACGATTCGCCCCCGTCGCCGGCATCGGCACGGGGGCGTTGTGTTGGCGAGCGGAAATCGTCAGGCGCTCGCGCCCTAGTGCCAGCGACGGAGCACAAGCGCCGCGTTGATCCCACCGAACCCAAAAGAGTTGGTCATGATGTGATCGACTCGTGCATGGCACCCATTGGCCGGAACATGGTGCAGGTCGCACGCGACGTCGGGATGCTGAAGGTTGACGGTAGGGGGTAGCCACTCGCGCTCCAGCGCCAAGGCGCAGATGGCCGTCTCAATGGCGCCAGACGCGCCCAACGCATGTCCGTAGTACCCTTTGGTGCCGCTGACGGGAATCGATGTGGCATGGTCGCCAAGGATTTGCTTGAGGGCGAGCGCCTCGGTGGGGTCGTTGAGTGGTGTGGCCGACGCGTGCGCGTTCACGTACCCAAGCTCAGACGCCGCAACGTTGGCATCGGCGAGTGCCTGGCGCATCGCACGGGCGGCCTGTGAGCCGTCGGGGCGGGGAGCGGTCATGTGATGGGCGTCGTTGGTCTGTGAGAAACCAAGGACTTCGGCGTAGATGTGAGCGCCGCGGGCGACGGCGCGGCTCGCTTCCTCGAGCACAAGGACCGCAGCGCCCTCGCCCATCACAAAACCGTCCCGATCCCTGTCAAAGGGCCGCGAGGCCGTAGCGGGATCGTCGTTGCGCGTCGACATGGCGCGGATCAGTGCGAACGCGCCGAAGCAGAGGGGAGCCAGCGGCGCTTCGGCACCCCCTGCAATCATCACGTCGGCGTATCCATCGCGGATCTGACGAAAGGCGTCGCCAATGGCGATGGTCCCCGAGGCGCAACTCATGGCATTGGTACTGTTAGGCCCCTGCACGCCGAACTCGATCGCAATATTGCAGCTGGAAGATCCCCCGAACACGGCGAGGGCGAGGGTGGCGTCGACGGCGCGGAGTCCATCTTTCAGGAAGACGCCAAGCTGTTCCTCGGCGTACCCGACTCCGCCCAGCGCGGTGCCCATCATGGCTCCGATTCGCTCGCGGTTCTCGGCGGCCAAGTTGAGTCCTGCGTCTTCAACCGCCATTCGCGAAGCGATCACCGAGAACTGCCCAAAGCGATCGAGTCGTTTGGCGCGTTTGTTCTCCAAGTGATCAGAGGCCACGAAATCCGGAACTTCGGCCGCATTGTGCGAACGGAACACGCTGGGGTCGAATCGAGTGATCGAGCGCACCGCCGAACGTTTCGCCTGGAGTCCTTCCCATAGGCCGTCGCGCGTGGCACCAATGGGTGTGAGAGCACCAATTCCCGAGATGACGACCCGACGTTTGCTCATTCAGCGCTCTGGTTCGGAATATGTCTCGCCGATGGGCGGGGTGACGCTCCGTCCATCGCATGGGTTTCGGCGACCCTCGCCAAGCCCTCAAGTGTGCGCGACGCAATCCCGTGAACGAAGACCGGTCCGATGACGAGGTTGGCTGCAACTACACCAATCAACGGCCAGCCCGGACCGTTCCAGACGTGTATCACTCGCACCTGCGTCCCTTCCCCTCGGGGGAGGGCGTGCAATTCCCACTCCACGTCCATGCGCGTGGTGATGCCGCCGATGTGCCGGAAGCGCACCGCGGGGCGCGACTCGTCCACTTCCATCAACGAGCGCCAGAAGGTGGGCCAGCCGAACGGGCCGAAGGGGCGATCGGCCGACATCTCGACGATCCCGCCGCTGGTGGAGTCGCGCTCCACGAAGCGCACCCATCGGTAGTGCGACAGGTGCGAAGGCCACTTCTCGACGTCGCGTACGACGTTGAAGACCGCGCGTACCGAGGCGCGCGCGAATCCCTCGTCGCGCGTCGTCATCGTGAGGCCGCGAGGCATCTCACCGAGGGAGACGGGGGATGGCATCACGCGGGGACCCACGCGGCGGTCACGCGGAAGCCGGGGCGATCGCGCACTTCGGGGGTGATCCCTACCGCTTGCGCAACGAGCGCGCGCAACTCGGCGCGCCGATATCCGCGGAGCACCGAGAGCACGCCATCGTGTCGGCTGACCGGGTGGAAGCCGAGCGCGAATGACGACGCCCAGATCCCGGCGGCGGCGGCCCACGAGCGGCGCAGGTCGGCGACGACGACGAGCCGCCGCGCGACGCGTGCCATCTCGCGCAGGATCGTGAGATCGTCGGGAGACTCGAAGTGGTGCAGCACCTGGGAGCAGGTCACGAGGTCAAAGCTATTGTCGCGGAAGGGTAGGGCGAGCGCATCCCCTACGCATACCCGCGAGCCGCGCGCGCGGGCCAACTCGGCGACGGCGGTCGTGCGCTCCAAGCCCACGGTCGCGAGCCTGACTCCGCGCCGCGCGGCCCGCTCGCGGGCGCGTTCGGGGATGTCGCCGGCGCCGGTGCCGATGTCGAGCAGTGTCATCTCGCGTTGGCCGCCGCGCCACGCGGGTTCGAGTGCGGAGAGGACGGCCCACGTGCCGCCGAAGAATCGGTTCGCGAGTTCGACATCGCGCAGCGAACGCGTAGCGAGTGCATCGTCGGCGCCGGGATCGTCCAACAGCTCGACCCCGCGGCGCCGGCGCGGCGCGAAGGCGTCCATCATCGGAGCGCCGGCTTGAGGAGCTGGAGGAGGAATCCCGGGCGGAGCACTTCGCGCGTCGGCTTCAAACCCGATGTGACACCGAGGAGGAGGTCGGCGAGGTCCTGCCGCGCGCTGAGCGCGTGCGCGGTCTGGTTCATCAGTGTCGGGTGCGCGACGACGAGCGCGATGAGCTTGTCCACGAACCACTGACTTCGGAAGGCGCTGCGATGCGCGCGGGAATACGCCGCGAGGGCGCGGTCGGCAGTTCGATCGTCGTGCGAACGGACCGCATCGATGACGAATGGAGCGAGCAGTGCGGCGCCGCGAAGCGCCGAGCCGACCCCCTGGCCGGTGATCGGGTCGAAGAAGCCAGCCGCATCGCCGACGAGCGCGGCGCCCGGTGCCCACGCCCGTCGCGCGATGGAGGCGAAGGGGCCGGTGGCCTGCACCTCGGAGAGGAGCTTCGCGGCGGAGAATCGCGTGGCTAGGTGCGGGTGCGAGGCGAGCCACTTCAATAGAAAGGAGTCGGCACCGTCGCGGGCGCTGGCCATCAATGCCGAGGGCACCACCATCGCGACGCTCGTCCGCCCCTGGCCGATGTCGGCGATGCCGACGTAGCCGTCGGCCTCGACGTGCATCTCGACCTGATCGGTGACCCCACTCACGCCGTCGAAATGCGCGACGATCGCGTAGCGCTCCGGCCGTTTCGAGCGTCGAGCGAGTCCGAGCTTCCGGGCGACGATCGAGCGCAGGCCATCAGCACCGACCAACACGAAGGCACGAAGACACGAAGCGCCGCCCGATTCATCGGTTCCCACCATCCCCGCCGCCCGACCATTCGTGCTCGTCGTGTCTTCGTGGTGAACCGCAGTTGCCCTAAAGCCTTCGATCACGCGAACGCCTGCCGAGCGCGCGTGGTCCAGGAGGATCGCATCGAGGTCGCGCCTCGCCATTCCGAGTCCACCGAAGCGCGCCCCGAACTCCGTGCCGAGAGGGGAGCGGACCCGCATCCCCGCGAGACGTGCGCCACCCGCGCGTTCCACGACGCCGAGCACTCCGAGGTCGCTCAACTGCGTGACAGCAGCCGGACTCAGGTACTCCGCGCAGGGCTTCTCACGCGGGAAGCGAGCCCGGTCCACGATGATGACGTCGAGTCCGGCGCGCGCGAGCCGATACGCGGTCGCCGCGCCGGCCGGTCCTCCCCCTACGACGATGACGTCAGCGTCGCGCGACGGCGTGGCTACCGCTTCCCGCGCGGCCGGCCGCCCAGCGCCAGGATCTTCTCGATCCCCATCTGCTCCGCCTCGGCCTGGAAGTTCAGCACCACGCGATGCCGGAGTACGCTGAAGGCGACGGCATCGATGTCCTCGAGATCGGGCATCGTGCGCCCTTCCATCGCGGCGCGCGCCTTGGCAGCGAGGATCAGGTTCTGCCCGGCGCGCGGGCCGGCGCCGAAGCTCACGTACTTCTTCACCGCGTCGCTCGCGCCGGCTTCGTGCGGGCGCGTGCTGCGCGCGATCCCCACCGCGTAGCTCACGAGCGAGGGCGGGGCAGGGAGCCGGCGAACGAGCCGCATCATCTCCCGCAGGGTCTCGGCGGTGAGCACCGGCTTGATCTCATTGTCTTGCACGCCAGTGGTCGTCGAGACGATCGCCTCCTCCTCCTCGACCGAGGGATAGCCGATGCGAAGCTCGAACATGAAGCGGTCGAGTTGGGCCTCGGGGAGGTGGTACGTGCCTTCCTGCTCGATCGGGTTCTGCGTGGCGAGCACGAAGAAGGGGTTCGGCAGATCGTAGGTCTTCCCCGCGACGGTGACGTTCTTCTCCTGCATCGCCTGCAGCAGCGCGGCTTGGGTCTTCGGTGGGGCGCGGTTGATCTCGTCGGCGAGGACGATGTTCCCGAACACCGGGCCCTTCGCGAAGGTGAAGGCGCGCTTGCCGGTGCCGTGATCCTCCTCTAGGAGTTCGGTGCCGGTGATGTCGCTCGGCATCAGGTCGGGAGTGAACTGGATGCGCGAGAACTGCATGTCCAGCGCTTCGGCGATGGTCTGGATGAGCATCGTCTTGGCGAGGCCCGGCACGCCGACGAGGAGGACGTGACCTCCGCCCAAGATCGCCGAGATCATCTGGTCCACCACCTCGCGCTGTCCGACGATGCGGCGGCTGATCTGCTTGGCGATGTCGCCGTGGGCGGCAGCGAGCTGGGCGAGGAGCTCCAAGTCGCGGTTCGTGGGCTTGGCGACGGCGGTCACGGGCGCTGATCTTGGGTGCGGGTGGGTGCGAGGTCCAGCAGGTAACGGGTGAGTTACGAGGCCTCGGAAGATAACGCTGGGGCGGAAAGCAAAAACCCAGAAACGACAAAGGCGGCCGACCAGCAGCCGCCTCTTACATCTCCCATCTCCCATCCCCCATCGGCTACTGGCGGACCGTGAACTGTACCCGTCGTTCAACAGGGAAGTTAGCGCTCGAGAGAGTCGCTACCGCGACGTAGGTGCCCGGTGATGGATCCCTCCACTGCTCCTCGTAGCGCAGCGAATCGCTCGTCCGCAGCACGCGGTTCTGCATCGACTGCGTGAACATCCGCCCCTCACTCCACCGCCATACCTCACGGCCATTCGCGTCGAGCACGACGAGCTCGTGCGTCTGTCCGTCGCGGAAGTTCACCTCGAGCTTCTTCTGCCCCGCGTTCACGACGGCGAAGTCGAAACTCACCTGCTCCTCGACAGTCACGTCGAGCGACGTGGCGAGCGGGGAGTTGGCGTCGGCGACGATCGCGCTGCGAGGAGAATCACTCCGAGCGCCGCTCACTTCGTTACGCGCGCGCGGACCGCAAGCGAATGCGAGCACCGCAGCTGCGAGCAACGTGAGTGAGACTTTTCCGTTCATCAGGTGCGCACCGATTTGTGATAGCGTTCGTGCTGGATTTCGGATCGGGCCGGTTCATCCAAGAACGCGACTAGAACTTATCAACACAACGACGATTCGTCAAATGACAAGTCACACGTAAGTAGTAGAGGGACCGGCACTTGGTGCGCAGTCACGAATGTGCCGGGCGGTGTTGAGGGGGTGTCGGTTTGGAAGTTCGGGCGGGCTTCGGCGCGCGGGCGAGACGTCGAACGGCGGAGGACGGACGCCGCACCGCGAACTGCTCTCACCCTCTTCTGCCGACCGCCGGCGGAGTCGATCTCACGTCGCGTTTCCTCACATGACGCCTCTCAGTTTCGCTCGTGAGTTTCGCTTGCGCTTTTTTTCACAAGCTCCTAGATTCCCCACTCGGAATGCCTGGCGAGACCCCGTCAAAGACACCTGACGGCCCTCCGGGGCCCGATGGAGCGCCGAGCGACCCATTGGCGAAGCTCAGGGGCGCCTCAGGAGTGGGTAAGCTTGGGCCGGCGGGGAAGTACGCGGGATTGGGGATCCAGTTCGCCCTCTCGATCCTCCTCTTCCTCTGGGTGGGGCAGTGGGTGGACAAGAAGCTGGGTTCGGAGCCGCTCTTCCTCTTCGTCGGTGTGTTCAGCGGGGCGGGGGCGGCGTTCTACGCGATGTACCGGACGCTGATGGCGGATCAACGGCGGGACGAGCGGGGGAAGAAGCGATGATGATGAAGCGGGCGCTGGCGTTTGCGGCGGTCACCGCGCTCATCACGCTCGGTGGGGCCTGGGCGATCCTGGCCCTGCACGGCGACGCTTCAACGATCGCTCGCACGATCTGGGTCAGCGCGGCGCTCGCGCTGGTGGTGCAGGTGGGGGCATTCTTCGTGATCTGGCCGATCGTCACGAAGAACCCGGTCGCCGGCTGGGGCGTGGGATCGCTGATCCGGTTCGCGACGTTGCTGGTGTATGCGTTCGTCGGTGTGAAGCTCCTCGGTCTCGAGTCCGGACCCGCGCTCATCTCGTTCGCCGGTTTCCTCTTCGTCACGATGCTGGTCGAGCCATTCTTCCTCAAGCGATGAAGCGCACTTCGCTAAAAAACCTCCTCTCCGCCCTCCTCCTCGCGGCGCCACTCGGCGCGCAGGAGCACGCCGCCCCAGCGGCCCCCGCTGCCGCCGCGACCGACACGGCCGCCGCGCAAGTGGCCGAGAAGGTGGACATCATCACGCCGCACATCACCGACGGGAACCACCTTGAAGTGCCGTGGATCCTCCCGCCCTTCTTCAAGGAAGTCACGCTCCCTCACTGGGAGCCGATCCATATCGGCAGCGTGGCGATTGACCTCTCGCCGACGAAGCACGTGGTGATGCTCTGGTTGGGTGCGGCACTCCTACTCACCGTCCTCACCCTGGCCGCGCGCGCGCAGCGGCGCGCGACGATGGCCGGGAAGGCGCCCAATGGCGCGCCCAACGCGATCGAAGCGATGGTCCTCTACATCCGGAACGAGGTCATCCTGCCGAACGTCGGCCCGCACGGGGAGGGGTTCGTCCCTTACCTGCTCACGGCCTTCTTCTTCATCCTCACGCTGAACCTGCTCGGCCTCATCCCCTACGGCTCGTCGGCGACGGGGAACATCTCGGTCACCGCGACGATGGCGATCCTCACCTTCATCACGGTCGAGGTTGCCGGCATCCGGTCCAATGGAATCGGATACCTGAACACGATGTTCTACTGGAACAACGACCTGCCGATCGTGATGCGGCCGCTGATGTTCCTGATCATCAGCCCGGTGGAGATGCTCGGAAAGCTCGCGCGTCCCTTCGCGCTGGCGATCCGACTCTTCGCGAATATGACCGCCGGCCACATCGTGGTGCTGGCGTTCATGGGCCTCTTCTTCGCGTTCGCCGGAACCGTCTTCACCGCGTCGAGCCTCGTTGCACTGGCCCCGCTCGGGATGGCGGTGGGGATCATGGTGCTGGAGCTGTTCGTGGCGTTCTTGCAGGCGTTCATCTTCACGCTGCTCAGTTCGGTGTTCATCGGTCAGATGAGGGCGGCACATCACTAAGGGGCAGACGGCGGACGGCGGTCGGCGGAAGGCGGTGACGACGCTGAGTCACCTTTCACCTTCCCACCTTCCACCTTCCACCTGCAGTTCAAGTACTCCGGGCGGTCCGGAGGAATCCCGCTGGGTCGAGTGACCCGTTGGCGGGGAGCGGCCGGGAAGGCGCGCAGTTTCACGCAGGACACAACTCATAGGGATCCACGATGACGATCTTCGCACTGCTGCAGGAGGCCGCTGCGACGGCCAGCAACAACACCGGTCTCGCCCTCATCGGCGCCGGGCTCGGCGCCGGGCTCTCGGTGATCGGTGCCGGCGTCGGCATCGGCCGGATCGGTGGCCAAGCGGTCGAGGGGATGGCGCGCCAACCCGAGGCGGCCGGCACGATCCAGACCGCGGCGCTGATCTTCGCCGCGCTGATCGAAGGCGCCGCGCTCTTCGGCGTCGTGATCGCGTATCAGATCCAGGGGAAGTTCTAGCACTGCAGGGGGAAGGTGGAAGGGGGAAGGCGAAAGGTGAACGACGCCTCCTCTCACCCCCTTTCACCATTCACCTTCCCCCTTCCACCTTCGACCAGTCTTTCGATGCTCTCACTGACCGCGTCCACCGTCCCCCTTGCCGCCGAAGAGGGCGTCAAGGTGAACCTCCTCGAGCCGCACTTCGGCTTGATGTTCTGGACGATCGTCGTTTTCGTCGGCTTGTTGTTCCTGCTTCGCAAGTTCGCCTTCGGGCCGCTGCTGGCCGCGGTGCGGTCGCGTGAGCAGGCGCTGACGGACGCGATGGCGGCGGCCGAGCGGGATCGCAACGAGGCGGCGAAGCTCCTCGCTGAGCAGAGGGCGGCGATCGAGGCGGCGCGTAACGAGGCACAGCGCTACATCGCCGAGGGCCGCGCGACGGCCGAGTCGATGCGGAGCGAGATGCTGGAGGCGACGCGGTCGCAGCAGACGGAACTCCTTGAACGGGCACGCAAGGAGATCGAGACGGAGAAGGTGAAGGCGGTGGACGAACTCCGCCGTGAGGCGGTGGACCTCGCGATCGCCGGCGCCGGCAAGCTGATCGGCCAGCGGCTCGACGCCCCGGCCGACCGCGCGATCGTGGAGAAGTACCTGGCCTCGCTCGGGGGCAAGTGATGCGCGAGGTCTCGATCGCCCGCAACTACGCCGACGCGCTGTTGGCGCTCGCTCGCAAGGCGAGCGACACCGCAGGCTTCGGGATGATGGTGAGTGCGCTGGGCGACGCGGTCGCGCAGGACGTGACGCTGCGCCACTTCCTCGAGGCGCCGCGGGTCAGCGCCAAGCAGAAGAACGCGGTACTCGGGAAGGCCCTGGGCCCGCACGCCGCGCCCAACTTCGTTCGATTCGTGCAGAAGCTCGTCTCGAATCGCCGGCAGATGCTCCTACCGCTGATCGCGATCGAGTACCACAATCTGTTGGACGAGGCCGAGGGGCGCGTGCACGCGCGGGTGACCGTGAGCCGCACCCTCGATGCGGCGGGGAAGGAATCCCTCACGGTGCAGCTCAAGCGCGCCCTCCAGAAGGAAGTCGTCGCGCACGTGACGGTGGACGAGCGGATCCTCGGCGGCGTGGTGGTTCGCGTCGGCGACACGGTGATGGATGGCTCGGTCAAGCGGAAGCTCGAGCGCCTGCGCGAACGTCTGGTGGCCGTGCGGTAGCACCGCTGTCAGATTCCCTCCGTGACCGAGAATGACGGAGGGGGTTCGGGGAAACTCGACCGGCGAGGCTTCTTCACGCAGGGGTTGCAGCGTGCGCTGCGCGATGCGGTGGGCGCGTTCGGCGAACGATTCTCGCCGGTCGCATACGTGCGGCCCCCCGGCGCCCTCCCCGAAGCGGCCTTCGTCGGCGCCTGTACGCGATGCGGTGCCTGTCTGGATGCCTGCCCGGTACACGCGATCACGATGCTCCCCGCGCACACCGGACTCGCGAGCGGCACGCCAACGCTCAATCTGAACGGACAGGCCTGCATCATGTGCGAGACGATGCCCTGCGCGGCCGCCTGTCCCACTCCGGCGCTCGACGTGCCGGCGTGGGGGTGGCGTGACGTGAAGCTGGCGACGATCGCGATCGCGCCGTCGCGCTGCATCACGTATCAAGGGGTGGAATGCGGGATCTGCGTCCGCGTCTGTCCGGTGGGTGAGGATGCAATCAAGTTGGATGACCGTGGCCATCCGGTGATCGGGGCGGCCTGTACGGGATGCGGGCAGTGCATCGGGGCGTGCGTGACGACGCCATCGAGTATCACCTACACCCCACTGGAGATGATGTCGTGACTTTAGAGGCGGGACGATTCCCCGTGCGGTTCGTGCAGAAGCCCTGGGGCCACGAGACCATCTGGGCCCACACCGAGCGATACGTGGGCAAGGTGCTCCACATCAAGGCGGGGCACGCCCTCTCGGTGCAGTACCACGACCGGAAGGACGAGACCCTCCACCTTCTGCGAGGCGAGATGATCTACCGCGTGAAGCAGGGGGAGAAGTTGGTCGAGATCCCCCTCAAGGCGGGGGAGAGCTTCCGCAACACGCCGCTCACGGTACACCAGATGGAAGCGGTGACCGATTGCGATGTGCTGGAGGCCTCGACGCCCGAGCTTGACGACGTGGTGCGCCTCTCCGACCGCTACGGCCGCGAAGGGACGAGCGCCCCGTGAAGGTCATCATCCCACTCGCCGGGAAGGGGACGCGCCTCCGCCCGCACACGCACACCGTGCCCAAGCCGATGCTGAAGGTGGCTGGCAAGCCGGTGATGGACTACGTGATGGAAGACGTCGCGAAACTGAAGGGCGTCGAGCAGGTCGTGTACATCACGGGGCACCTGAAGGGAACGGTCGAGAAGCACGCCCGAGCGACGTACAGGATCCCTGGCGTCTTCGTCGAGCAGCAGGTGCAGGATGGCACCGCGGGGGCAGTCGATCTCGCGCGGCCGTATGTGGACCAGCCGGTGCTCATCATCTTCGTGGATACGATCTTCGACGCCGACCTCTCGGTGATCGAGAACTCCACTGACGACGGGATCATCTGGACCAAGGAGGTCGAGGACTACCAGCGCTTCGGCGTGGTAGTGACCGATGCCAGCGGCCATATGACGAAGATCGTCGAGAAGCCGAGCACGCCGATCTCGAAGCGGGCGAACATCGGACTCTACTACATCAGGAACTGGAAGCTCCTCTACGAAGGGATCGCCCACACCTTGAAGAGCCCAGCGAACAAGGGGGAGTTCTATCTCACCGACGCCTTCCAGTACATGATCGACAAGGGCGCCAAGATCAGGGTGATCGATGTCGCCGGGTGGTACGACGCGGGGAAGCTCGACACCCTGCTCGAGACGAATCGTGTGATGCTGGAGAAGGGGAGAGCGCACCGGCCCAAGAGCGGGCTCACCAACACCGAGGTCGTCGCGCCGGTGCGGATCGAGGATGGAGCGACGGTGCAGGGGAGTCGGATCGGGCCGAACGTGGTGATCGGGAGTGGCAGCGTCGTGATCGGCTCGACGCTCCGCGACACGATCGTCGGCGACAAGTGCAAACTCACCGGGTGCACGCTGCGCGATTCGATGCTCGGCGATTCGGTCGTGCTCGAAAGGGTGACGGGCTCGGTGTCGCTCGGGGATCACGCAGAGATGCGGGGGGCGAAGTGAGCGCTGTCGCGAAGGCCACGGTGCGGCCCGCGGGCGCGGTGACGGCGAAGGAGATCACCGCTGGCACCGCGACCTCGATGCGCCTCCTCGTCGGCCCGGAACAGGGGGACACCTCCTTCGCGCTTCGCCGATTCACGATGGGCGTGGGAGGCGGGATGCCGCTCCACACGAACCTCGTCGAGCATCAGCAGTACGTGCTGCGCGGCCGCGCGCGGATTCGCGTCGGCGACGAGGTGCACGAGGTGCAGGGGGACGACACGCTCTTCATCCCGGCCGGGATGCCGCACTCGTACGAGGTGATCGAGGCGCCCTTCGAGTTCATCTGCGTGGTGCCCGATAAGCCGGACAAGGTCACTGTCGTGGATGTCTGTTGAAGTCCACGGAACTCGCGGCTGCCCCCGAAGTAAGCACGTAAATCATTGTATATAAGACACTTGCACTCCGATAGCTTTTCAGCTATCGTGGTGCATGGCCAGCCCTCGTCAGACCGCTGCGTTGCTGCTGCGCGCCCGACGCGCCGCCGGCTTGAGCCAGCGCGAGCTCGCCCGGCGGGCGGGGACGGCGCAGTCCGTGGTCGCGCGAATCGAGCTCGCTGACGTAAGTCCGACCTGGGATACGTTCGAACGCCTCCTGCTCGCCACCGGGCAGCAGCTCCGCGCGAACCTCGAGCCGGCTCCCGTGGTCGACTCACATATGCTCGACGATGTCGTCCGGATCCGGGCGCTCACGCCGGAGTCGCGACTGCAGGAAGTCGCGAACCTCTCGCGGTTCATCTTGGGAGCCCGTCGTGTCTGACGCCGGAGCGCCACGCGCACTTGATCCGGCGTTGCTCGTGCGCACCCTCGCCCACCACGAGGTCCGATACGTGCTCGTCGGCGCGCTGGCGGCGCGGCTCGACGGATTCCCGCGCGTCACGGCCGACGCCGACATCACCCCGGCCCGCGATCCCGAGAACTTGGTTAAGCTCGCGGCGGCGCTCCGGCGCCTCGACGCGCGCGTTTTCACTGAGGGTGTGCCGGAGGGACTTGCCTTCGACTGCTCGGCAACGACCTTGGCGCGCGCCGAAGTGTGGAACCTCGTGACGTCCGCTGGGCGGGTGGACGTCATCTTCGCGCCGACGGGGACCCACGGCTACGAGGAGCTGGTCACGGATGCGGTGCGCTACGAAGTCTTCGGTGTGGAGATCGCGGTGGCGCCCCTCGAGCGGATTCTGCAGATGAAGGAAGCGGCGGATCGGGCGCAGGATCGGCAGGACGCGGTGCTGCTTCGCGCGATGCTGGACGCGCGCCCAGAGCGCTAGCCCTTCTGGTTAGCCGACACGTTGCGTCGGAATCGCTCGTCGCGAAATGCGGCGGTGACGGTGCGCACACGAGTACCTGCTCGCCTTCTCGTGCAAGGCGCGCTACTTCTGTAATGCACCGGACGCACGCTCGGGGGATCCCCCGACCGGAGTAGTTCTTTTGGGTCACCCGTCCGGACCGGTCCTACCCCTTCCGGCTGAGCCTCGGAGCTCACCCGCACAAGCGATATCAGGCAGAAGTGCCGCGCGCTATCGTCTTCCCATGGTCCGTGCATCGAAGCCCACGAGCCAGTCACGCTGGCCAATCGATCAATAGGGAGTGCATATGAAATTGTCCGTCATCAAGCGATCGGTACGGTCGCTCTGGCCCCGGAGCCTGACCGCAGGTCTCCTCGTCGTGGCCGCGGGCGTTCTTTCGGCGGCGTGCGACTCACCCGCAGAGCCAAGCGGGCTGGCCAGCGTCACGCTGACCCCCAACCCGGCCTCGCTGGCCATTAACGCGACGCAGCAGTTCACGGCCGTGGGCGAGGACGCCGATGGCGATGTCGTCGTCATCACACCCACTTGGTCGGTGCTCGCGGGTGGTGGCTCCATCAACGGAAGCGGCCTGTTCACCGCCGGGACGACGATCGGGACATTCACCAACACGGTGCGTGCGAGGAGCGGCAACTTCTCCGGTACCGCGACGGTCACGGTGACCGTCGGCCCCCTTGCGACGATCACCGTCACTCCCAGCTCGCCGTCGTTGGCCATCAACGCGACGCAACAGTTCACGGCCGTCGGCCGGGACGCGGGCAATAACGTCGTTGCGATCACGCCGGTCTGGTCGGTCGTTGCGAGCGGCGGATCGATCAACGGCACCGGACTCTTCACCGCCGGGACGACGGCCGGCACGTACACCAATACGGTGCGGGCGACCAGCGGCGGTATCTTCGGTTCCGCAACGGTCGCCGTAACCGCCGGCTCCCTGGCGACGATCACCGTGACCCCCAGTCCGGTCGTCCTGCCGCCCAACGCACCCCAGCAGTTCACGGCGGTCGGTAGAGATGCCGGCAGCAACGTCGTCGCGATCACGCCGGTCTGGACGGTAGTCGCGAGCGGCGGGACCATCGTCGCCGGCACCGGGCGGTTCACCGCCGGGGCGACGCCCGGCACGTTCACCAATACGGTCCGCGCGACCAGCGGCGCCGTCTTCGGTACCGCGACGGTCAACGTGTCCGCCGGGTCCGTGCTGGCGCCGGTGAACCTTGGGGCGGCCGGTAACTATGTGATCCTGGCCAAGTCCGCGATCTCGAACGTTCCGACATCCGCGATCACGGGAGATCTTGGCCTGAGCCCAGCGGCCGCGAGTTTCATCACCGGATTCTCACTGACTCTGCCGGCAGGCGGGGCCTTCTCGACATCGGCCCAGGTGACCGGAAACGTCTACGCCTCTGACTATGCGGTCCCGACGCCGTCGAACCTGACCACCGCCGTCGGCGACATGCAAACGGCCTACACGGATGCCGCCGGCCGAGTCACGCCTGACTTCGTGGAGTTGGCCACCGGCAACATCGGTGGATTGACGCTCCCGCCCGGTCTCTACAAGTGGTCGAACACCGTGACGATCCCATCGGACGTCACGCTCCAGGGGAGCGCTACCGACGTCTGGATCTTCCAGATCGCCGGTGGCATCACTCAGTCGTCGGCAACTCGCGTCAACTTGAGCGGTGGAGCGCTGGCGAAGAATATCTTCTGGCAGTCCTTTGGGGTGGTGTCCCTTGGAACGACCGCCCATATGGAAGGCGTGATCATGGCGCAAACGTCCATCACGCTCGCCACCGGCGCGACGGCGAACGGTCGACTGTTGGCCCAGACAGCGGTCACGTTGGCAGGCAATACGGTGGTGAGGCCAGCTCCGTAGGGCAGGCAGGCATTGAGCGCAGTAACGAGGAGGCCGTCGCGAGGCGGCCTCCTCGTGCGTTCCGACAGATCGTCTGTCTTCGGCGGCGCTTGCCCGCAGCGGGACAATGCGGCCGCGGACCATCCGGCGATCGGCACCAACCGCCGCCATGCCGGTCCGCCACGATCTGAGCGGCGCACCCTGTGTACCCGGTTTGACTTGTCAGCTATGTGCCCGGCTGCTCACGGCCGATGGCTCGCGGTCGAGTAACGGCGGCGACATACTTCGCCTATGCGCGATCACCTCTCCCGCCGCGACCTCCTCAAGGCCTCCCTCGCGACCGGCGCCGGCCTCGCCGCCGCGTCGGCCCTCTCCCCGATCCCGGCAATCGCCGGGACGATCACCGCGGCCGAGCATCCCGACGCCCCGCCGCCGCGCGCGGCGGTGGCCAAGTCGATGAAAGGCGTCCCCTTCGAACGCCACGAGACGGTGCGGTTCGGGATCGTCGGCACGGGGCTCCGTGGGCGGAGCGTGCTCAATGAACTCCTAGCGATCGAGGGCGTGCGCATCGTCGCGGTGGCCGACGTCGTCGCCGACAAGGCCCAGCGCGCGGTCAAGATGTGCACCGACGCGGGGATGCCCGGGCCCGACGTGTACACGAATGGCGACCGCGGCTTCGAACAGCTCGTCGCGCGCGACGACATCGACTTCGTCTACACGGCCACACCCTGGGAATGGCACGTGCCGGTGATGCTTGCCGCATTGAATGCCGGGAAGCATTGCGGCACCGAGTGCCCGACCGGCACCACGCTCAAGGACCTCTGGTCGCTCGTTGACGCGAGCGAGGCGGCGCAGCGCCACTGCCTCCAGCTCGAGAACTGCAACTACGGTTACAACGAGATGCTGGTGAACCGGCTCGTGCACGATGGCGTGCTCGGCGAGATCCAGCACGGCGCGGCGGCGTACATCCACGACCTGCGTACGATTCTCTTCGAGACGCGCGACGAAGGCCTCTGGCGGCGCGCCTGGCACACGCGAGTCAATGGGAACCTCTACCCGACGCACGGACTGGGCCCCGTCGCCTGGTACATGGATCTCAACGCCGGTGACCGGATGGAGACGATCGTCTCGATGAGCACCGAGGAGCGCGGCCTGACGCTCCACCGCGAGGCGACGGTGAGCGACAAGGCCGATCCCAGGTGGGCCGAGCGATACATCACAGGGGACCTCAACACTTCGCTCATCCGGACTACGAAGGGCCGGATGATCCACCTGCAGCACGCCGTCTCGAACCCGCGCCCCTACTCACGCCTCAACTATGTGGCAGGGACGATGGGGGTTTTCGAGGACTATCCGCCGCGGATCTTCGTGGATGGGCAGTCCGGGAGTCAAGGCTTCAAGCCGCTCGACGCCTGGCGGATGACGCACGAGCACCCGCTCTGGACGAAGATCGGAGAACTCGCGCTGAATGGCGGCCACGGTGGGATGGACTTCGTGCTCTATTGGCGGCTCGTGGAGTGCCTTCGCGAGGGACTGGTGCCCGACTTCGATGTGTACGACGCGGCGAGCTGGAGTGCACCGATGCCCCTGTCGCAGATGTCGGTGGCCAAGGGTTCGGCGCCGATGAAGTTCCCGGAGTTCACCAGGGGCCGGTGGAAGGGGGAAGGGGGAAGGTGAAAGGAACGACAATGCAGGGGGCGTGATCGCGCAGTGTGCAGTTGTCGTGACCTTTCTCCTTCCACCTTCCACCTTTCCCCTTGAGTTAAATGCTCCTCACCAGACTCGACTGGGTCATCGTCGTCCTCTCCCTCGCGGTGGCCTTCATCCCGGCGCTGCTACTCGCAGGGCGAGCCGGCTCGAACACCGCCGAGTTCTTCACCTCGGGCCGCGCCGCGCCCTGGTGGCTGATCGGCGTCTCGATGGTCGCGACGACATTCTCGACCGACACGCCGAACCTCGTCACTGACCTGGTACGGCAAGGGGGCGTCGCGGGGAACTGGGTCTGGTGGGCCTTCCTGCTCACCGGAATGGCAACGGTGATGTTCTACGCGCGGATGTGGCGGCGGTCGGGGGTGCTGACCGACCTCGAGTTCTATGAAATCAGATACTCTGGGCGAGCCGCCAGCTTCGTACGCGGATTCCGTGCCGTGTACCTCGGGCTCGTCTTCAACGTCGTCATCATGGCGACGGTGAACTTGGCCGCCGTGAAGATCGCGTCGATCCTCCTCGGCTGGGAGATGGAGCGGACGCTGATCATCTGTGCGCTGCTCAACGTCGGCTTCGCAGTGATCTCGGGCCTCTGGGGCGTGCTCGTCGCCGACTTCATCCAGTTCGGGATCATGATGTCGGGTTCCTTCGCCGCGGCGTACTTCGCGCTGCAACGGCCTGAGGTCGGCGGGCTCGCCGGGCTCTTCGAGCGGATCCCGGCGCAGACGTACGCCTTCCTCCCGGACTCCTCCAACCCGACGGTCTTCCTCACGATCTTCATCCTGCCGCTCACGGTGCAGTGGTGGTCGGTCTGGTATCCGGGAGCCGAGCCGGGGGGCGGGAGTTACATCGCGCAGCGGATGCTCGCCGCCAAGAGTGAGAAGGATGCGCTCGTTGGCACGCTCTTCTTCAACGTGGCGCACTACGGCCTGCGCACCTGGCCCTGGATCATCGTCGCGCTGAGTTCGATCCTCGTCTTCCCGCAGCTCTCCGACATCTCTCGTGCCTTCCCGAATGTCCCGGCGAACCTGATCGGCCACGACATCGCCTACCCGGCGATGCTCACCTTCCTCCCGGTCGGGTGGCTCGGACTGATGATCGCGGGACTTCTCGCGGCGTACGTCTCAACGATCGTCACGCACTTGAACTGGGGGACGTCGTATCTGGTCCACGATCTCTATCGGCGCTTCATCCGCCGCGATGGCACCGAGAAGCACTACGTGTTCGTCGGGCGGCTCGTAACGGCGGGGCTGATGCTCGTCGCCGCGCTCGCGACCAAGTACATCAACACTGCATCGACCGGCTTCACGCTGCTCCTCTCGATCGGCGCGGGCACTGGGCTCCTCTATCTCCTGAGATGGTACTGGTGGCGCGTGAATGCTTCGGCGGAGGTCGCGGCGATGGCAGCGTCGTTCGTGACCGCGATCGCCTTCGAGGTCGCCAGGCGGAATGGCGCCGCGATCAGCGGCAGCGCGTCGCTGCTCGTCACCGTCGGCGTGACCACGGTCGTCTGGATCACGGCCGCGTTCGTCGGCCCGAAGACCGATCCGAAGGTGCTCGAGTCCTTCTACAAACTCGTGCGCCCTGCCGGCCCCGGCTGGGCGAAGGTGCGCGCCGCGACCGGGGTCGGACCCTCGCCCGATTCGATCACGCAGGCGATGCTCGGCTGGGTGCTCGGCATCTTCTTCGTTTATGGCGCACTCTTCGGCGTGGGCGCCTGGCTCATGGGCAACAGCTCGCTCGCGCTCACGTGGGGCGTGATCTTCCTCGTGAGCGGCGCCGGCGTGATGCGCGTGCTGCGTGGATTCTGGGCCGCTGCCGCGACGAACTGACGCGACCACCGCGGTGATCCTCGCCCGGGGGCTTGGCTCCCGGATGCGGGCGGGGACCGAGGCGCTTAGCTCCGAGCAGCGCGCCGCCGCGGACGCCGGGCAGAAGGGGATGATGCCGGTGGCCGGCCGTCCCCTGCTCGACTTCGTGCTGCACGAGCTGGCCGAGGGGGGCGTGCGCGAGGTGGTGTTCGTTCTCGCGCCGGATGAGGCGGCGATCAGGGATCGGTACGCGCGCGTGGCGCCGCCCTCGAGACTTGGCGTGCGGTTCGCAATGCAGCGCGAACCCCGCGGCACCGCGGATGCACTTCTCGCCGCGCGGTCCGAGGTCGGCGATGCGGACTTCCTGATGCTCAACGCCGACAACCTCTATCCTGCCGAGTCGGTGCGCGCGATGGTGACGCTCGGGGGGCCGGGGCTCGTTGCGTACGAGGCAGAGGGGCTGGTCGCGATGGCGAACATCCCGCTCGAGCGGGTGAAGCAGTTCGCGTTGCTCGACCTCGCACCGGATGGAACGCTTCTCACAATCGTGGAGAAGCCTTCGCCCGGTCATCCGTTGCTCGGAGCGAAGGAGCGTTGGGTCTCGATGAACCTCTGGCGGTTCGACGCGAGCATCTTCGCCGACTGCACTGCGGTCACGCCGTCGGTTCGTGGTGAGCTTGAACTCGTCGACGCGGTGCGTGCTGCGATCGCGCACGGCGTGCGCTTCACCGCCGTCCGCCAACGACTCGGCGTGCTCGACCTCTCGAATCGCGGCGATGTCGCGGCGGTAGAAACGCGGCTCGCCGGCCAGGCGCCGCACCCGTGACCACGCGCGAGATCTTCGTGCCGGGGCGGATCGAGCTCTTCGGCAAGCACGTGGACTATGGCGGCGGCCCCTCGCTCACCTGCGCGGTGGGGGAGGGGATCAGCGCGGTGATGGAACCGCTGGAGAAGCCCGTCATCGACATCGAGGATACCGCGACCGGACGGCGCGCCCGCATCCCGCTCAGGCGTGACGCGCGGCCGGGTGGGACGCCGGGTGGAGCGTACATCGCCGCTGTTGCGCGACGGATGTCCCGCGACTTCGCACCCCTCAAGGTCGGCGTCCGCGTGCGCTCTGAGAGCACACTTCCACGCTCCGCAGGTCTCTCGAGCTCAAGCGCCTTCATCACGATGCTGGTGATCGCGGTGGCCGAGGCGAATCGGCTCCCCGAACGCCGAAACTGGAAGGACCACGTCGGGAATCCGCTCGCGCTCGCCGAGTACTGCGGCGCGGTCGAGATGGGTGGCCCCTGCGGGCCCTTCGCCGGGGAGCGCGGCGTCGGAACGCGTGGCGGCGCGCAGGATCACGTGGCGATACTGTGCAACGAAGCTGACGCCGTCGGGGCGTTCCGGTACCTGCCGGCCGAGCGGTTCGGTCGTGCGCGCTTCCCGTCGAGTTGGAGTATCGTGGTCGGCGTGAGTGGTGTGCGGGCGACGAAGACCGGTGGGGCGCGGGATGACTACAATCGCGCGTCGGATCTCGTGCGCGA
>JANPCH010000002.1:0-5433 GCA_031430835.1 Gemmatimonadaceae bacterium
TACGGCGCGGGGGTACACCACCCGGTTGTCGCAAAGGTGGGCACCCCCCCCGCCGCGGGGCGCCCGCGGCCCCGCGCGGCTTCGTCGTTCCTGCCCTCCGCCCTTCCGTCGTCCGCCGTCGGCTAGTACCGATAGTGGTCGGACTTGTACGGTCCTTCCACCGGAACCCCGATGTACGCCGCCTGCTTCTCGGTGAGCTTGGTCAGCTTCACGCCCAGCTTGTCGAGATGGAGTCGCGCGACCTTCTCGTCGAGTTTCTTCGGAAGCACGTAGACCTTCTTCTCATACTTGGCGTTGTTCGTGTGCAGCTCGATCTGCGCCATCACCTGGTTCGTGAACGACGCCGACATCACGAAGGACGGATGCCCCGTCGCGCAGCCGAGGTTCAGCAGACGCCCCTCGGCCAGGATCAGCACCGAGTGCCCGTCGGGGAAGATCCACTCGTCGAACTGCGGCTTGATGTTGTTGCGCTTGATCCCCGGGAAGTTCTTGAGCCCGGCCATGTCGATCTCGTTGTCGAAGTGGCCGATGTTCCCGACGATCGCCTTGTCCTTCATCTTCGCCATGTGCGCGACCGAGATGATGTCGGCGTTGCCGGTCGCCGTCACGAAGACGTCGGCGGTGGAGATCACCTCGTCGATCGTCGTGACTTGGTACCCCTCCATCGCGGCCTGCAGCGCGCAGATCGGGTCCACCTCGGTGATCACCACGCGCGCGCCCTGCGCGCGGAGCGACTGGGCCGAGCCCTTGCCGACGTCCCCGTAGCCGAAGACCACCGCGACCTTGCCGGCCAACATCACATCGGAGGCGCGGAGGATCCCGTCGGTAAGCGAGTGACGGCAGCCGTAGAGGTTGTCGAACTTCGACTTCGTCACGGCGTCGTTCACATTGATCGCCGGGAAGAGGAGCGTCCCGGCCTGCATCATCTCGTAGAGCCGGTGCACGCCGGTCGTCGTCTCCTCGGAGACGCCGCGGATCGCCTTCCCGACGTTCGTCCAGCGCTTCGGGTCCTCGCTAAGCGTCTGGCGCAACAGATCCAGGATGACGCCCCACTCTTCGGGATCGTTCTTCGGATCGAAGGCCGGGACCTTTCCTGCCGCCTCGTACTCGGTGCCCTTGTGAACGAGCATCGTCGCGTCGCCACCATCATCGAGGATCAGGTTCGGGCCACGGCCGTCCGGCCACGTCAGCGCCTGCTCGGTACACCACCAGTACTCTTCCAGCGTCTCTCCCTTCCAGGCGAAGACGGGGATGCCGCGCGGCTGCTGGATGGAGCCATCCTTGCCGACCGCGACCGCCGCCGCAGCGTGGTCCTGCGTCGAGAAGATGTTGCACGAGACCCAGCGCACATCGGCGCCGAGTTCAGCGAGCGTCTCGATCAGCACCGCCGTCTGGATCGTCATGTGCAGCGACCCCATGATGCGGGCGCCCGCGAGGGGCTTCTTGCCCTTGTACTCGGCGCGGAGCGCCATCAGCCCCGGCATCTCGTATTCGGCGAGGCGGATCTCCTGGCGACCCCAGTCGGCGAGGGCGATGTCCTTCACCTTGAATGGCGGGCGAGCGATCAGACTCTTGGCTGGATTCGGGGCGACGGCGGTCATACTAACTCCAGATGGGAGATGGGAGAGTGGAGAGGTGAGAGCGTGTGAGTGGGAGGGAGCGGTGAGTTTCTCACCTCTTCCATCTCCCATCTCACGTCTGTAGTACTGCGGTGAACAGTGTTGGGCCTTTCGCTTGCGGTGATGCGGGGAGTGGATGATGCCGGACCGAGGCGAAACCGGCTTCGCGTCCCCACCGCGCGATCGTCTCGGCATCGAATCCGAGCCAGACGTGGCCCATCGTCTGCCGGTACTCGGCGCGGTCGTGCGGGAGCATGTCGACGATCAAGAGACGGCCGCTGCCCGGCTTGAGGGTGCGGCGGATCTCGACAAGAGCGCTCGCCGGTTCCGCGACGTAGTGCAGCACGAGGGAGAGGACCGCGACGTCAAGCTCGCCGCGCTCGATCGGCAGGGATTCGAGCGACCCCTTCCGCACGTCGACGTTCGCCTGCGCCCCGAGGCGGCCCCGGGCGGCGCGCAACATCGCGGCGGACTCATCCACCGCGACCACCCGCTCGACGAACGGTGCGAGGGCTTCGGAGAGCTGGCCGGTGCCACAGCCGAGGTCCCCGACCGTGTGCGTCGGATCGAGGAGACCGAGTAGCCCGAACAGCTCGGTCCGAGTGCCGAAGAGTTCGGCGCGCACCCGGTCCCACTGGGCGGCCGAGCTGGCGAAGAACTCCTGCGACCGCGTGTGGCGTTCGGCGAGCACCCCTTGCACCCGTTGAGAGTCCCGGCGTGCCGCGGGCAGCTCCGCCATCTCACTGCGGACCGTGGCCCAGAGCCGGCGGGCTGACGCCTCGAGGGCCTTGGGGTCGATCCGATATCGGTTCGATGTGCCGTTCTCCCGCGAGACCACCCACCCGCCGTCGGCGAGCAGCTTGAGATGGCGGCTCACGGTCGACTGGGGGAGCTGCAACACGGCCCGCAGCTCCGACACGGTAAGCTCGTGCCCCTCGAGGAGGAGCAGAAGCCGCGACCGGATCGGGTCGGCAAGTGAGGCAAGGCGGTCGTGGAGGGCTGGTCGCTTCATCCGTATATCCGGATGAAAGGTTACATCCTTCGGCCCTCAGGTCAAGGGCGCGCCACTGGCCTCGGCAAGTGCGCTCGCGAACCGTCGCAGCAGCTCTGGCCGCAGCCGACCGTCGACCCGAAGGCCGGAACAGACGTCGACACCATGGGGTCGGACCGCGCGCACGGCCTCACGGACATTCTCGGGCCGAAGCCCTCCGGCAAGCCAGACCGGCACGCCGGCGTCCTGCACGATCCGGCGGCTGACCTGCCAGTCGTGAACGCGACCGGTGCCTCCAAGTTCCTTCACTGCGGCGTTCGGGTTCCCCGAGTCGAGCAGGAGCTCGTCGACGAGCGGCGCGACCTGCATCGCCTCCTCGTGCGCCTCGGGACCGCGCACGTGGATCACCTGCACGAGGCGGACCGTGGGTACGATCGCGCGGAGGGCGCGAAGGGCGCCGTGCGGAAGCGCGTCCACGATCTGCACCGTGTTCGCGCCAGCGGCGACCACCTGCGCTCCGATCGCCTTCGCGCTGGACTGCGATGTGAGCAGGAATGTCCTCGTTCGCGGAGTCGCCCACGTCGCGACCTCGCGGATCCGCTCATCGCTGATCGGTCCCGGCCCGCTCGGCATCGCTGACACGAGTCCGATCGCCGAGGCGCCGTGGTCGAGCGCCAACTCGGCTTCGGCCACGTCCTGGATACAACAGACCTTGAACCTCACCACGCGCCGCGCTCCAGCGCCGCCGTCGCGGCCGCCATCGCCTTCGGGACGTAGCAGTGCATCCCGACGCCGAAGAGTCCTGCGCGCCGGAAGTGACGGCGATACTGCTCCGCCGATCGATGGTACCAGTCCCCACGATCCCCTTCGATCTCATCCTCGGTCGTGTACGCCTCAAGGTAGGCGACCCCACCGGCGAGCGACGCGATCGCCGCCAGTCCAGGACCGACCTCGCCATCAGGCACGTAGTGGAGTACGTCGCAGACCACGACGAGGTCGAATGGGCCGCGCAGCCCGAGTTCGGCGAGCGAGCCGAAGCTCCCGCGCACGAGTCTGCGGGACGCGCCGAATCGGGCGACCGCATACTCGCTCGTCTCCACGCCCGTGTAGGAGACCCGTGGTCGCAACCGTCGGAGGTGCGCACGCCACGCCCCCTCCCCTGCCCCGACGTCGAGCACGGAACGGATCGGCCGCTCAAGCAGCGATTCGGCGATCGCGGTCGTGAGGTGGACCTTTCGCACGACCGCCGCGGGCGCGATGACGCGCCGCGACGGATCGTGGTACCAGCGGTGGAAGTACGCCGCGTCGTAGGTCTTCGCCGTGCTCATCGGCGCATCAGACCGAATGCAGCACCCCGCAGCCGGCGGCTTGCGCGCGGCACGTGGCGAAGATCCCCGAGGGCATCCGGTAGACGCCCGGGATCAGGTGCTGGCTCACCAACTGCAGCGCGTCCTGCCGCGGGATCTTCCGTCGGCTGGCGATCTGGCCGGCCGCATTGCGCAGGGCAAGGTCGCAGGCGAGGACGATCACGCCGCGACTCATCAGCGTGTCGAGGGCGCCGTCGGGCCAGGTAAGGCTGTGCTGCGCCCCGGCTGGCACCTTGATGAAGGGGTTCCGCTTCGTCGTCTCGCCGGTGGCCGGGTCCTTCAACTTCTCCTGGTCGCCCCAGTACCCATCGGACCAGAGTTCGTCGCCGAGCACCATCGGGATCGCCTTGTGGCGGATGACCAGCACGGCGGTCAGATCGTTGTCCTTGAGCCCGTGCACGGTGTCGTAGCCCGCGAGGAACGAGCGTGCCTGATGCAGGCAGACTCCGTCGCTGATCTCCGGGGCATCGAATGCCATCTTGAACTGTCCGTTGACCCGCTCGAGCCACGCCATGTCCCAGGTGCCCTGGACTGATGTCGCGGGCGCGCCCTGCGCTGCGAGCGACGACGCCGCGACCGAGCCGGCGGCGAGGAGTGAGGCCTGACGGAGGAACTCGCGGCGTTCGGTCATTGCGCGGGGATCTCAGGAGAGGGGAGCACGGGAGCGACCTCGGGCGCCGAAGGGTCGTCCCGCCAGAGCAGAAGGGCAAGCAGCAGCGCGCCGAGTGAGACGCCCATATCCGCGACGTTGAACGTCCAGAAGCGCCAATTCGCTGTGCCGACATCGATGAAGTCGACGACCCCCTTCGCGTGGCGCACGCGGTCGAGGAGGTTGCCGAAGGCACCGGCGGCGATGAGGGCGAGCGCAGCGGGCGTCGCGAGCGCATTCCCCGGCGTCTGTCGATAGAGCTTGAAGAGGTACACGATCATCCCGACAGCGACGGCGCTGAAGACGACCCGCGACGCCCCACCGAGCGAGAGGTTCATCGCTGCCCCGGTGTTGTAGGTCAGGCCCCAACGCAGCCAATGCCCCAAGACGTCCTCGGGGACGTGCAGGACGAGGGCATTCTCGGCCCACCGCTTGGTCAGGATGTCGGTGATCGCGACGGCGAGGAGGGCGCTCCAGAAGACGCGGTCGCGCGTCGCCGTGCTGCCGTCGGCGGTCGAAGTGGAGTCTTTCATCGTGAGGCGTGGAAGGGCGAGGTGCCTAAGTTACCCGGTACTCCCCTACGAATTGCACGGGGGCTCCGTTTCGCGCCTTCTGGTCCCCAGGAAACCACTCACGACGCGTGCCCCCGCTCCGCGGCGCCGAATCCCTCCCGATCGAGGCCACGCTCCCCGAACTCCGCCGTGCGCTCGCGGAGCAGGGCTGTGCGATCGTGGTGGGGCCGCCCCGCGCCGGGAAAAAGACAAGGATACCCCGCGACCACCACCACGCCCCCGGGCGCGGCGGGGG
>JANPCH010000003.1:0-3517 GCA_031430835.1 Gemmatimonadaceae bacterium
CGCGCCGAGTGCGACTTGTCCGACCGCACCACCACGGTCTTGAAGCCCCGAAGCTCGGCAAAGATCCGCGTCTCCTGCGCGAGCCGCGTCTTGCCAACACCGGGCGCCCCCCAAAGCACCACGCCCGTACCTTCGCCACGCGACGCCGCTTCTACGAACCCGGTCAGCCGCGACATCAACTCGGCGCGACCGACGAGTGGCACCTCGCGCGGTCCACGTGCGGTCCAGTCCGGCTGGCGCTCGGCAATCCGTCGCCGGAGGACGGTCGCGGGGAGACCGATCTGCGGCGCGTACTCGCCCAACTCTTCCATGTACTGGTCGAGGATCTCCAGCGCCGCGGCCTTTGAGCCCGCCATCGCCGCGCTCTCGGCGCGCGCAAGCGTCGCCTCCTCGTTCAATGGATCCGAGCGGAGGACGTGCTGCGCCCAGCGCTCGAGATCGGCCCAACGCGCCTCGCGTCGCGCCCTGATGATCTGGGCCAACGCTCCCCGTCGATGTTGAGCTGCCACCTCGGCGCGTACTCCGTCCAGCCACTCCTGGAAGCGCGGCGTGATCGTCCGCGTGAATCCAGGGAGGAGGTCCCCCGCGAGCTCGACATCCTCCGCGCTCGCCTTCTCCGCCCACGAGGGGTCGAGCACGCGCGCAACGTCGCTCTCGATGGTCGTCGGGTCGAGCGAGAGCTCCTCGCCATCCTCGTCGAGTTCGAGTCCCTTCTGTCGCAGGCGATAGAGCATCTGCCGCAGCGAATGGCGATCCTTCGCGACGTCGCGACCGGACCAGAAGGTCTCGGTGAGCTCCTCCCGTCCGACGCGCTCACCGGCGCGCACGCAGAGATAGAAGCCGAGCGCGAACACCATCTCCGTGGAGAGGGTGACGCGCTTGCGGCCGATCTGGATCTCGCACGTCCCGAGTGCCCGTATCTGGATCACGCGCCCGTTATCCTCCGATTGCGGTCGGCGAATGCTCTCATAGGGGCGTCATCGCCCCGTCATCGCTGGCCGAGGCCGGCTAGTGTACGGCGGGCGGAGGAGGGGGGCAACCGCCTACGGCCGGCGAGGCGGCAACAACACGCCACCGGTCGCCGCCTGGCCGCTTGACACCCGCCCGGGCACATCTATTCTTAGCGTATAATCACGAGGGAAAGGTATGGCTCTGGGTTCCGTCCCTTGGCAGTACCTTTTCGTTGGACGATAGGACATCACGAGGAAAAGGCACGGCCCTGGGTTTCGTCCCTTGGCAGTGCCTTTTCATTTTTTGCCCGTCCTGACTTCGAGTCGTTCCTTGAGCGAATCCAAGTACCAGATGCGCTCCTTCGCGGAACGCTTGAGAAGCGCGGAGCATCGCTTCGCGCTCGCACTCAGGACGATCTCCAGTTTCCCCATCTGATAGAGGTAGTCGACCAGCGAGTAGAAATCGCCGTCGCTTGTGACGATGACTGCTCTCTCGTACTCGCCGAACTCCGTCATCGCCTTGAGCACGAGATCAGCGTCGACGTTCCCCTTGGCCTCCTCAGCTCGCCGGGACAAGACTGGTTTGAACACCAAGATGAAGCCAGCGCGCTCGAGACTGTCGTAGAGCATTTGATTCTGCCGAACGAAGCCGACGAAGAGGAAGGCCTTGCCAACGCCGTATTTCTCCAGCAGGTAGGACCGGAATCGTCGCCAGTCCAATCTCCAACCGAGCGATCGGACTCCGAGGTTGATGTTCTGGCTGTCGATGAACGCCGCATTCGTGGTCGGCTTGGCCATATCGGCCCGAGCATAGCAGCTGCTTCGGAGCCGCCGACGCCATCACATTCCGGCCGTCATCCCCTCGCCGCGCAGCAGCACCAAACACGCGTTGATCCCGCCGAACCCGAACGAGTTCGTGATCGCCACATCCGCCGTCAGCGCGCGCCCCTCGCGCGGCACGTAGTCGAGATCGCACGCCGAGTCCGCGACATCGAGATTGAGCGTCGGCGGTACCCAGCCGCGCCTGAGCGCGAGCGCCGAGATCGCCGTCTCCCACGCCCCCGTCGCCCCAAGCGCGTGACCGTGGAACCCCTTGGTCCCACTCACCGGGATGCGCAGTGCAGTCTCGCCGAGCGCCGAGCGGATCGCCGCCGTCTCCGCCACATCATTGAGCGGCGTCGAACTCCCGTGTGCATTCACGTACCCGATCTCGTTCGCGTTGACGTGCGCATCGTCCAGCGCGAGCCGCATCGCCCGCGCCGCCTCACGGCCATCGGCGTGCGGCGCCGTCATATGATGCCCGTCGTTCGTCGTGCCATAGCCCAACAACTCCGCCACGATCGGCGCCCCACGAGCCAGCGCGCGACCACGCTCCTCCAACACCAACACCGCCGCCCCCTCCGCCATCACGAAGCCGTCACGCGCCGCGTCGAAGGGCCGTGAAGCCCGCGCTGGATCGTCATTCCGCGTGCTCATCGCCCGGATCAACGCGAAGCTCCCGAAACAGAGCGGTGCCAGCGGAGCCTCGGCCCCGCCCGCCAGCATCACGTCGGCATAGCCGCCACGGATCTGACGCATCGCCTCACCGATCGCCATCGTCCCCGACGCACAACTCATCGCGTTGGTCGAGTTGGGGCCAGTGAGCGCGAACTCGATCGCGACGTTGCAACTGGCCGAGCCGCCGAACACCGAGAGGGCGAGCAGCGAATCCACCGCACGTAAGCCACCACTCAGGTAGCGCCCCAACTGCTCCTCGGCGTAACCCACCCCGCCGAGTGCGGTGCCCATCATCGCACCGACGCGCGTGCGGTCCTCACGTGCGAGGTCGAGGTGCGCCTCCTCCAGCGCGAGCCGGCTCGCGGCCACGACGAAGTGACCGAACCGGTCGAGGCGCTTGGCGCGCTTCGCTTCCATATGATCCGCCGCCTGGAACCCATCCACTTCCGCAGCGACGTGCGTACGGAAGGGGGAGGGGTCGAATCGCGTCAGCGTGCGCACCGCCGAACGTCCTTCGTGGAGGCCACTCCACAGGGCCTCGACGCCGACGCCCAGTGGTGTGATGGCGCCGATGCCGGTGATGACCACGCGCCGCTCGCCGCTCACTTGCGCGCGCCTTCAGCCACGCGCACGAGTCCCGCCAAGGTGCGCGAAGCGATGCCGTGCACGAACACCGGGCCGATCACTGTCTTGGCCGCCGCGCCTCCGATGATCGGCCAACGTGGTCCGTTCCACTCGTGGAGGAGCGTGATGTGCGTGCCGGCATCGGCGGGCTCGAACGCCCACTCGACCTCCATCCCGGTGGTGATGCCGCCGATGTGGCGGAACCGGATTGCGGGCGCCTCGTGGTCCACGGCCATGTGCGAATTCCACCAGGTGGGCCAGTTGAGCGGGCCGAACGGGCGGTTGGCGGCCATCTCGACCACGCCGCCCCCGTCGCGCGTCCGGTCGCGCACCGTGACCCAGCGGTAGTGCGCGAGGTGGCGCGGCCATCCCTCCACGTCGGCCACGATGCGAAAGATCGTCGCCACGTCGGTGGCGCAGCGCCCCTCGTCGAGCGTGAACATGGC
>JANPCH010000004.1:0-104768 GCA_031430835.1 Gemmatimonadaceae bacterium
GCGTCCGATCGGGCAGTGGCGCTGGGCGGCCGGTGCACTGATCGCGTTCTCGGTCGCTGGTGCGGCGTGGGCGATGCCAGGGTCGCCACTGCGCGGCTGGCTCGCCGGACTCGGACGAGCGGCCACGGAGACGCCCGCGCCGGCGGCAGTGGAGCCCGAGGTGGTGGCGCCGACGCCCGAATCGACCACCGGCATCGCCGTCGCCCCTGGCCGATCGCTCCGGATCGAGTTCACGTCGACCGGACCAGAAGACGAGGCGGTCATCTCGCTCACCGGCGAGGCCGAGGTGATCGTCACGGCACCGGTCGGCAAAGCCACCTTCACCACGGCCGATGAGCGCCTCCTCGTCGCCAGCAGAGGCGAGTCCGCGACGTTCACGATCCGGATCCCCCGAGACGCACCGCGGGTGGAGATCCTCGTGGACGGGGATCGACGCTTCCTCAAGACTGGGGCGCGACTCTCGCCGTCGCCGCTCGGCGACGAGGCGGTGCGCGTGGACCTCGCGCCGCGTCGAATCTCGCCGCGCTGAACAAGGCGCGGCTACGAGCGCTTTCACCGGCGCTGTCACAAGCGCGGTCCCTCATCTGCTCCTCCGGTGCGTCCTTCCACTTTCACCGGAGCATCCTGTGGCCAATCGACTCTTCACCTTGAGCGCGGCGCTGATCGCAGCCGCGATCCTCACCGCCTGCGGCGAAAGCCCCTCCGCTCCGTCCGACGAGTGCGCCAGCCTCCCGACCGCGCCGAGGAGCGCGCGAGTGGACCTCGGGCGTCCATCCTTCTCCAATCCGACGGTCGTGACGAACCCGCTCTACCCGATGAGCGTGCTCGCGCGCGCGATCCTCATGGGGACATCGGACGGGGAGCCCTTCCGCTCGGAGACCACCCTCCTTCCGTCGACGCGCATCATCCGTGTCGACGGCCGGGATGTCGAGGTGCTGCAATCGCAGTACGTCGCCTGGGTGGGACGCCGCATCCACGAGGTCGCGATCGACTGGTACGCTCAGGACGACGCCGGGGCCGTCTGGTATCTCGGCGAGGACGTGTTCAACTTCGCGAATGGCGTCATCGAGGACACCGATGGCACCTGGCTCGCCGATCGCGAGGGGCCTGCAGCGATGATCATGCCGGCGAATCCCCAGATCGGCGACGTGTGGCGCCCCGAGAACGCCTGTGAGGTGGTCTTCGAGGAGGTCGAGGTCGACGAGATCGGTGTCACCGTGGCGGGTCCGCGTGGCGCGGTTACCGGCGCGATCGTCACGACCGAGTTGCATATGGATGGCACGTACGAGTCCAAGATCTTCGCCCCGGGCTACGGCGAGTTCTCGACCGGATCGGGCGCGAACCTCGAGGCCCTGGCGCTCGCTGTGCCGACCGACGCGGTCGTCGGCGCGATGCCGGCTGAGCTCGGAACGCTCTCGGCCGGCGCGCGCCGGATCTTCGAGGCGGCAGCGCTCGCCCGCTGGGACACGGCGGCAACGCGCTTCGCCGGGATGAGTGCGGCGTGGAACGCGTTCCAGGCAGGTACCGTTCCTCCGCTCCTGCGCACGCGAATGGTCGCCGCTATCGCGGCGCTCGACGCCGCGGTGCAGGCGCAGGATGCCGTCGCGTCCCGACAGGCTTCGATCGATCTCGACCTCGCAAGTCTCGACTTGCAGCTGCGTCACCGCACGGTGACGCAGGTGGACTTCGATCTCCTGGACCTCTGGGCGCGCCAACTGCAGGTCGACGCCGACGCGTCCGACCCGGCCGGGGTGCTTGCCGACGCGGCGACGCTGATGTGGATCCGGAGCCGACTCGCGGCCGATGTTGTCGCCGGGGCGGAGTTCCGGCAGGTGCAGGCCGCGCTCGTGAGCGTGCGGGAGTCGGCGTTCCGGCGCGACCTCGGGGCGGTGATCGAGGCGAGTGAGGCATTGCGTCGCTCGCTTCGCCGACCGAACTGATTCCGGGTTGGTCGAGGGGAATCGGAGAGGGGGGGAGTCGGTGGACGCTGACGGCGCTCGCGGCTACGTTGCGCTGACGATGTCCTCCCCCTTCGACGCCCGGCGCCACTTCCTCGGCGCGGCACGCAAATACCTGCTGGAGAGCCCGAAGGCCGCCACACCGGCGCCCTTCGTGCCGCCCCGGCTGACCCTCGACGCCCTGAAGGAGATCCCGATGTCCCGCTCCCGCGAACGCATCCTGTCCAACCTCGAGGAGATGTACACCGAGGCCTTCAAGCGCGCGAAGGAGACCGAGGACGACACGCAGATGGCGACGCTCGACTTCGCGTATCGCCGAGAGCAGCTCTACTTCGAGATCCTCCTCGACGTGCGCGACGCGGTCGAGAAGCGGGCCTAGGCAGGCCTCCGGCCGATGCTGGTCAAACACCTGGTCGCCGCGTCCGTGGCCATCTCGATCGTGATCGTCAACGCCCGCGTCTGGACGGGCGACCCGCGTCGCCCCTGGGCCGACGCGATCGCGATCGAAGGAGAGCGGATCGCCGCCGTGGGGTCGAGCGCGGAGGTGATGAAGCTCGCGGCCGGCGCGCGCGTGATCGACGCGAAGGGCGCGATGGTCGTTCCGGGTTTCATCGACACGCACGAGCATTTCATCGACGGCGGGTTCCGCCTGAGCTCGGTGCAGCTGCGCGACGCGCGCACTCCGGCCGAGTTCACCGCGCGGATCAAGGCCTTCGCCACGACGGTGCCCAAGGGCACCTGGATCGTCGGTGGCGACTGGGACCACCAGAACTGGGGCGGCACGCTCCCGACGCGCGCGTGGATCGACTCGGTGACGCCGGATCACCCCGTGTTCGTGAATCGGCTCGACGGCCACATGTCGTTGGGAAACTCGCTTGCACTGCGGCTCGCTGGCGTGTCGAGGTCGACGGCGGACGTCGGAGGTGGTGAGATCGTTCGCGATGGGTCAGGCGAACCGGCCGGCGTCTTCAAGGACAACGCCACGGGCGTGATCGAGCGTGTGATCCCTGATCCGACGCCGGCGCTGACCGATCGCGCATTGGACGCAGCGATGGTGTACGTCGCAGCGCAGGGTGTGACCGGCGTGCACCATATGGGATCGTGGGGCGATCTCGAGGCGCTCACGCGCGCATGGCGCGGCGGGCACCTTCGCACCCGCGTGTACGCGGCGGTTCCGCTCTCGAGCTGGCAGCGGCTCGCCACCTATGTGAAGCAACAGGGTGGCACCGGAGACAGTTGGCTCCGCTGGGGCGCGCTCAAGGGATTCGTCGATGGATCACTCGGCTCGCACACCGCGGCGATGCTCGAGCCCTTCACCGACGCGCCGAACGACCGTGGCCTCTTCGTCACGACCGAAGCCGCCCGCTACGCCGCGATCAAGGGCGCCGACGCGGCGGGTCTTCACGTGATGGTCCACGCGATCGGCGACCGTGCGATCCGCGAGCAACTCGACATCTTCGAACGCGTGGCTCGCGAGAACGGCCCGCGCGACCGGCGCTTCAGGATCGAGCACGCGCAACACATCGCGCCTGCCGACATTGCCCGCTTCGGCCCGCTCGGTGTGATCGCCTCGATGCAGCCCTATCACGCGATCGACGATGGCCGCTGGGCCGACAAGGTGATCGGCGCCGAACGGGCGAAGGGCACCTACGCCTTCCGATCGCTGCTCGATGCGAAGGCGCGGGTCGCCTTCGGGTCGGACTGGTTCGTTGCGCCGCCGACACCGCTCGAAGGGATCTACGCCGCTGTCACTCGGCGCACGCTCGACGACGCCAACCCCGGCGGTTGGGTGCCGGGGGAGCGGATCACCGTCGACGAGGCGCTCCGCGCATACACCGCCACAGCGGCCTACGCCGGCTTCGCCGAGAACGACCGCGGGGTGCTCCGCACCGGGATGCTCGCTGACCTCGTGATGATCGACCGCGACCTGACGCGCATCGCGCCAGAGACGATCCGCGACGCAAAGGTGCTGCTCACACTCGTTGGCGGAAAGATCGTCTTCGAGCGCTGAGCGCTCTCAGAGCGGCTCGAACCGCGCTTGGAAGAATCGCAGGTACTTGGACTCGTAGATCATCTGCAGTCCACGCACCGACGCCCGCTGTTCGTGGACGGCCTTCACCGACTCGGCGACGACATCCATATGCGCCTGCGTGTACACGCGGCGCGGGATCGTGAGGCGCGTGAGTTCCAGCTTCGGGCGGTTGTGGTCTCCCGTCGCCGCGTTGCGGCCCGCGCTCACGATGCCGCGCTCCATCGCGCGGATCCCGCTGTCGAGGTAGAGCTGCGCCGCGAGCGTCTGCGCCGGGAACTGGTCCTGCGTGAGGTGCGAGTAGAAGCGCGATGCGTCGAGGAAGATCGCGTGGCCCCCGATCGGCTCCATCATCGGGATCCCCCACTCCTCGAGGAGCTTCCCGAGATACCGCACCTGCCCGATCCTCGAGCGGATGTGGTCGTCCTGCACCGACTCGCCGATCCCGATCGCCATCGCCTCGAGGTCACGACCGGCGAGGCCGCCATAAGTGTGGAGTCCTTCGAATACGACCACGAGATTGCGCAGTTCCTCGAAGACCGCGGCGTCGTCCACCGCGACCCAGCCGCCGATGTTGACGAGCGAGTCCTTCTTCGCGCTCATCCACGCCCCGTGCGTGTACGAGCAGAACTCCTTCAGGATCTCGGCCACGCGCTTATTCGCATAGCCGGGTTCGCGCTCCTGGATGAAGAAGGCGTTCTCCACGGCGCGCGTCGCATCGAGGTAGAGTCGCACGCCGTGCGTATCGCACCAGGCGCGCAGGGCCTTCGCGTTCGCCATCGAGACGGGCTGGCCTCCCGCCATGTTCACCGTCGCCGCGAGCGAGATGTAGGCGATCTTCGCGGCGCCCTCGCGCTTCACCAGCGCGTCGAGCTTGCCGAGATCCACGTTCCCCTTGAAGTCACCGCGATGCTGCGGATCGTGTGCCTCGTCCACGATCACATCGACGAAGGTGCCCCCGGCCATCTCCTGGTGTAGCCGCGTCGTCGTGAAGTACATGTTCCCCGGCACGAACTGGCCCGGCTTGATGCCGACCCGCGAGATCAAGTTCTCGGCGCCCCGGCCCTGGTGCGTCGGCACGAGGTAGCGGTAGCCGTAGTACCGCTGTACCGCCTCTTCGAGGTGGTAGAAGTTCTCGGAGCCGGCGTAGGCCTCGTCGCCAAGCATCATTCCGGCCCACTGCCGGTCGCTCATCGCATTCGTGCCGCTGTCGGTCAGCAGGTCGATGTAGACGTCACGCGAGCGGAGGAGGAAGGTGTTGTAGCTGGCCTCGATGAGCGCACGCTCGCGGGTCGGCCGGTCGGTGAGGTGGAGGGGCTCCACCATCTTGATCTTCCAGGGCTCGGCCCAGGAGCGACGGCCGAGCTGCTGGCCGAAGGTGCGGGGGGCGTCGGACATGCGGCGAATCTCGTGTCACGGCCAGCCTGCGTTCAGCGGCGAATCCCGGACTCTGTGTAGGGAAGGGGAGGACACTGTGTTGCGCCATGGCTTGCGCACCGCTGTCGGTGGTACGATCTATCGAAGGGCGTGAAGGGCACTGTCGGATCCTTTCGAACGCGAAGGAGCTGTTTGATGCCGAGGACCAGGGCTGCGGCAGTGACGTCCGGCCTGCGTTTCGTCGACGCCATGCCCGACCCAGCGCTGGTGGTTGGTTCGAACGGGCTCATAATCCACGTCAACGACGCAGCGTGTTCGCTGTTCGGACTGACGACGAGCGAGCTGGTCGGCTCGCCAGTCGAGACCCTGATCCCCGAGGCGAAGCGTGCCCGGCACGAGCAGTCCCGTGCGGGCTACTCCCAGGCGCCGCACCCACGCCGAATGGGCGAGAACAGACGGCTGTTCGCTCGGCACAAGAGCGGCAGGAACGTTCCCGTGGATGTGATGCTCAGCCCGATGTCACTCGACGGGGACGAGGTCGTGATTGCGAGCGTTCGCGACATGAGCGCTCGGCACGCGCTGGAGGCGGCGCTCGCCGAGAGCGAGGCTCGTCTCCGGACGATCATCGAGACCGAGCCGGAATGCGTGAAGTTGCTCAGCGAGACTGGGACGCTGCTGGAGATGAACGCAGCTGGACTCCGGATGATCGAGGCAGACTCGCTTGACGCCGTACGAGGGGCCGATCTATACGCACTTGTGGACCCTGCGCACCGGAAGGCGATGCGCGACCTGACTGCCGCGGTGTTCGCGGGTCGGTCTCAGATCCTCGAGTTCAAGATCCGCGGCTTGCGGGGTGGAGAGCGATGGCTCGAGACGCACGCCACGCCCCTCCGCGATCGCGACGGGAAGGTTACGGCGCTGCTCGGTGTCACGCGAGACATCACTGCACATCGTCAGGCCGCGGAGCGGCTCGCTCGGCTCAATCGCACGCATACGCTGCTGAGTCTTACGAACCAGCTCATCGTTCGCGTTCAGAACGAGCGCGAACTGTTCGATGGGATCAGCCGGATCGCGGTCGAACGAGGTGGGTTTCTGCACGCCTGGGTCTCAATGGGCGACGCACGAGACCTCAGCAACGGTGCGTCGACTGACACGGTCCCCCCGGCGGCTGAGCTCGGAGCATCCTCTCCCCTGTCGATCCTGGAACGAGGGTGCCCGGTGGCCGCGTGGGCGCTCGCGTCAGGTGGGGCCGAGGTGCTCAATGACCTCGTCGGTCGAGACGCGGACTCATCGAGGTGGGCGCTCAGTGCCGGCTCGATCGGGTGTGGGTCGATCGCCTCGTTTCCGCTGTACCGGCATTCGCACGCCGTGGGCGCGTTGAATCTGTGCTCGCGAGTCGCGGGCTTCTTCCAGCTGGACGAACGGGAACTCCTCGACCAGCTGGCGATCGATGTCTCGTTCGCTCTCGACGCCCTCGACTCGGCGCGCGCGAGGGAGCGTGCCGAACTCCGCCAGCGTCAACTGACGACCGTGCTCGAATCTGTCGCACTCGACCGCCCGCTCCCGGCGCTGCTCGACGAGCTGACGCGGACCGTCGATCGGCTGTCAGAGGGGATGCGATCCTCAGTCCTGTTGCTCGATGAGACGGGACGACTCCGGCTCGGCGCGGCGTCGGCGCTGCCCGCCGCCTACAACGAGGCGATCGACGGACTGGCGATTGGCGCGGCCGTGGGGTCCTGCGGCACCGCCGCGTTCGCGAAGCGCTTGGTGGTGGTGGAGGACGTCAGGACCGATCCGCTCTGGGAGCAATTCCGCGAACTCGCCCGGGCGCACGACCTTCGCGCCTGTTGGTCGCAGCCCATCCTCGACGCGTCTGGCACCGTGCTTGGAACCCTTGCGCTCTACCACACGGAGCCGCGGGGACCCGCGGAGGACGAACTCGAGCTGATCCGGATGGCGGCGCACATCGCGGGCATCGCGATCGAGAAGGACCGGTCGAAGCGAGCGCTGCAGTCGAGTGAGGACCGCCTCGCCGAGCTTGCGGAGACGATCGACGATGTGTTCTGGGTCACCGACTCCCGGAATTCCCGCATCCTGTACGTGAGCCGCGCGTACGAATCGAAATGGGGCTTCTCGCGCGAGCAACTGGTGGCGCGACCGCGCTCGTGGATGGACGCGGTCGTCCCGGAGGATCGCTCGCGACTGGAGCGGTGGTTCAGAACGCTTGATCCGGCGACTCAGTTCGACGAGACGTTCCGGATACGGCGCGCTGACGGCGAGGAACGGTGGATCCGGCTCTTGGGCTATCCCGTCTCCAGCCCCGACCGACGGGTGGAACGCGTGGTCGGCGTCGCCCGGGACATCACCGATCGTCGGCTGCTGGAGGAGCAGGTCAGTCGAGTCCAACGGATCGAGGCGACCGGGCAATTGGCGGCGGGCGTCGCCCACGACTTCAACAACATCCTGACGGTCATCCTCGCGGGGGCGGAACTCGCGGAGCAGTCCCTGCCGGAGGCGAGTGCAGCGATCCGCGATCTCCGACAGATCGCCGAGGCGGCGCGCCGGGGCGCGGCGCTCACCCAACAGCTGCTCGGTTTCACGCGACAGCAGGCGATCCGTCCCAAGATCATCGCCCTGAACGCGCAGTTGGAGATCTTGGTCGGGATGCTTCGCCGCACCATTCCGGAGAGCATAGCGATCTCCATTGCGCACGCCGACAGCTCTTGGCTGATCCACATGGACCCTGCGCAGGTCGATCAGGTGGTGCTGAATCTGGTGATGAACGCCCGCGACGCGATGCCCGAAGGTGGGACTGTCCGCGTCGAGATCGCGGACGTCGTGTTGGACTCGGCCTTTTGCGCGCCGCGCCGGGGACTCTCACCCGGAGAGTACGTGCGCCTCACCGTCGCGGACAACGGGCACGGGATGGATCCAGAGACCCTTGAGCACGCGTTCGAGCCGTTCTACACCACGAAGCCACTCGGGCAGGGCACCGGTCTGGGGCTTGCGTCCGTGTACGGCATCGTGAAACAGAACCGTGGCTATGTCGAACTCCGCAGCGTGGTGGGTGGTGGCACGGTGGTCACCATCCACTTCCCGAGGACGAGTGGCGAGCCAAGCGCACGGCGGCTGACGCCGGTGCAGGTCCAGGGCGCCGGCGACATCGTCATCGTCGAAGACGACGCCAGTGTGCGAGAGGTCATGCTTCGCTATCTGCGCGCGCTCGGCTACACGGTTCGCGCGTTCGCGGAACCCGAGGGGGCGCTCGACTGGATCCGCACGACGGAGACGCCGTTCGACGTGCTCCTGACGGACGTTGTGATGCCGAAGATGAGCGGTATCGACCTCTCATCCGCCGTCAAGGCCATTCGCCCGAGCGTACGGGTCATCTTCATCTCGGGGTATGCGCCCGAGAACGTGCTCGGCGTTGGCCGCACGTTGCCCCAGCATGCCCATTTCGTGTCGAAGCCGTTCGACCTCGGGGCACTCGCGACCGCGGTGTCGCGCGCCATGGCGGGGCGCACTGAGCCGGTGCACGGCGTGGGCTCCTAGAACGCCGCGATGTCGCGGCGCGCCGCAACGATGGTGTCCACCAGCGCCGACCACGTTCGTCGGTGGACGGGTCGCCTTCGAGCTCTGATCAGCGCACGCGCTACGGCGCGCGCGACTGCGGCAGGTTGCTGACCGTGACGTTGACGCTGTCGGCGATGCCGGTTGGCGTCAGCGCGCGGATCCACACCGTGCCGTTCTGATTCTTCGCTATGAGAAGGCCCGACGCGGTCACCGACGCGATCCTCGAGTCACTCACGCTCCACGCGATCGGCGCCGGCACCGGCGCACCCAGGGAGTTGTAGGCGGTCGCCGAGTACTGGAGCGAGTTCCCGGCCGGCAGGAATGACGTCCGTGGAGTGATCGTCACCTGGGTCGCGTTGGAACCCGGGCCGATGTAAATGAGCGGCAAGGGTGGGATCGAGGGCAATGCCCCCTCGCGCATGATCAACGGACTCGATGCGTAGAAGAGCGTCGCTGGTCCCTCGCGCAGGTCGACATACAAGTACAGCGTCTCCACTTTCTGGCGCAACGGGAAGTCGAGGGTCACCGTGAGCGCTTCGCGTTCTGGCGGGAAGAACAGCGTCGAATCGTAGGCGGTCGTCTCGTCGTTGCGATAGACGATGACCTGCACCGAGTCGATTCCGGCGCCGAAGACCGCGTTCGATGTCGGGTCCGTCGGCCAGGCGAGGGCGAGCGCGAGCGACGCGCGGACCCCGCCTGCCGGCGCCGAGAGCACGTCACCGCAGGCGAGGCTCGCGACCAGCGTCGCGAGCGCAAGGACGCGCATCAGAACGCCGCGATCTCCCGGTACGCCGCGACGAAGTCCGCGACCTGCGGCAGGATCTCGTCCTCCAGCGATGGCGCGTACCCAACGAAGCTGTCGCTGCTCGCCACGCGCTTCACCGGCGCGTCGAGCCACGCGAAACAGTCGTCGGCGACCCGAGCCGCTATCTCCGCTCCATAACCCCATGAGATCGAATCCTCGTAGGCGACGATGACCCTTCCGGTCTTCTTCGCCGATTCATACACCGCAGTCTGGTCCCAGGGCGACAGGGTCCGCAGGTCGATCACCTCGACCGAGAGTCCGGTCTCCTCCTCGACCTGCCGCGCTGCGACGAATGCGCGCTGGACCGTGGCGCCGTACGTGACCACGGTCACATCGGAACCCTCCTTCACGACCTTCGCCTTTCCGAAGGGGATCATGAAGTTCGGGCCCGGATACGCCGCCTTGTTGTAGGTCTGGCGGTAGAGGTGTTTGTGCTCGAGGAAGATCACGGGATCGTCGCAGCGGATCGCGGTGCGCAGGAGCCCATTCGCGTCGAGTGCATTGCTGGGGCAGACGACGCGGAGTCCCGGACAGTGCGTGAAGAGCGACGCGCCAGTTTGCGAGTGATAGATCGCGCCGCGGATGTAGCCGCCATAGGTCGTGCGGACGACGACCGGCGCGGCGAAGGCGTTGTTCGACCGCCACCGCATCGTCGCGAGCTCGTCGCGGAGCTGCATGTAGGCGGTCCAGATGTAGTCGAAGAACTGCACCTCGACGACCGGCTTGAAGCCGCGCAGCGCGAGGCCGATCGCGCGCCCCACGATATTCGCCTCGGCCAGCGGCGTGTTGAAAACGCGCGTGCCGCCAAACTCCTTCTGCAGCCCCCACGTCACCTTGAAGACGCCGCCCTTGCCCTTGACCTTGCCGAGGTACTCTTCGCGCGAGACGTCGGCGACGTCCTCGCCGAACATCACGATCCGACCGTCGCGCCGCATCTCGTCCTTCATGCAGGCGTTGAGGAGGTCGACCATCGTCGTCGGGTCGCCGGTGAACTGTGGGTCATCCTCGGTGTCGAACTGCTCGCTCGTCGGATCGACGTCGGGCGAGAAGATCGCGAAGGCCGCCGTCTCGGGCGCGGGCTGTGGCTGGAGGAGAGCGTCGTCGGTCGCAGCGAGCACCTCGGCGTCCACCGATTCCTGGATCGTCTTGATCTCGGCTTCGCTCGCGTGGCCCTCCTCGACCAGCCACTTCGGATAGACCGTGATCGGGTCGCGCTCGGCATCGGCGGTACGCTCGGCGTCGGGGCGGTACATCACCTCGTCGTCGGAGAGGGAGTGCGAATAGGGGCGGATCACCTTCGCGTGCACGAGCGCCGGTCCCTCTCGCGCGCGCGCGTAGGCGACCGCCTTCTGTATCACTTCGTATGAGGCGAGGAGGTCGCACCCATCCACTTCCTGGATGTAGAGACCGGGGAATCCAGTGAGGAGCTTCGAGATCGAGCCGCCGGCGGTGCTCACCTCGACCGGCACCGAGATCGCGTACCCGTTGTCCTCAACGAGATAGACGATCGGGAGCTTGAGATTCGCCGCGGTGTTCATCGACTCCCAGAACTCGCCCTGCGAGGTGGTGCCGTCGCCGGTAGAGACGAAGACGACCTCATCCTTCTCGAACCCTTCACGGATGCCCAACGCTGCCGCGCGAACGGCGGCCTCGGCCGATCCGACCGCTTGAAGGAACTGTGTTCCCGTTGGTGACGAAGAGGAGACGATGTTGAGCTTCTTGTGGCCCCAGTGGGAGGGCATCTGGCGGCCCCCCGAGTTGGGGTCGATCGCCGCGCCGACGGCCGAGTAGAGCATCTCGGCGGGAGTCATCCCGAGCTGGAGGCAGAGCGCCCGGTCGCGGTAGTACATGTAGAACCAGTCGTACGAAGCCTTGAACACCAGGCCGGCCGCAGTGAGTACCGCTTCGTGGCCTGCGCCGGAGATCTGGAAGAAGATCTTGTTCTGCCGCTTGAGCTGGATCTCCTTGTCGTCGAGTCGGCGGGAGAGGAGCATCGTGCGGTACGCCGCGACGAGCTGTTCCTTGGAGAGGCCGTGCGTGGCGCGGCGCGCCTTGGCGGAAGTGGCCATTCGGGAGAGGGCTTGGGGGACCGGGGCGGTGGACGAGGCCCGAATCGCGTCCGGAAATGTAGTCGGAACGACCGTTTCGAGAGGGATGGGCTTCCCGCCTTTCGACGGGGGAGGAAGCAGTGTTCTTCGCATGTTACTTACGCCCACCGCAAGGTCTGACCATCGCGGTAAGCCAGAGGGATTGCGTCTGAGAGGACGAATGAGATCTCGGCAGAAAAGACTCAGAATCTCCGGCACAACCATGTGATATCAAATCTCAAAAAGCCAGTCTATTGACACGTAACGCACCTAAAACTATTCTGCCATGGAAGACGGTCAAAAACCGAGGTACCCGCGATGCCTTCTTGCCCACACGCTCGTCCATTCGTAACAGCAATCGGAGCGGTGATGGTGGTGCTCGGATGCACGCCCGATGCGCGTTCGCCGTCAGAACCCGCTGCACTCTCGGCGTCTGGTCCACGAGCCACCCTGATCGCTGAACTTGCGTCCAACCCCGCAATCGGGTCGCCGACGGACATCGCCGCTATCGAGATGGACCTGCCGGAGCTCCCGCGGCCGTACGACCAGAGTGATAGCGCGCTGGCCGCGGCACTCACGGAGTCGAGCGGGCGGGCGTTCATCGGGCTCAAAGGGAAGTCGAGCTCGAGGGCCGTGCGGAGCGTACGCATGGTGACGGATGATATGAGTCCGCCGGGACGACGCGTACCGAAAGCGCTTCGAGGAGCACTAAGCGCCAGCGACGTGAGCTCGGGGTTGAACGAACTCGCGGGGCTCGGCCTTGAGGTCCTGCGCTACTACGAGAACGTCGGCATCGCTTTCGTGCAGATCCCCGCGGGTCATGACTTGGGCAAACTGCGGGAGCATCCTCACGTCGACTACATTGAGCCCGACATCCATGGCGATAACGTCGCCATCGCGTCTCGTGCGCCGCCATCCCTCGCGCGCCGGCCGGAATCCGCATCGCTGTTCGCGACGTCCTCGACGGCGTCAATGTCGCAATCGACCCCGTGGGGCGTGTTGCTCATGCGCGCGCCGGACGCGTGGCCCTACTCCACGGGCGCGAGCGCGCGGATGTTGATCGTCGACTCGGGGCACGAGCGCGGGCACGAGGACCTCCCGTTTGTTCCGCTTGGCAATTGTTTGGGCGCCTATTCGGGTTGCAGCGACCCGATCTGGCCGGCCGGCCTTCCACATGGTTCGCATGTCACGGGGATTGCCGTGGCCCTGGAGAACGGGCTCGGGGTGGTCGGAGTCGCGAAGGGACTTCCCTCGTCGAATCTCTATTCCTGGGGAGCGTGTGATGATGCCCTTGTCTGCCCTCACCCGGAGATTATCGCGTCGCTTAATTGGGCGACGGGTAACCTCGGGGGTCTGGGCATCATCAATATGAGCCTGACCGGCAAGACCTTTAGTCAGCCCTACGCGAATGCGATCGCGGCAGCGAGCGCGGCCGGGCACGTCATCGTCGCTGCAGCCGGCAACTCGGGTACGAACCAGATCCGGTATCCCGCCGCATACAGCAACGTCCTCGGCGTCGCCGCCATCTTGCCGACGAAGGCGTTCGCGGGCACCATCGCGCCCTGCCCGGCCGCCCCAGGAAAGCTGGGCTCGTCGTGGGGAAACCACGTCGATTTCGTCGCTCCTTGGTACGCGCTGAGCACCGTGACACCGAACAGCTATGGCGACGAGAGCACGCCGCCGTATTGGTGTGGAACGTCGATGGCGACTCCCCATGTCGCGGCGGTGGCGGCTCTGATTCGGTCGCGCTATCCGTTGTTGAATGCGGGTGGGGTCTACACGCGGCTGCGGGATACGGCGGAACCGCTTGGCCCGGCCGGGTGGGACGACCACTACGGGTTCGGCCTGCCCCGCGCGCACCTGGCGGTCACGTTCGATCGACCGGTTGTGACCGCGTCAATCGCATCGGGCAAGGCGCGGCTCTCCTGGTTCGCTATTCCGTTCGCGACGGAGTATCGTGTCTATCGACGGGTGACTCCGACCCTCTGCCCGCAATGGGAGCTCTACGGCGCGACCGGCACGACCTCGTACACCGACAACGGTACCGACGTCTCAAGCGTCTACGGGTACGATAGCTATCCGCAATCGCAAGTGGCGGTGAGCTACGCGGTAACGGCCTTCGCAGAGGGCATCGAGACCGTACTGACCCAGTACGCGACCTTCATTCCGACGGGAAACGTCTTCTGTTGACGACACAGCGTCGACGCGGGGCTGGGCGCTCCATTCACTGGCTTTTCGTGGTGGGGGCGTTGGCGTGCGGCGACGCGTTCGACACGCGCCGCGAACTGCCGGCTGAACTCGCAGTCGAATACTCGGGTCCGCTCGCGTCCAACATGGAAGTTCCGGAACCGACAGTCGCGGTACTCGTTGGTGCCCTCACTATTCGGGCGGCGAGTGTCTTCGATCAAACGGGCTACCAACTACGGGCTCGAGCCTACGTGAGGGAGGGCGATGCGCCGTCCCTCCTCCGAGTCGTGGTCAGTTCGACTCTACCAGGCGATGGGCTCGCGGTCATCGCGATGCAAGTCTACTCAGTTCGCGTCGTGCTCCCGGCTGGTACGTACACCTTGCAGCTTGTGCGCGTTGACGACGGCGGACCAGAGCGTGTCGAACTCGAGCAGGTCGTGGTGGTCCCGTAGGAATCGTTCGCACCGCTGTGACGAATCACCAGCGCGCGAAGGCTGGGGCCTGAGGGTCACGGCGACAAGGGCGGAGCGCCAAACCTAAGATCCATCGTGCGCTCCTCGCTCCACTGGCGCAGGCCCTCACGCGGACTGCGATCGCCACGCCGCGTGAGAATCTCTTATTCCGCGCCGCATCACAAAGCTGCGAGTTCACGTCTTTGCCTTGCGCGGACTCACGTGACCACCCACTCATAGGCGCGTCTTCTTCAGCAAAGGGACTCCACCCCCCGTGGATCCCGAACAGGAGGCCCGTGCCCGGCACGCTCGAACTGCCATTCGAGTCCAGACTCCCCAGGTCGCTCGCAGCGATCGCGGTCTGGCGCCTCCTCCTCCACGATGACACCCCGCACGGGCAACACGCCCCGTCGCGGGGTGTCTTCTTTTCCGGCGAGGTTCGATGTCACGTCGGCTCGTCCACCATGTCGCGCTCGCCCGCACCCCGCGCGGGCTATCCCGCCACTCTCGCCGCCTGCTCCACCAGCAGCACAAGCGCCAGGTCAAACGGGCGACCTTTCGGGATTGTGGACGTCGATGTGTCTATTGCGGAACCTGCCTCGGACTGGACAGCGCCACTCTGGATCACGTGATCCCGGTCTCCCGGGGAGGGAGTCATCTCCCCGGCAACCTCGTCAGCGCTTGCCAGACCTGTAACCAGACGAAGGGCGCCCTGCTCCCCACCGAGTTCTTCGCCCGCTATCCCGCCGCGGGACAGAACTTCATGCGATACGCTCGCGCGGTGCACCGGCAGTTGAAGCGAGGCGCGCGACGAGCGGTCTCGCTGGCGTACGCCCAGGCCGCGTGACTTCGCGCGTGACTTCGCGCGTGGCTTCGCGCGTCACCTCGAGCGCCAGCATCGTCCGCTTCCGGTCGGTGCCCCAGGCGTAGCCGCCCAGCTCCCCACTCGCGCGGATCACGCGATGACAGGGGATGAGGTAGCTGACGGGATTGCTGCCCACTGCGGTCCCGACCGCGCGTGACGCCTTCGCATCGCCGATCGCGCTGGCGATCGCGCCGTACGTGGTGACCTCACCGGGCGGGACCTCGAGCAGTGCGCGCCAGACCTTGAGTTGGAAGTTCGTTCCCCGAACGTGCAGCGAGAGTGAGGGAAGCCGACCGCTCCCCGGGGGAGGGAAGGCCTTCGCCGCGGTGCCGCGCGTCGCATCCTGATCGGCCACGAGCGTCGCTCCGGGCCAATCCCGGCTCACCCGTTCCAGCGCCTCGCGCCGCGACACCGGATGTACGAAGGCCAGATGACAGATCCCGCGCGGAGTGACGGCGATCAAGCACTCACCGAATGGCGTCGGGTGGAATCCGTAGCGGATCGTCAGCCCTTCTCCCAACCGCTGGTACTCTCCCGGTGTCACCGCCTCGGCATTCACCAACAGATCGTGCAGTCGTCCAGGACCCGAGAGACCAGCCTCGAGACTCACGTCGAGAGTCGGGCGGTCCTCGCGCAGCAGCCGCTTCACCACCTCGGCGGTGCGGTGCTGGAGGAATCGCTTGGGGCTGATCCCAGCCCAGCGCGTGAAGAGCTTCTGGAAGTGGCTCTCGCTCAACCCGACGTGCGCGGCGACCGCCGCGAGACTCGGCGCGGCCCTGCGTTCACGGTCGAGGAAGCGGATCGCCTTCTCGACGCGGGCGTAGTCGGTGGTGAGTTGTTCGGGGGACATCTGAAAAGGGCTCCTGTGTGAGACACAGGCTATCTATGAGCCAGAGGTCGGTGGCTCAATCCGATTCTTGCTATGACTGCAGGAGGGAGGTGGAAGGAGGGAGGGGCGCGCCGATGACTGCCCGGCGCGCCGGCGCGCGTGAAGGCTCAGGCGCGGCGAGGTTCCTGCCGCGCCCCTTCCTCCTTCCACCTTTCACCTGCTGTTCTAGTAATCCACTGGTCGCAGATACGACTCGCCGATCGCCGCGCCTGAGATCATCGCGACCGTCGGCAACTTCCGCTTCCAGTGAGTCGAGTCGAGCCGTTTCGTCACGAGCGATATCTCTGCGGCTTCCATCCCGCGCTCGGCGAGTTCGTCCGCACGCCACCCGTGCAGCACCCAGTTGAGGATCTCGTCGGCCACGGCGTACGACACGCCGAAGTCCCCCTCGTCGGTCTGTCCGGCGATCAGGTCGGCGCTGGCGGGCTTTGCGATGATCTCGCGTGGCACGCCGAGCCACGCCGCGAGCGCCCAGACCTGCGTCTTGAAGAGGTCGCCGATCGGATTCACCGGCGGCGAATCATCGGCGTGCCAGGTGAAGTAACCCAACAGGCGCTCGCTCTTGTTGCCGGTGCCGAGGGGGAGCGCGTGATGCTTCGCTGAGAGGTCGAAGAGGGCGATCATCCGCGTGCGCGCCATCACGTTGCCGCGGCGCGCCGCGTTGGCATCAGGCTCGGTCGCGAGGTACCCATCGACCGCCTTCGTGATGTCGAGCGTGCGCCCCTCGACGCCGAGCTGGTCGATCAGGAGTTGCGCGTGGGAGAGCGAGTCGGGACTCGAGGTGCGGTAGGGCATCCGCACGCCGATCACGTTCTCCTTGCCGAGGGCGCGTGCGGCGAGTGTCGCGACGACGGCGGAGTCCACGCCTCCAGAGATCCCGACCACGGCCTTGGTGAACCCACGTCGCGAGAACTCGTCGCGGAGGAACGCGACAAGCCAGCGCTCGAGGAGCGCGGCGTCGATGTCGAGCGAGGGTGGTGTGCCGCGTGCGACCTCGCCTCCCGAGACCACGACGAGGGGGACGGAGGTCGCACCGCTCTGCGCCTTCGGCGGGGCGGGATTCTTCGCGCGGGTGACAGCGGCCTCAGGAGCGGCGGGCGCGACCGGACCCGATGTTCCCATCCCCAGCCCAAGCGCGCGGTCGAGTTCCGACCGCAGGAAGGGCAGTGCGGCGCGGAGGTCGGAGAGCATCGGCAGGTCGGCGCGCACACGTGAGACGTCGCCCAGATCGATCGTTGCGGCGAGGATCGCCTCATCGAACACCGGCGCGCGCGCTCGCACATCGCCCCGCGGCCCGGCGATGAGGGAACCTCCCTGGAACATCCGGCCCCCTTCACTCCCGACCAGGTTCGCCAGGACGCAGTACACGCCCTGCTCCTCGGCCACATCGCGAATGAGCCGCTCCCACCGCTCGACGCTCCCAGGCCCAGGCACCGCATCGCTGCGAGGGGCGGGACCGCGCGCCGGCGCTGCGGCGAGCACGAAGACGATCTGCGCGCCGTCGAGCGCGGCGATCGTCCCGCTGAGCGAGTGCCACGCATCCTCGCAGACGAGCATCGCGGCCCGGCCCCACGAAGTGTCGAAGGCCCGGATCCCGTATCCGCGCTCGACGAATCGTTCCTCGTCGAAGAGCGAGTAGGTCGGAAGGAAGTTCTTGCGGTGGAGGTGGAGGAGGCGCGCCGGCGCATCAGGCCGGAGCGCGATGCACGCGGCACTGTTGTGCAGGTTCCCGGCGTGCGACTCGTAGAAACCGAGGATCACGTCCATCGGCTCGCCGCCCTTCACGGCAGCGCGATAGCGCGCCTCGACCGCGTGGACGAGGGCGTCGGAAGTGAGCGCTGCGTCGCGCACGCCTCCTTCGAGGAAGTAGCCTGAGAGGATCGTCTCGGCGAAGACGACGACCTGCGGGCGCGGGGTGAGACTGGCCGCCTGCGCGAGCAGCTCGCCGATGCGGTCGAGGTTCCCTTCGACGTCACCCTTCCGGGGCCGGAACTGCGGGATCGCCAGCGTGAGCATCAGGGATGAAAGGTGACCTCTCTCGCACCGCCCTGCCAACCGCCGTGTAGAATAGGCCTATGCGCCTCGCGCTCCTGCTCCTTGCCGTTCCCGCGGCTCTTGCGGGGCAAGCGCCGGCGGCGACCGAGCCCTGGCGGATCATCCGTCCCCCGCAGTCGAGCCTGGTCCTCGCGCGCGACGGCTCGTTGATCGGCGAGGTCGGGCGCGAATGGCGTACCAGCATCCTGATCGGGAACCTCCCTGCCCACGTCGCGCAGGCCTTCATCGCGGTCGAGGACCGCCGCTTCTACCAGCACGACGGCGTGGACGTCGTCGGCATCGCCGGGGCGATCAAGGACAACATCCTTGGTGGGAGCCGGGGCGCGAGCACGATCACGCAGCAGCTCGTCGGGAACATGCATCCCGACATCATCGATCGGTCCGAACGCTCGCTCTCTCGGAAACTCAGGGAGCAGTCAGCGGCGCGCGAGATGGAGCGGCACTACACCAAGGCGCAGATCCTCGAGGCGTACCTCAACCAGATCAGCTTCGGACGCGGCTACTTCGGCATCGAGGCCGCGGCGCGGCACTATTTCGGCAAGAGCGCATCGCGACTCAGTATCACCGAGGCGGCTTCGCTCGCCGCCCTTCCAAAAGGACCGGCGATCTACGATCCGGTGCGCTTCCCATCGCGAAACAAGAACCGACGCGACGCAGTCATCGGCCTGATGCGTGACCAGGGGTTCATCACCGCGGCCCAGGCCAGCGCGGCGATCGCCGAACCGCTCAAGACCGTGCCGAATCTCGGGATGAGCGTCGCCGCACCGTACTTCGTTGACCTCGTCCGTTCGCGTGTCGAGCGACTCGGCATCCCGATCAGCGAAGGCGGCTACCGGATCGTCACCACACTCGATCCGGGTCTCCAGTTCGCGGCTCAGGCGGCGCTCGTCGAGGGGACTGCCGCGGTCGAACAGCGGCCTGGCTACCGGCACCAGACATTTGCGAAGAAGGCACGCGGCTCGACCGACTATCTCCAGGGCGCGGTCGTCGCACTCGACCCCGCCACCGGCGATGTGCGCGCTCTTGTCGGTGGACGGAACTATCAGGAGTCGCCCTTCAATCGCGCGGCCAACGCGGTGCGTCAACCGGGCTCGACCTTCAAGCCGATCGTCTACGCGCGAGCGCTGATCGACTCGATCCCTCCCAACGAGATCGTCCTCGACGAACCGCTCGAGCTCTCGTACGACGCGCAGGTCTACCGTCCCCAGAACGCCGACGGCGAGTTCCTTGGCCCACTGACCCTCCGTGAAGCGCTCGCCCGGTCGCGCAATCCGGTGGCAGTCAGGCTCTGGGAGCGACTCGGCGCCGACAGCGTGATCGCGCTCGCGCGACGGATGGGGATGACGGCGCCGATCGCGCCCTACCCGGCGAGCGCGATCGGCGCCTCGGCGGTGCGCCCGATCGATATCGTGGCGGCCTTCACCACCTTCGCGAACCTCGGCATCCCGGTGGAACCGCGCTTCGTGTTGCGCGTCGAGGATCCCGCTGGGCGCACGTTGCTCTCACCGGAGGTCCACTTCCTGCCTGCGGCGATGGACAGCAGCGTCGCCTTCGTCATCCGCGAACTGCTTCGCGAGGCGGTGGAGAATGGCACCGGGTCGGCCGTCAGGCGCTTCATCCCGCTGGAGATCCCCGTCGCCGGGAAGACGGGCACGACCGATGAGAACACCGACGTGTGGTTCATCGGGATGACGCCGCAGATCGTCGCCGGTGTATGGCTCGGCTTCGATCAGCCGAAGTCGATCACGCCCGGCGCGGCCGGTGGAACACTTGCCGCGCCGATCTTCGGACAGATGCTCGCGCGCTGGGGTGGACTCGCTCCCGATCCGTGGCGTCCGCCCTCGGGACTGGTCGAGGCGGAACTCGATCGCGCGAGTGGTGCACTCGCCGAGGTGGATACGCCTCCAGAGCGGCGGTATCACGAGTATTTCATCGCCGGCACCGAACCGCCGGCGCTGCGGGTCGATGCCCGCCGCCTCTTCCGTTTCGGACCGCTGGTGGGGTATTGAGGAAGCGCACGCCGCAGTTGTGACGCACGTCCCGTTACCGCACACTCGACGCAGGCTATTTTTCGAGTCGATCATCCCTCTGACGAGGTCCTACGTGCTCTTTCGTCGTCTCGCGGTCGTCTCGGTCCTGCTCCCCCTCGCCGGCTGCGCGAAGGAGTCGCCGGTGGACCCCACCACGGTACCGGCAAGCATCGTCGCCGTGACGGCAGCAACGCAGAATGGGACGGTGGGGCTTGCAGTCGGCACCACGCCGACGTTCGAGGTGCGGAACGCCAGCGGTGACGCGCTCGGCAGCGTGCCGGTGACGGTCGCCGTCACGAGTGGCGGCGGATCCCTGACCGGCTCTCCGACGACAACTCTCGAAGGGGCGACCCCGATCGGCTCCTGGACGCTTGGCACGGTTGCCGGCGCGCAGACCGTGACCGTCACCAGGGGGTCGCTCACGCCGCTGGTCTTCACGGCGACCGCGGCCCCGGGTGCGGCGACCGGCGTCGCGATCACCGGTGGCAACAACCAGAGCGCCCTCGCCGGCGCGGCGGTCGCGACCGCGGTGCAGGGGAGCGTGGTGGACCAGTTCGGGAATCCGCGCGCTGGTGAGACGGTCTCCTGGAGCATCACGGCGGGTGGTGGATCGCTGACCGGCGCGACAACGACGGTCGCGAATGGCGCGGGACTCGCCAACGCACCGGCGTGGACGCTCGGCAAGAACGGCGGCACGCAGACGCTGCGGGCGTCGTCGGGTGCGTTCCAGGCGTTCGCAGCAGCGAGCATCCAGAGCGCCTATCAGCTGGACCTGCGGTGGATCGGGACCCCGCCGACCGGGGCGACACTGCTCGCCTTCACGCGCGCGGTGGATCGCATCAAGGCAACGATCGTCGGTAGCGTGGGCCCGATCGGGATTGTCGGTTTCACCAATATCAGCCAGTGCGCGACGCCCGGGATGAGTGCGCCCTTCAGCGAGACGTCGATCACCGGGGTGATCATCTACGCCACGATCTACACCGACGCACCCGGCGGCGTCCTTGGATCCGCGGGTCCTTGCCTTATCCGCGATGGAGCGGCGCAGTTCAAGACGGCGCTCGGCACGATGCGCTTCGACAGCGCCGACCTTCCTACTCTGGTGGCCGATGGACGCATCGACGCCGTGATCCTCCACGAGATGCTCCACGTGATCGGCATCGGGACGCTCTGGGATCCCACGAGCAACAATCTCCTCTCCGGCGCCGGCACCGCCGATAGTCGCTACATCGGCGCGCAGGCGCGCGCCGCATGCGCCTCCCAAAACGGCGGTACCACGACCTGCGCCACGACCGTGCCGGTACACAGCACGGATGGCCCCGGATCCGCCGATTCGCATTGGCGAGAGGCGACATTCACCACGGAACTGATGACGCCCTTCATTGCTGCCGGCCAGACACCGATCGTGTCGGCGATGACGATCGCCGCGCTCACTGACATCGGCTACACGGTCAACTTGAGCACGAAGGACGACTTCCAGCTTGGTAGCGGTCTCGCAGCGGTGTTCGACGGAGGAGGCGGAGGTTCCAGCAATGGACAGAGTCTGCTCCTCGGTACGCCGCTCAAGCCGACCTTCATGGTCGAACGTAGCGGCCGCCTGAAGCGCCTCCGGGACGCGAAGTGAAGCGCGCTGCTCTGCTCGTCCCATTCGCGCTCTTCGCCGCCTGCTCGCCGAAGGGTGGCGCCGCAGGCGGAAGCGCCGACTCGACCGCCACGGTGGCGAGCGAAAGCACCGCGACCGTGCGCGACAGCGCGACCCGCGACAGCGTCCCGCGAACTGACACGACCGGCGCGAAGTCGAAGGCCACGGCGCCGACCAAGGCCGGCGCGGTGATCGGACGCGATTCCGCCTTCGGGCCGAAGTACATAGTCGACTCGACGGGGAAGCTGATCCCGATCCCGCAGAAGCGACCCTGACTCGAACGATGCGGCGCCTTGCCGCGTCTGCGGGCACCGGGCACCTTTGACGGCGTTGCGAGTGCGCCGAGCACTCGCCCAGACCTCCTGTGGAGCCACCGCTGTCCGTCATCTGCCCGAACTGTGGGACGCCGCGCGAATCGGACGCGATCTTCTGCGCTCGATGCGGGCGTGACTTCTCTGCTGAATTCAGGGGAACCCCGCTCGCCGAGGTGAAGGAGGTCACCGAGACCTTCCGCCGACTGCGCGAGTCGATCGGCGACCGCTACACGATCGAGCGGGAACTCGGGCGCGGCGGGATGGCGACGGTCTACCTCGCCCGCGACACGAAGCACGACCGCGAGGTCGCGGTGAAAGTGCTGCTCCCCGAACTCTCCGCGTCGATCGGCGCCGAGCGATTCGAGCGCGAGATCAAGCTCGCGGCCAAGCTGCAGCACCCGCACATCCTGGCGCTCTACGACTCGGGCGTCGCCGACGGCCTGCTGTACTACGTGATGCCATTCGTGAAGGGGGAGTCCCTCCGCGACAAGCTCGACCGCGAGGGGATGCTCCCGGTCGAGGACGCGATCCGGCTGACGCTTGAGATCTGCGGCGCGCTCCAGCACGCGCACGACCAGGGGATCGTTCACCGCGACATCAAGCCCGAGAACATCCTCCTCGCGCACGACCACGCCCTCGTCGCCGACTTCGGCATCGCCCGCGCGGCGAGCGAGGCCGGCCAGCAGAAGCTCACGCAGACAGGGATGGCCGTCGGCACGCCGGTGTATATGGCGCCCGAGCAGAGCACCGGCGACGTGGTCGGGCCAACCGCCGACATCTACTCCCTTGGCTGCATGCTCTACGAGATGCTCGCCGGTGAGCCGCCCTTCACCGGCCCGAACTCGATGGCGATCATGGCCAAGCACCTGATGGAGCAGGTGCCGAGCGTGCGCGTCGTCCGGAGCGCGGTCCCCGACGAGGTGGAGCAGGCGATCTTCTTCGCCCTCGCGAAGACGCCAGTGGACCGTCCGAAGAGCGCGCAGGCCTTCGCCGAGGTACTCGGCACGCCGATGGGCGCCACCGCGACGATGCGGGTGATGCGCGGCTCGCAGATGATGCGCGGGTCGATGGCGATGCGGCGCACCCCGTCGGGCGAGATGCTCGGATTCGTCGAGCCGGTGCCGCTCTGGAAGCGACCGGCGACGCTCATCACCGCCGCGGCCCTGGTCGTCGCCGGTGTCGCGAGCACGTGGGCCGTCTCCCGCGACAGGGGCCCGCAGTCGGCCGACCCGACCGCGCGGCGCATCGCCGTGCTCTTCTTCGACGACCTCAGCCGTGACTCGACCCTCGGTCCGGTCGCCGCCGGTATGAGTGAAGGGATGATCCGCACTCTCTCCCGCATCTCCGCGATCTCAGTCGTCTCGCGCTCCGGTGCTGAGTCGGTGCGGGGGATGGCCGATCGCGACAGCATCGTCGCGCGGTTGAATGTCGGCTACCTCGTCCAGGGCGATCTGGAGCCAGTAGGGGACCGCGTTCGCGTGAACTACCGCCTCTATCACCGGACCGGCACTCGGGTGGGAGGCAAGAGCATCACCGTCGCGCGCGACAGTGTGCTCCTCCTGCAGGATTCCCTCGCGGTGCTCGCCGCGAACGACATCCGGCAGCAACTCGGCCCTGAGATCCGCCTCGCCGAGCAGCAGGCGGCGACACGGAGCAACGACGCTTGGCTCGCGGTACAGGAGGGGGCGCAGCTTCACAGGCGCGCCGACGCGAGTCTGGCGTCGGGCGACCGCCCGGCTGCCGAGGTGCTCTTCCTCCAGGCCGACTCGGCGTTCGCCCGAGCCGAAGCGTTCGACGCGAAGTGGCCCGAGCCGATCGTGCGTCGGGCGGCGCTCGCCTATCGGCGGTCGCGCCTCGTGGGGACAGATCCGGCGCGGATCCGTCCCTGGGTCGAGCTCGGGATCGGTCACGCGGACCGCGCCTTGGCGCTCGCCCCCGACGATCCCGACGCGCTGGAAGTGCGCGGGACGCTTCGATTCTGGGGTGTCCTCCAAACCCTCCCCGCGCCGGATCAACGCCGCGGTTGGCTGATGTCGGCGCAGGAGGATCTCGAACGGTCGACGACGGTGAACGCGAATCAGGCCGGGGCTTGGGCAACGCTCGCCGCTGCGTACTATCAGATCCCCGACAAGGGACTCAGTGACGTGATGATCGCGGCGCAGAACGCGCTCCGCGCCGACGAGTTCCAGGCAAACGTGGTGCTTGTGCGCGCTCGCCTCGCGAACGCCGCGTACGACCTCGGGCAGTTCGACCAAGCGGACCGTTTCTGTTCCGACCTCGAGGCGCGCCACCCGGGGAACGTTCGCTCGATCAGGTGCCGACTCTACCTGCAGTCGATCCCGAACCTGCCGTCGTACGACATCGCGCGCGCGTGGCGGCTCGTGGATTCGCTCGTCGCAGCCAGTCCCGCCGACAGCACGCGGGCGCGGCTCGTCGGCAACACCTGGGTCGCCGCGACGATCGCGCGGGCCAGCGTGCGCACCCCCTCACTCGCCGACAGCGCCCGTGCGGTCGCGCGCCGTTCAATCGGAGATGCGGTGGTCGATCAGACGCGCGAACTGGCGCTGTTCGGGGCCGTCGTCTCGACAATCCTTGGCGACCGGGCCGATGCGCTTCGGAAGCTCCGCGAGTACATCGCAGTGGACCCAACGGGACGCGCGGGGGCGCTCCGGTCAGACCCGGGCTGGTGGTTCCGCGAGCTCGCGAACACCCCCGAGTGGACCCGGCTGGTGGGACAGGGACCGTAGCAGGCGCGCCACGCCACTCTCGGTGGCCGGGCAGAGTAGGCCGGAAAGGTGCTCCGGAAGGCCTCCCGGGCCACCGACCGAACGTGCCCCGAATCACGTTCGGACTCATTAGCTTGCGGCACCTGAATTGCATCTGCAGTTTCGCTTGTCGGGCCCGGAAGCGCGGGCCAGCCGCACTCCGACACGCCACGGACCCGCTTACTGGAGCCCCTGATGCACCGCATGAGCCGCTTCGCAGCCGCCGCAGCCCTTGTCCTCTTCGCCGCCGCTTGCGTCGATCTCTCGACTACTGCGCCTGACGGTGCGTCGGTCCGCAAGGGATCGGGGGCGAACATCACGCCGGGCACCTGCACGAACCTCTCGCAGCTCAATGCGGCGGCGGCGACGATCTTCACTCCTAGCTCCTCACCGAACATCAACTCGGTGCTCGGGAAGCTGAAGAGTCTCGACAAGCTCGTGAAGAAGGGCAGCTTCGCCGCGGCCGAGGCGGCCGCCGCCGACATCGTCGCCTTCACGCTCAAGAAGTACAACAAGGGCGGACTCGCGGGTACGTCGGCGCAGGTCGAAGCCTTCACGAACGCCGTGCTCTGCTTCGCGGGCATCGACATCGATGTCGAACAGCCTGAGAACACCTTCCTGATCCTTCCGTCCGACCAGCCCCAGACCGTGGTAAACACGGCAGGGACGGCGGGCGTGCTGCTCCAGGCCAACCCGGTCTACGAACCGACGCTCATCGAGGTCGAACTGATCCCCGACGAGTTCCCCACGGAAGGCGACGGCCCGCTCGACACGAAGCTCGACCAGTACCCCGGATTCATTCAGATCACGCAGACCTCCGAGGGCGGTTCGCCCCTCGCGAAGCCCGCCGTCGTCGGCGTCTGCGCCACTGGCGCCATTCCCCAAGAGGTGCGCGATCGCCTTCGCCTCGGCCACGGCGCGGCCGCCGGATTCGAGGTCACGCCACCGGCGGACGCGAGCTTCCTGGCCTGCCCGAATCAGATTGCCGACGCGGGGCCGCAGCCTCTATGGCGCCGGCTCGCCCAACTCGTCGTTCCGCGCGCACTGCACGCCAGCTCCGCCGTTCTCGAAGGTGGTGGTGTCGGCGGAACCGTCACCGAGTTCAGCCCATTCGCACCGGTCGACCCCGAGCTCGCCTTCGGCGGCGGCGTAGGTGGCACCGTCACCGAATTCATCCGCGAGTCGTCGCTGAACGCGATCGTGAGTTCGACGACGCCGATGCTGCTGACCGACTGTACGACCGCCCTCGGTACTACCGAAGTTGTGGCCGAGTGCCGTCCAGTGATCACCATCAAGACCGCGCTCGGGACGCTGCTCACCGGCGTGCCCGTCAGCTGGAACGTGACTGCGGGCGGCGGGGCGGTGGCGGCACGCACGACGTTCTGCGGCACGTACGGCGCGTCGGCAGCGACGACCACGAACGCGCTCGGTCAGGCAGCGATCTGTTGGACGCTCGGTGGCCCGGGCGCGAACAGCGTCAAGGCCACGCCGAGCGCGGGCGGTGATGCGCCGGCCGGAGTCAACTTCGTCCCGGCGGACACCACCTTCACGATGAACGCCGTGGCGGGTCCGCCGGTGCTCATCCAGGCGCTCTCGGCGACGAGCCAAGAGGGCGTTGTCGGATTGGCCGTGCCGATCGCACCGACGGTGCGCGTGACCGACGCGCTCGGAAACCCCGTCGCGGGATTGACGGTCGAGTGGGGGTACGTGATGGGCGGTGGCACGGTGGGTTCGGCGACGACGGTGACCGACGCTGACGGTCGCACTTCGAACACGTGGATCCTCGGACCGACGCCCGGCTACAATCGCGTCTATGCATTGTTCTCGGTCGAATCGGGCGGCCACATCCGCTTCGAGGCGACAGGGATAGCGCCTTAGCAATCGATTGTCGTGGGAACGACGAAGGGCCCGGCGAACTCCGCCGGGCCCTTCGTCGTTCCGTTCCTACGCAACGACGGCGAGCGGCTCGCCGGAGCCCTTCCCGGGTTCGGGAAGGAGCGCGAGCGGAAGCACCTCTTCGAGCGACTCCACGAAGTGGAACCGCAGCTTCGCCCTCGCCTCCTCCGGGACATCCTCGATGTCGGCCTCGTTGTCTTTCGGCAGGATCACATCGGTGATGCCGGCACGAAGTGCGCCGAGGACCTTCTCCTTCACCCCGCCGATCGGGAGCACGCGCCCACGCAGCGTGATCTCGCCGGTCATCGCGATGTCCCGGCGCACCGGGCGGCCGCTGAGTTCGCTCGCGAGTGCCGTCGAGATCGCGACGCCGGCCGAGGGGCCGTCCTTCGGGATCGCACCTGCGGGCACGTGGATGTGGGTCTCCACGGTGCCGAGCCGTGAGCGCGGGATCCCGAGCTTCTCGGCGTTCTTCGTCACGTAGGTGAAGGCGGCGCGCGCCGATTCCTTCATCACGTCGCCCAACTGGCCGGTGAGGATCAGCGCGACCGGCGCCCCGCCGCCGTTCCCATCGGAGGGTGTAGGCATGGCGAGTGGACGCACCGAGGCCTCGACGAACATGATGTCGCCGCCCATCGGCGTGTAGTACATCCCGGTCGCCGTCCCGACCTCGTGTGCAGCGATCGCCTTCTCAGGGTGGACCCGCGGACGTCCAAGGAGCTCGCGGACCTCATTGACAGAGATGACGCCATCGGCGATCGGATTCTCGCCCTGTTGCGTCGCGATCCGGCGCGCGACCTTCCGCGCGACCTTGCCCACCTCCCGCTCGAGTTGCCGCACGCCGCTCTCTCGCGTGTACTTGGTCACGAGCGCTGCGATCGCCTCGTCGTCGAAAGTGACGCCCTTGCCACCGAGCCCATTCTCCTCGAGCTGGCGAGGGATCAGGTACTTCCTCGCGATCTCGGCCTTTTCGCGTTCGGTGTAGCCGCCGAACTCGACGACCTCCATCCGGTCGAGGAGCGGACCGGGGATGTTCTGGATGAAGTTCGCGGTCGCGATGAAGAGGACTTCGGAGAGGTCGAAGGGGATGCCGAGGTAGTGGTCGGTGAAGGAGTCATTCTGCGCCGGGTCGAGCACCTCAAGGAGTGCGCTCGAGGGATCCCCCTGGAACGAGACGCCGAGCTTGTCGACCTCGTCGAGCAGGAAGACGGGGTTCTTGGTGCCGGCCTGCTTCATCCCCTGGACGATCCGGCCCGGCATCGCGCCGACATAGGTGCGACGGTGGCCGCGGATGTCGGCCTCGTCGCGCGCGCCACCCAATGCGACGCGCACGTACTCACGCCCCAACGAACGGGCGATCGACTTCGCGATGCTCGTCTTGCCCACGCCCGGCGGACCTGAGAAGAGCAGGATCGGACCCTTCGCCATCGCGCGTGCCTTCGCTTCGCGCTTGTCGGTGATCGTGCGCGCGGGATCCTCGTCGCTCGACTTGCGCGGGGTCGGCGCCGACGGCGCCTCCTCGCGCGGCTCCTTGAGCTTCGCGATCGGGAATTCCCCCGTCCGGTCCATCTCCTCGGAGAGCTGCTGGGCGCGGAGCTGCCGCACCGCGAGGAACTCGAGCACCCGGTCCTTCACGTCCTTGAGGCCGTAGTGATCCTCGTCGAGCACCGTGACCGCGTGCTTCAGGTCGAGTTGGTCGTCCGACCGCTTGTTCCACGGGAGTTCGGCGATCCACTCCAGGTAGGTGCGGATGACCTGCGCTTCCATCGACTCGCGGCCGGAACGCTCGAGGCGACCGAGTTCACGCTCGACTTCCGTGCGCGCGACCTTCGTGAGTTCGAGCTTGTTCAGCTTCTCCCGGAGCTCCTCGATCTCCTTCGTCTGGTCATCGTCGCCCAGCTCCTTCTGGATCGCCTTCATCTGTTCGCGCAGGAACATCTCGCGCTGCCGCTCGCCGAGTTCCTCCTGCACCTGCGACTTGATCTCGTCCTGCGCCTCGAGGAGGGAGATCTGCCGTTGCACGTGCACCAACACCTTGCGGAGGCGCTCCTCGACCGAAAGGGTCTCGAGGAGTCCCTGCTTCTCGGGCACCGAGAGTTCGATGTAACCGGCGACGAGGTCGGAGAATTTCCCCGGCTCGGTGACCGAGTCGAGCACCTGGTGCACGACCTCCTCGGGGAGCCCGCGCCGTTCACCCAGCTCGGCGGCGCGTTCGCGGATCTCCTTGTGGAGCGCCGAGAAGGCGGCGTCCTGATCGTCGATCGGGCTCATCTCCTCCACCGGCACGACGACGGCGGAGAGGAAGCCTTCGGTGGTCGTGTACTGCAGTGAGCTCGCGCGCTGTTCCCCGTGGAGGAGGAGCTGCACGCCCCCGAGTCCGCGTTGGATCTGTCCGATCCGGGCGATCACTCCCATCGAGTAGAGGATCTCCGGCGCCGGCTCCTCGGCGTTGTCGCGCTGGGCGACCGCGAACACGAGCCGGTCCCCCTTGAGCGCCGACTCGATGGCGCGCAGCGTGCCGGGCCGGCCCGCGGCGATCGGGGCCGTGAGTCCGGGGAAGATGACGGTCCCCCGCAGGGGAAGGACTGGTAGGGTCTGGCGTGTGCTCATCAGGACTTCCCGTCAGGACGATGTGAATGGCGTGGAGTGAGACCTGAAGGAGCAAGGAGCGTTCCGACCTGACTTACGACATACTGGCGGGGATTGCAACTTTCCCGCGCCGTGCTGACGTAAGGACTGTCAGGGCGGCGACCGATCCGGGCGCGTGGTGCGCGCGCTCGCTGGGTGATATCCTTGACCATCTCGCTCCCACCGCTGCCCCTTCAGTGAACGAACACCGCCTCAGCCAGTCCGACGCCGAGTTGCGCTCGCACGTCGTGCGGGTGCTGGAGCCGCAGTACGACGTCGAGAAGGAGATCGGCCGCGGCGGGATGGGGATCGTGTACAAGGGACGCGACAAGCGGCTCAAGCGCCCGGTCGCGATCAAGCTGCTTCCACCCGAGCTCGCGTTCCGCTCGGAGATCCGGATGCGGTTCCTGCGCGAAGCCGAGATGGCGGCGCAACTGAGTCACCCGCACATCGTCCCGATCTACAGCGTCGATGAGCGCGAGGGACTCGTCTACTTCGTGATGGCGCTCGTCGAGGGGGAGAACCTCGGCACCCGGATCGCACGCGACGGGCCGGTGAAACCGGATGAGGCGCGCCGCATCCTGCGTGAGGTGGGGGATGCCCTCGCCTACGCCCATTCACAGAACACCGTCCATCGCGACATCAAGCCCGACAACATCCTGATCGACCAGGCGACCGGCCGAACGATGGTGACCGACTTCGGCATCGCCCGTGCGGTGAGCGAGGGCGCGGAGCAGAAGCTCACCGGGACTGGGATCGCGATCGGGACGCCAGCGTTCATGTCCCCCGAGCAGTCGGCGGGGGACCGCGACATCGACGGACGCACCGACCTCTACTCCCTCGGCATCGTCGCCTACCAGATGCTGTGCGGTGACTTGCCCTTCAATGCCACGAGCACGCCGGCGCTGCTCGTGAAGCATCTCTCGGAGCGCCCCGTTCCGATCGATCAGCGCGCGAATGTGCCGCCGGACCTCGCGCGCGCGGTGATGCTCTGTCTTGAGAAGAACCCGGCTGACCGGTTCGCCGGCGCGCGCGAGTTCGTCGACGCGCTCGAGACGGGCCGCGTGCCCGACCTTCCCGCGCGCGCCGGAAACGCGTACCCCCAGGCGGCACCTTCGTGGACGCCGGGGCCGACCTGGTCTCCGGCCTCGGCGGTGACCGAGGGCCCCACTCCGGAGGAGAGGGAACGGTGGTCGCACCCCCGCGTGGTCGAGTTCCGCAAGGCGGTCGCGCCCTTCCTCTTCGTCACCGGCGCGCTGATCGCGGTGAACATCTTCCTCGGCCGGAACCTCCTTTTCATCTCCGCCTTCTGGGCGATCGGGGTGGCTTACCGGTACGCTCGACTCTGGAGCGACGGCTACGACTGGCGCGACGTCTTCAAGCAGCCGCGTGACAAGATGATCATCGACGTGGCCGCCGAGACGCTCGACGACGCCAAGGCGATCTTCAATCCGGTGAAGCGCGCCGAAGTGCGCGAACGGGCGCGCCGCCGTCGGATCAGCACCGGCGGCGACTCCCCGGCAGGAGGCTCGGCGGCAGGGAGCGCCGCGGCGATGTCGGCACTCGGGAACGGTCCGTACTCGGGGGCGGTCCGGCAGTCCTACCTCGATCGAGATGAGGTCGTGCGGCTCTTCGGCGAGTTGCCGAAGTCGGATCGCGACCGGCTCCCCGACGTGGTGCCGAGCGCCCAGCGCCTCGCCGAGAAGGTGATGGGGCTCGCGACCGCGCTCACCACGCTCGAGCGAGACACCGGGACCCTTGGGGTCGAGGTGATCGAGAAGGAGATCACGAAACTCGAGGAGCTCGCGAATCCTCTCGAAGGGGAGGCGAGCGAACTGCGCGTGAAGCGCCTGGCGATGCTGAAGCGCAATCGGCGCACCGTCTCGGAGGGCGCGAAGCGGCGCGCCGAGATGAAGGCGCGGCTCGAGAACTGCTCTCTCACGCTGCAGAACATGAAGTTCGACGTGCTCCGTCTGAAGACCGGACAGGAGAGCTGGCAGCGGGTGACCTCGGTGGCCGAGGCGGCGATGGCCCTCGCGCGCGAGGTGGACAGCGCTATCTATGTGGGGGACGAGCTGGCGCGGCTGCAGCGTTCCGCCACGCGTGGCTGAGGACCCCCTCCTCGAACGTTGTTCTGCTGCGGTCGCCGGCCTCTACGACATCGAAGCAGAGATCGGCCGCGGCGGGATGGCGGTGGTCTATCGCGCACGCGATCTCCGGCTGCGGCGCAAGGTCGCCCTCAAGGTGCTTCCCCCCGAGCTCGCCTTCCGGGAGGAGGTGAAGTCGCGATTCCTGCGTGAGGCGGAGATGGCGGCGCGTCTCTCGCATCCGCACATCGTCCCGATCTACTCGGTCGACGACACGAGCGGCGTCGTCTACTTCGCGATGGGTCTGGTCGAAGGGGAATCGCTCGCCGCGCGCCTTGCGCGTGAGCCGCGCCCGTCGATCGAGGCGGTGCGGCGGATCCTGCGCGAGGTCGCCGACGCGCTGCACTACGCGCATCGCCAGGGCGTCGTGCACCGCGACATCAAGCCGGACAACATCCTCCTCGAAGCCGGTACCGGGCGGGCGATCGTCACCGACTTCGGCATCGCCCGCGCCGCCGAAGGGGACCAGCGGCTCACCGTCACCGGCATCGCCGTCGGAACGCCGGCGTATATGAGTCCCGAACAGGCGATGGGGGAACGCGAGGTAGATGGGCGCGCCGACATCTATGCGCTCGGCATCGTCGGTTATCAGATGCTCGCTGGCGAACTCCCGTTCCAAGCGACCAACACGCCGGCAATGCTGATGAAGCACCTGAGTGAACGCCCGCGCCCACTGGTCCAACTGCGCGACGACCTTCCGCTCAATCTCGTGCAGGCGATCGAGCGCGCGCTCTCGAAGGGTCGGGCCGAACGGTGGCCGGATGCCGATGCGTTCCGCGTGGCGCTCTCGGATGACGCTGCGGCCCTGCCGGCGCCGCGCGCCTCGCTCCAGCGTCGCAGTCGTCCCGCGACGGTGGGCACGGTCCAGGGACACCTCGACGACGAGGATCCGATCGATCGGCTCAAACACTCCACGCCGTTACCGGCGCCGCCCTTTCCGCCCTTGCCGCGCGACTGGATGTTCGACCCGAACGCGCGCGAGAGCGGCAAGGAGATCCTCCGTCGGTGGCGCGAGGAACAGCGGCGGTGGAAGGAGGAGGTTCGCGGACGGCCGAGCGGTGTGCGAGAGGAGTTCCGCGTGGCCGCGATCGAGCTGCAGCGCCTCGAGCTGACGAAGCGGACGCCCGCCGAGCGGATCCTCGGTGTTCGCCGACGGATCGCAGGGAGCGCCGTGACGATCTCGATGCTCGCGATGATCAACATCTTCATCACCCCCGGCTTTCCCTGGGTACTCTTTCCCGCGATCGGGCTGGGGTTCGGTGTCATCCGTGGACTGTCGGGCCTCTGGGCCGACGGGATCCCGATCCGCGATGTCTTCCGTCGACCGGAACGCCCAGAGTACGGCGGCGATGAGCAGCCACTGAGGCGGATCGAGGCGAGGCTGCCGGCGCCGCGAGCCTCGTCAGCCGCGGAGGCGATCCTCGAGGGTGTGCCGAGCGATGTGCTCGAGGGACCGCAGGGTCGCTCGGTCCGTGACGCCTATGCCTCGCGCGCGCAGATCCGTTCCCTGCTCGCGCGGCTGCCGGAGAGCGAGAAGTCCCTCCTGCCGGAGATCCTTCCGACGGTGGAGTCGCTGGTCGAACGGGTGCGCACACTCGCCGGGGCGCTCCATGCGCTCGACACCGATGCTTCGCCCGACGCGCTCGTGCGACTGAAGGCGCGGATCGCCGAGGCCGAGAAGCTCCCGACTGACGCCCCGGAACGCGAGCGCCGCGTCGAACTCCTCGAGCGCCAGTTCAAGACTCTCAGCGAGCTGGCCGAACGCCGAACCGCCCTCGCGCAGCAGCAGGAGAACGCGCTGCTCGTCCTCGAGTCGATGAAGTTCGACCTGATGAAGTTGCGCAGTTCGGGCCTCGATGCGCGCCTCTCGGACCAGGGGCCGGTGACGCAGGAGATGCGCGCACTTGCCCGCGACGTGCAGCGTGTCGCAGAAGCCGTCGACGAGACGCGAAAGGACCTCTGACGCGCGTCAGCGCGAGAGCAGGGCACTCAGCGTCGCGATCACCCGTTCGGGCGCATCCTCCGGCGTGAAGTGCGCGGCGCCCGGGATGATCTCGAGCGTCGCTCCGGGGATCGAGTCGCGCAGTCGTTCGCCGAGTGACGGGGGATAGAAGGGATCGGCACCGCCCCAGAGGATCGCGGTCGGGACGCGCGAGCCAGTCGATCCGGCATCCGCCGCTGCGCTCTCGGCGAGCTGGAGCGCCCGCAGGTGCGATGCGAGAAGTCGGCGACCGGCGATCGTCGTGAAGGGTTGCAAGCAGGTGTCGATAGTGAGCCGACTGCGCTCGCGGTCGGCGAATCCGCTCAGCACCGATCCCTGGACGAGTCCGGCAAGGAATCCCGGTGGCGCGTGCTCGGCGAGCGGCAGCAGCACTCGGGCCAATCGTGCGAGTCGCCGCGGCGCCACCCCGAAGGCCGGCGCCGAGAGGAGCGCGAGGTGCGTGACCCGCGAGGGTGCATCTCGCTGGACCCGCTCGGCGATGGCGCCGCCAAGCCCGTGACCGACGAGGCAAGCACGCGAGATCCGCAGCTCGTCGAGCAGGCCGACGACATCGCGCGCCCACGAGCCGACCGAGAACTCGCGCGGGGGATCGGACCGGCCGAACCCCGGAAGGTCGCAGACGACCAGCCGGTGCCCCGGAGGGAAGTCCCGGACCACCGCGTGCCAGAGCCGGGACGAGGTCGGGAACCCGTGCAACAGGACGACCGGTTCACCCACCCCGCGCGAGCCAGCGGCGTAGTAGTAGATCCGGCACCCGAGCACGTCGACGAACTCTCCCCGCATCGGCGGTGAATCTGGCGCTTTCGCGGCGGAATGGTATCCTTTAGCCTTTCAGCGAGCGGAGGAACACACTTTCACCTCCATCTGCTTGCTTCACAAGGTTTTAGCCTCGGATCCGACCGTTGACCACACCTGTCGTAACGCCACCCTCGGTGTTCTCGCCGCCGCCGCCGCCCCCTCCCTCGGTGCCATTTCCGCTGGAATGGATCCTCGACCACGCCGGGGGGCCGATTCAGTATCGCGCCACTATCGAGGTAGCGCGGCTCGGCGAGGCGGCGGGACCGACGGTGCGACTGCTTCCGTACACCGACCGCGGGGCACTCGAACTCGCCGTGCAGGCTGCGGTGGATGGGGTGTGGAACGGCTCGATGCTCAGTCTCCCGTCCCAGCGCTCTGAGCACTTCGAGGGGATCGGGACGATCCCCGCGTTCCGGCGGCTCACTGAGTGCGGTTGGGACAAGGACGCCCCGCCCCTCGTACACACCCGCCGCGTGCTCTTTCGGTTGCTGGCCGAGGACACTGATCGCGCTCAACTGTACGAACTCGCTCCGACGAAGCCGAAGGTGGAGCAGGAGTTCCTCATCCTGCAGCGACAGTCATTGCGGGAGGCGGCTGGTGCGGCTCTCGCCGGCAGCGGCTTCGAGGGGGATCCGCGTCTGCGCGGCCTCGCCCGTCGGACGATCGATCGGATGGCTGACTTCCTTCGCTCACCACTGGCCGAGAAGCCGTGGATCCGGGTGGGGAATCGCCAGGTGCTGCATCCCGAGGCCTTCCCGCCGACGATGAACTCGCTCCACCTCATCGCCCACATGCCGCTCTTCCAGAGCGAGCACTACGAGGCGATGGCACTGCTCTACGACTATCTCACGCGCCCTCTCCCTCGGCAGGAGGCGGTGCAGATGATCGGAACGCAGATGCTGCCGATGCCGGCCCTCGTCCTCGGCGACCAGTTGCCGCACCGCAATGCGGTCGAGGCCGACGTGCCCGCAGCGCTCGCGTGGCTCGAGCTGATGGCGCGCCTCGGTTTCCTCCGGCGCAACGAGAACTGGACCCGGATGTACGAGAGATTCGTGGACGATTCCGACCGCAGCGGCGTCTGGCACCCGCACAAGGGAATGGCGATGCCGCACTCGTCGAATCCCTACGTCTGGCCGATGTACCCGCTCGAGCGCACGCACGCCGGCGATGAGCGGTGGTGCGACATCACGTTCCGGATCGGACTGATCGCGCGGCTCTCCGGTCGCGGCATCGACCTGATCTGACGGCGGTCGGAGATCCCGACGCGGCTCCCGCCTGAATCGTGGTTCCCCGCTGGGGTCGCGGGGATCACCACGAGGACGCTGACGCTGGCCGATGGGTTGCGGCTGCGCCTGCTGGAGGCGGGGCTGGCCACCGGGCCAGTGGTCCTCTTCGTGCACGGGTGGGCGGTGTCGTCGTACCTCTGGCGGCACAACATCGGACCCCTCGCCGATGCCGGTTGCCGCGTGATCGCCATCGACCTTCCGGGCCACGGCCTCTCCGACGCACCGCTCGGACGCGGGGACTACTCACTCGCGACGCTCACGCAGCGACTCGGCGAGGTGATCGACACGCTCGGCGTTCGACCATCGCTCCTCGTCGCGCAATCGATGGGAGGCAGGATCGCGGCGCAGTGCGCGATCGAACGGCCCGGAGTGATCGCGCGCCTGGTCCTCTTCGGTCCGGTGGGATTCGGACTCGTGCCGCCCTGGCGCGTCCTCGCTCCATTCCTGCCGCCCCTACCCGGGGCACTCCCATCGCTACTCATCCCACGTCGAGTCGTCGAGATCATCCAGCGCCGGGTGCACGGCAAGCTCGGGTGGTTCACCGAACGTGACATCGACGAGTACTGGGCGCCCTCGCAGTTCCCTGCGGTCGTGCGCGCCCAGTTCCAGATGCTCCGCGAGTTCGCGTGGGAACCCTGGTCCGAACACGACGTGAGCGCTCTGACGACTCCCACCCACGTGATCTTCGGGACGCGCGACCGGACGGTGCGGCCGGTCCACGCTGAGCGGCTTGCCGCACGACTCCCTGCGGGACGGCTCACGTGGATCGTCGACGGCGGGCACGTGGTGATGGAGGAGGTGCCGGCGCGGATCAATGCTCTCCTGCTCTCTGAGCTCCGCGCGCCCGGCTAGATTGCGCTCGATGCCCATGACGAAGCGCGTACGGAAGGAACCGAAGAGTCCGAAGGTCTCGCATCCCCCGAAGGGCGAGGTCGAGATCACGTTAACGCTCGCTGAAGCCGAGGCGAGCGCGGTGACGGAGACGTTCGCGGACCTCGGCCTGAGCGCGCCGATGCTCGCCTCGCTCGCGGCGGCTGGATACACGCGGCCGACGCCGATCCAATCGCAGGCGGTGCCCCTCGCGTTGAAGGGGCGCGACCTGATGGGGCTCGCGATGACGGGCACGGGGAAGACCGCCGCGTTCACGATCCCGATCATCGAACGGCTGATGGGTGGTCCGCACCGGACTCGAGCACTCATCCTGACACCGACTCGGGAGCTCTGCCAACAGGTCGAGGCGAGTTTCCGGAAGTACGGCACGGGGACGGGCCTTGATGTCGTCTCGGTCTATGGTGGGGTCGGCTACGAGACGCAGGTCACCGCGCTGCGCGCCGGCGTCGACGTGATCGTCGCGACCCCTGGACGGCTGATCGACCATCTCGAGAAGCAGAACGTGGTGTTCGACGAGCTCGAGACGCTCGTGCTCGACGAGGCCGACCGGATGCTCGATATGGGCTTCGCGCCGCAGATCAACAGGATCGTCGCGACGATCCCTGCCTATCGGCAGACACTCCTCTTCTCGGCGACGATGCCTCCCGAGGTGGAGGCGCTGGCCCGGAAGTACCTGCGGAAGCCGGTGGTGGTGCAGGTGGGCAGGAGATCGCAGGCTGCGACGACGGTGCGCCATTTCGTGTACCCAGTGCCGAAGAGCAAGAAGACGGAACTCCTCGCACACCTCCTGCGGGAGATGGGCACGCTCGACTCGGTGCTCGTCTTCACCCGCACCAAGCACGGGGCCGACCGTGTCGTGCAGCACCTGACCGACGCCGGGTTCGAAGCCGAGGCGCTGCACGCCGACCGCTCCCAAGTTCAGCGCGAGCAGGCGCTCGCGAAATTCAAGGAAGGCGGCATCCGGATCCTCGTCGCTACCGACATCGCGCAGCGGGGTCTCGACATCTCGGGCATCTCGCACGTGATCAACTACGACGTGCCGCAGCAGGCCGAGGACTATGTGCACCGGATCGGCCGCACCGGCCGCGCGGCGAAGGAAGGGGATGCCTTCACCTTCATGTGCGCCGACGACATCGGGATGGTGCGCACGGTCGAACGGATGATCGGGCAGGAGATCCCGCGGATCTCGGTCGTCGGGTACGACTTCGGCACTTGAACGGCAGAGGGGAGGTGGGAGATGTGAGGGGGCCGCCCGGCACGGGCGGCCCTTCTTCGTCTCCCTACCAGCTTCGTCTCGTCCTTCCCAGACGGCTGACGGTCACGGTCTCGGCCCGTGCGCCGAGTGAGACAACAATCGTCGAATTTGAGACTCCGTAGCCTAGCCCCGTCGGGGAATAAGTCACGGTGTCGCGAGAGGCGCGGAGAGAGACGCGGTGCATCTCGCGGAGGGGACGCAGCAAGAGCGTGTCGATGCCGGACTCGACCCGGATGCTGCCGCTCACCTCATCCACGACGACGCGTGCGTAATCGGAGCGACGAATGGCGGCGGCGCGCCCGATGGTGAGTGCGGCGGCAACCTCGTGGCCCGCCTGCGCGACCCGGATCGCGTTCAGGGCGTCGTGGGTGCGCGGCACCGCGATACCGGCGACGAGGCCCAGGAGGGCACAGGTGAGGACGAGCTCGATCAGGGAGAAACCGCGCGTCACGGGCGCCTCCGAACGGGGTGCGCGGAGGGTGCGTAGATTCGCGCGTCAGAGCGTCATCGTTCCTTCGCCCTCGGGATCCCCCTATGCCGCGTCCCCTGCGTTTGTCGGCCTTCGTCCTCCTCCTCACGCTCGTCACGAGCTCCTGCTACCAGGACCCGAACGCGCAGCTCGACGCCTTGCAACAGTCGCTGGACCTCACGAGCACGCTGGAGGATCTCGCGTCGCGGACGACGGAGCTGCAGTTCGCACTCGATTCATTGCGCGGGGTGGTGGCGAGGCAGGACTCGACGATCGCCAAGCTCGCGAACCTCGCCGGGGTGCCGTACGCCCGCTGACCGCGGCGCAGGATGCGGGACAAGGGAGAGGTAGTAGGTTTCAGCAGTTCCTTACATCTTCCATCTCCCATCTCTCCTCTGTTGCTAGTCACCATCGAATACTGCACGCTCTGAAACTACGAGCCACGGGCCATCAGTTTGATGGCCGCGATCCGGGAGGCCTTTCCCGCGGCCGAGGTGGGGCTCACACCCTCGGGCGGCGGGGTGTTCGAGGTCACGCTCGATGGGAAGCTGATCTTCTCGAAGAAGGCACTCGGCCGGCACGCGCAGCCGGGGGAGGTCCTCGCGCTGATGCGGGATGCGGGACACTAGGTGCCGGAGGCCGGCGGACCTTACGCGGCCGTGAGTGAGGCATCACCTTCTCCCGCGCGCTCGCATCTCCCTTCTCCCATCTCGACTCGTAGCCCTTGCGTTTAGCCATCTCTACTGGCGGCGGTGATGCTCCCGGCCTCAACGCCGTCATCCGCGCCGCCACCCTCTCCGCCCTCGACCGCGGGTGGACGGTCCTCGGCATCAAGCGCGGCTATGCCGGGCTCCTCGGCGAGGACGAGGTGATCCCGATGACGGCCTCGACGGTGCGGGGGATCGCGCACCTCGGCGGGACGATCCTGCGCACGACGAACCGCGGGAATCCCTTCTCCTTCCCCGCGCAGCAGTCCGATGGATCGTGGAAGGAAGTGGACCGATCGGACGAGTTGATCGACAATGCGCGCAACCTCGGCATCCAGGCGATGATCGCGATCGGCGGGGACGGATCGCTCGCGATCGCGCAGCGGCTGGTCGACAAGGGGATGCGGATCGTCGGCGTGCCGAAGACGATCGACAATGACGTGAGCGGGACGGTCACGACCTTCGGCTTCGACACCGCGGTGCAGACCGCGATCGAAGCGATCGACAAGTTGCAGACGACCGCCGAGAGCCACGACCGCGTGATGGTGCTCGAGGTGATGGGACGAGATGCCGGATTCATCGCGCTGCATTCCGGCGTCTCCGGCTCGGCCGACGTGGTGCTCATCCCTGAGATCCCGTTCACGCTCGACCGCGTGTGCGAGGCCGTGATGGAGCGCGACCGGAGCGGGAGGAAGTTCGCGATCATCGTCGTCGCCGAGGGTGCGACCGAGAAGGCGGGTGAGGTCTCGATCATCGGGGACTCGATGCCTGGCCAGAACCGACGGGTGGGTGGGATCGCCCAGCGCCTCGCGCGGCAGATCCAGGATCAGACCGGGAAGGAGTGCCGGTCGATGGTCCTCGGCCACCTGCAACGCGGCGGGATGCCGACGGGCTACGACCGGCTGCTCGCAACGCGGTTCGGGGGCGCGGCAACGCAGGCGGTCGCCGACGGGAAGTGGGGCCATATGGTCGCGCTCCAGACCCCGAACATCGTGACCGTCCCGATCGTCGAGGCGCTGAGCGTGCCGAAGCGCGTGGACCCGAAACACGATGTTGTGCGGACGGCGCGCGCGCTCGGGATCCGATTCGGGGACTGAACGGGCTTGTGGCGGCGGGGTATCTTCCCTCGTCCACCCTGCGATGCGATCCCTCCCAAGGCAGGCCCTCACTCGCGCGAGCGCATTGCTCGTCCTCGCGCCTTTGCCACTCGCCGCGCAGACGGCGGTGCGCGAGGCCGCGCGTGCGGAAGCGGCTGGCGTGCCCACTGGGATGTTGCCGCCGGCCGGGAAATGCCGAATCTGGGTCGACGGCGTACCGGCGGCGCGACAACCGGCCCCGACCGACTGCGCCACCGCACTGCGGCAGAAGCCGACGAATGCGCTCGTGATCTACGGTCCGAGCGCTCCCGCACCGGTGCGGACATCGACTTCTGCCCCGGTGCGGACGGCGACTCCTGGTGTTCGCGCGACGCCCGCGCCATCCGCACCGAGGACCGCCCCACCTCCAGCGCCGGCACCGGTCGACCGGCGCAAGAAACCGGAGCGACCGTAAGCGACCGTCCTGCACCGATCCGCGATGTCCGTGATCCCTATCTCCCTCCCGATCACGAGGCATTCGTCGGGGCAGGGGATGCGCGCGGCCGGATCATCATCATCGCGCCGACGCGCGCGGCGTGCGAGACGATCGAACTCGCGTTCACGCTCGACATCCCGACCCTCCTCTGGCAGACGAGAGGCGCCGAACTCATCGCTCTGACCGAGCGACTCGCCGCATCGCCGGCGAGGCCGCGGTTGGGATTCGGGATCGTTGCCGGCACCGGCACGGGCAAGACCCTCGCGGTGCGGCCGATCGCCAAAGCACTCCTCGCGACCGATCACCTGCGCGTCGGTGTCGTCAATCGCGAACGGGAAGCGACACCCGAGACGCCGACCTGGAACGTCGTGATCGTCACCACGGGGATCGCGCGTCGCTGGTTCCAGGACGGGGACATCCGGCCGCACGACACGCTCGTCGTCGATGAGATCCATCAGACCTCGGCCGAGCTCGAGCTCTGCCTTGCGCTCGGCAAGCGCACCGGATGCCGCTTCATCTGGCTCTCTGCGACGGTCGATCCGGCGTTCTACGCGCGCTACCTCGACGCCGCCGAGGTGATCGAGTCGACCGCGTTCGACCCGACGAAGGCGGCGCGGGTAGTTGTCGAGCGGAAGAAGCCGGTCGGGTTCCTTAGCGACAAGTTCCTGCAGCAGGCGATCCGCGAGCAGCGCGGGATCGGCGTGTTCCTCCCGACGCGCGCCGGGGTGGAAGAGGTCGCAACCGACGTCGCCGCGCGCTATCCGCGAATGGAAGTGGCGTTCTATCACGGCGGCGAGCCGATCCGCGTGCTGCGCCCATTCCTCGACGGGTCGGTGAAGAAGCCATTCCTGCTGGCGATGACCGCGGCGGGGCAGAGCGCGCTCAATGTGCAGGGGCTCGATACGGTCGTGATCGACGACACGCGGTTCGCGAATGTCGTCGAGAATGGCCGCAACGTCCTCACACGGCTCCACCTTGGGGCGAACGAGATCCTGCAGATGGCGGGGCGCGTCCACGGTCGCGTGGCGGGCGGGCGCGTCTTCCTCCTCTCAGACCGGGCGATCGAGTTCGAGGATCTCCGGCCGACCGCCCCCGAGTTCCAGCTGGCCGGCGATTCGGAGCGCGTCGCGCTGACCTGCGCGGCGCTCGGGGTGCGGGCCGACGAACTCGACCTCCCGGTGCCGCTCGACAAGCGATCGTACCGCAACGCCCTGGCGCTCCTCGAATCGCGCGGCATCGTCGATGGCGGCAAGCTCACCCAATACGGCCGCGCGGTCGAGGCGATGCCGGTGGATCGGGCGTGGGCTGAGTTGCTCGTGCACTGCGACGACGAGTTGCTGCCGTACGTCGCGGTGATGGCGAGCATCGAGTCGTTGCATCGGATGACGCGCGAGGATCGGGACCTCGGCGGCCTCACGGTCGCGGGGAGCGACCACCTCACGACGTACAACGTGTATGCGGAGGCCTTCTCGAGGTGCGGCTTCCTCGGCGAGGTGTACGGCCTGCCGCGGCAGCTCTTCGACGAGAGCATCGAGCGCTGGGCCGAGGGGCGCGGCGTTCTCGTGAAGTCGATGGAGGATGCGGCGCTGGCGATGGCGAGCATCTACCGGTCGGTGCGCCTATCACTCCCGACGCAGATGCCGCGCGCATCGCGGGCGATCGAGCGGCGGTGGGTCGAGCTCCTCGCGCGGATCGCGCCCTTTGCGCTGGTCATCGATGAGCTGACAGTGACGGGCGAGGAAGCGCGTGTCTCGAAGACGAGTGTCTGCGGGAGTTGGGGAGCGGTCACTGGCTCACTTCGATATTTCGCTGACAAGTTCGGGGTGCCGCGCGCGGCGATCGAGGGGACTCAGATCCCGCCCGACGTGATCCGCGCGCAGGCGACGCGCCACCCGCCTCGATTGGTGTTCGAACCGTCGCGGCGCGAGCGTCCCTTCGCGCTCGAGCATCGCGTCACCTATGCGGGGTTCGAACTCGAGCGGGACCGCGAGCCGGTCGAGGAGTTCCCGCCGGAGATGCTCGAGGCGGCGCGGCTTGCGTTCGCCGAGGCGCTGGCGCGCGGCGAAGCCCGCCACCAGGCGGTGCCGAAGAACCGCGCGGCAATCGACGAGCTGCGCGAGGTGTGGCGTCGGTCGGGGGGAACGACCCCGCGCCTGAGTCAAGCGGAGCTCGCGGCGTGGTACGCCGCGCAGCTCGCCAGCGCGCACGACCTCAACGGGTTCCGCAACGCGCCGTTGCTGTTTGACCGGAATGCGTTCGTTCCTCGCACGGACCGGGAGAAGTGGCTCGCCCTGCCGGCCGCGGTGATGATCCGCGACCGTTCAGTCGCGCTGCACTACGAGGTGGAGGAGCGGCCGGACGGCACCGCGGTTGGCGTTGCGCGGCTCCAGCTCCCCGAGAAGCTCGCGCGGACGCTGGTGGCCGAGGAGCTCCCCGCGCTCGACCGGCCGTTGCGATTCGTCGTGACGCGCGGACAGCGCGGGGCGGTGCGGGCCGATTCCTTCGAGGCGCTCGTGGACGCGTTGGAGGAGCCGTTCACTCCGGACGAACGGAAGGGGCGACGTCAGCCTTTCCGCCGCCATCGCTGAGCCTTCGCGCGATTCCCGCAAGTGTTCATATCGCACCACCGGCGCGTACGCGAGCGAGTGACGTCGACGAACTGACGTGGACAGCGTCGATCGGCGCATCCGCGGAGCCGCATGAGCTCACCGCGCACGAGGGAATCCACCGCCGATTCGACGACCGGGATCACGAGCCCGCCGAAGGCGTCACCGACCGGCACGAAGCTCCGGACGTAGCCCCCGTCCGGTAGCGCTTCGACCCGCCGTGTCCCAACCGAACGACCGAGGACCCGATTGATCTCGGCGAGCGCCGCTTCGCGCGCCCGTTCGCCTTGGTCGGTACGGCCCCGCTCCGCGAGGATGCGGAGCGCCGCTCGCACTCGCCGCGCCTCGACCAGCGCCGCCGCCGCGCCGGAGGGCTGCGCGATCGAGCGACGGACCAATGCGGCGGCACGTTCCGCGTCGACGATGTGCGCCGCTTCGAGCCAGCCCACGTAACGCTCGAACGAGTCGATGGTGTCCACGCGGACGCCGAGCCGCGCGTCGTCGGTGTTCACGAAATCGAGCCAGAGCCGTCCGCCGACGAAGGCGTAAGCGGGGGGACGCGCGAGCGCCGTCATCACGCGAAGATAGCGCGGCGTCCCTAGATTCGGCGGATGCTCGATTCGGTGCAACGCGTCGTTGTGGGATCGGCAAACCCGGTAAAGCTCGCGGCGGTGCGCGCGGTGTTGCGGTCGGCCGCACCCGGAGTCGTTGTTGACGCGCTCGCCGTTCCCAGTGGAGTGCCCGACCAGCCATTCGGCGACGAGGAGACGATCCGTGGTGCGCGCGAACGCGCGCGTGCGGCGCGCGTCGCCCTCGACGCGGATCTCGGCGTCGGGCTCGAAGGCGGAGTCGTGGACTCGCCGAGCGGGATGCGCACCTGCGCCTGGTGCGTCGTCGTCCATCGTGACGGGCGCGAAGGGATCGGCGGTTCGCTCGCGATGCCTCTTCCCAACGCGGTCGCCACGATGATCCGTGCCGGCGTGGAACTCGGGCACGCGATGGATGCGCTCGTCGCCGAGCGGGGCACCAAGCAAGGCAAGGGTGCAGTCGGGATCCTGACCGACGGACGGATCGACCGGCAGGCGGCGTACGAGGTGCTCGTGACGTACGCGCTCGCGCCCTTCCTGACCCCCGGTCTTTACGCCCGCTGAGCTCCGGCCCTACGCATCAGAGGGACGCAGAACGAGCACCGGGCGTCCCGCGGACCGTACGAGCTTGTCCGCCACCGAGCCGAGGAAGAGGCGCGAGAAGCCGCGACCTTGCGATGCGATCGCGACGCAATCGGGATCGGTCGCCCTGATGTGGTCGAGGAGCGCCCGCGTCGGCGAGAGATGCACGCGCAACGTGGCGGTGACCTCGAGCCCGAGCTTCCGCAGCCGCTCCGCGACGACGTCGAGGGCCTCCTTCGCGCGTGCCGAGACGGTGTCGATGCCGAAGGGATCGGGGGACTCGGCCGTGAGTGTGGAGGCGACGTCGCCCGGGATATACGGGGAGATGACCCGGATCAACTCGACGCGCGCGCCGAGCGCGAGCGCGAGCTCGCTGGCCGCCGGGAGGATCCTCTCCGAGCGGGCGCTCCCATCGAGCGTCAGGAGGATCGAGCGGGGCGCGATCGGAGCGCCGCCGTGAGCATCGTGCTCCGGGAGCGCGACCACCGGCCGGTGGGAATGCCGGATCACGTGATCGGTCACCGAGCCGAGCCATCCGGGGGTGAACCCGCCCTCTCCGTGCGTCGTCATCACGATCAGGTCGGCGCCAACGCGGTCGGCGACGGCGGTGATCGCCGCGCCAGCACTCCCATCCTCGGCGTGGGCGAACACGGGGAGTCCCCATTCGTCGGCGAGGTGCTTCGCGGTTCCCGTCGTGTCGTCGGCGGCGCGTTTGCGGAGCGAGTCGTCGACCGCGAGCATCTCGGACGAGAGCAGCGTGCCCTCGGCGGACGCCGCGGAGATGGCGATCGAGACGTGGGAGCGGATGAGGTGTACGGCGCCCCCGGTGCGGCGCGCGAGATCGAGCGCGAAGGGGAGGGCCCGCGCCGCGAGTGTCGAACCGTCGAGTGGGATCAGGATCGTGCGGAGCATGTAGCCGAAGCTACCATTCAGGGCGTGCGTCGAATGTCAGCGTTCCCCTCATCCGCCGTCAGGTGACTGCCTCGTGAAGCAAGACCTCCCGACCTTCCCCTTCGCGGTGCAGGAACGTGTCCGTTGGAGCGACTGCGATCCGCTGGGGATCATCTACTACGGCACCTACATCCGCCTCTTCGAGGCTGCGGAGCACGAGATGTTCCGCGAAGCGGGGCTCCCCTACGAGGTGATGCGGGTGCAACGGCAGGTGCAGTTGCCGCGCAAGGCGTTCTCGGTGGAGTTCCACTCACCGGCCGAGATGGATGAGCTGATGGAGATCCGGGTCGGTGTCTCGCGACTCGGCGAGAGTGCGATCACGATGCGCTTCGAGGCGTTCCGGGCGCGCGACCTCGTGCACCGCGCGTCGGCGACGCTCACCGTGGTCTGCGTCGACAAGGGGACGATCACGAAGCGCGCGCTGCCGGACTTCGTGAAGGAGGCGCTCAGGCGCTACCAGGTACCGGCGGCGACCCAGACCCGGCCCCCGGGGTAGCGCTGCGGCTGCGCGCCTCCATCGCCTTGCTCACCCGCTTCTGCAGGCGCTGGAGGCCGTCGTATGCCGCGTACTTGAATGCGTCAGAGAGGGTCGGATAGTTGAAGACGCACTGGATGAAATAATCGAGCGTCCCCCCGAACTGCATGACTGCGGCGGGGATGTGGATGAGCTCGCAGGCCCCTTCTCCCAACACGCTCGCCCCGATGAGCTGCTGGTCGTCGGTCCGAAAGACCAGCTTCACGAATCCCTCGGTGTCGCCGATGATCTGGCCGCGCGGATTATCGCGGAAGGAGGACTTCCCGATCTCGACGTTGATGCCCTGCGCTCGGGCTTCGTCCTCCCCCAATCCGACGGTGGCGATCTCGGGGACGGTCCAGACACCATAGGGGAGCACGGCCGAGACCTGCGTCTTGTACTTGAGGTCGAAGGCGTGGCACATCGCGACGCGCGCCTGTTCCATCGCGGCGCTGGCGAGGGCAGGGAAGCCGACCAGGTCGCCAGCCGCGAAGACGCGGGGATTCGCCGTGCGGAACTGCGGATCGACCTGAACGAATCCCCGCGCGTTCGTCTTCACGCCTGCGGCGTCGAGGGCGAGGTCGTGCACGTTGCCCTCGCGACCGGCGCAGTAGAGGACGCAGTCGGCCACCAGTTCGCGTCCGTCGGAGAGCGTGACAGCCGCGATCTCGGCTTCCGTCTTCACCGATCGCACCTCGGCGTCGAGCACGACCTGCACGCCCAGGCGCCGCGTCATCTCCTGGCGCAGGGCGTCGGAGAGATCGCTGTCGAGCTGCATGAGGAGACGGGATCGGCTGTTGACGATCGTGACCCGCACGCCGAGCGCGGCAAAGATCCCCGCATACTCGCAGCCGATCACGCCGCCGCCGATCACCACGAGCCGCTTCGGGATCGCAGTGAGCGTGAGGACGTCGTCGCTGTCGACGACGAGACGCCCATCGAAGGGGATCTCGGTCGGGTGCGCGGGGCGCGATCCGGTCGCGAGGAGGAAGATGTCGGCGGTGATCCGGCGCGGCGGCTGCTTGAACCGGGTGACCTCGATCGCGTCGGGGGAGACGAAGTGCGCCTGCCCCTGCACCCGTTCGATCTTGTGGCGCTCGAGATTCGCCTCGATCATCTGCCACGCGGCTTCGACCACGGTGCGCTCGCGGTGCATGAAGTCGCCGACGGTGATGTTCGACTTCACGCGGTACTCGACGCCGTAGAGGCCGCGTTGGCGGAGTCCGCTGAAGTAGAGGGCGGTCTCGCGCAGCGTCTTCGAGGGGATGGTGCCGGTGTTGACGGCGGCGCCCCCCGGCTTCGGCGAGCGTTCGACGAGGCAGACCTTCTTGCCGAAGTAGGCGGCCTGCGCCGCTCCCTTCTCGCCTGCCGGCCCGCCGCCGATGACACAGAGATCGAAGTGGTCGCTCATCCGGGCCGAAGTTACGCGGGGTCCCGGCGGGGCGCGAGCGCCGGTGACGCGCGGTGCCGGTCCCAGCCACGGGGCTTATCTTTCGCTGATGCCTCCCGAGTCCACCTACTTCCGCAAGGGATTCGGCCTCAAGACCGAGGTCCAGGACACCCTGACGGCCGACTATGACGGCCACCTGGTGGACCTCCTCCTCGCCCGCGACCACACCCTCGTCGCCGGTCCGGTGACGATCCGTCTGGCGAAGGAGTTCGGGTTCTGCTACGGGGTCGAGCGGGCGGTGGAGTATGCGTACCAGACGCGGGCGAAGTTCCCTGACCGGCGCATCTTCCTCGCCGGCGAGATCATCCATAACCCGCACGTGAACGCGAAGCTCAGGGAGATGGGGGTCGTCTTCCTCAAGCCGAGCGACAAGGGGTTCGATTACTCGCAAGTCGCCCCGGCCGATGTCGTGATCCTCCCCGCCTTCGGCGTCACGATCCACGACTTCGAGACACTGCGCGCGATCGGCTGCGTGATGGTCGACACGACCTGTGGCTCAGTGCTGAATGTGTGGAAGCGGGTCGAGGCGTACGCGAAGGACGGTTTCACCTCGTTGATCCACGGCAAGTATTACCACGAAGAGACGCGGGCGACCGCGTCGCAGGCCGAGAAGTATCCCTCCGGCACCTATCTCGTCGTGCGCGACATGCGGCAGGCCGAGGATGTGATCGCATACATCGAGGGACGCTTCGCCGGCGGGCGCGACGCCTTCATCGCCGCGTACGCCCACGCCGCGAGTCCGCACTTCGATCCTGACATCCACCTCCGGCGCGTCGGCGTCGCGAACCAGACCACGATGCTCGCACGCGAGTCGTTGGCGATCGGCGAGGCAGTCGGGGCGGCGATGGCGCGCGCCCACGGTGAGGCACACCGGCTCGAGCATTTCCGCACCTTCGACACGATCTGCAGCGCGACGCAGGATCGGCAGGATGCGGTGAATGCCCTGCTCACCGAGCCGCTCGACCTGATGCTCGTCATCGGCGGCTACAACTCGAGCAACACGATCTCGCTCGCCGCGCTCTGCGCCGAGCGCGTGCGCACCTTCCACGTCGAGGACGCCGCGGGGATCGATCCGGCACGCGGCGTCGTGCGTCACCGCGACCTCGCGGACGGCAAGGAGGTCGAGACCGCCGATTGGATGCCGACCGAGGGACCGGTGCGGATCGGACTCACCGCCGGTGCCAGCACGCCGAACAACAAGATCGGCGAGACGGTGGCGCGGGTGCTCGCGACGCGCGGCGTGGACGTCGCGGCGATCGGCTGAGGAGCGCGAGAGCGGTGGGGGAACGCGCGCGGGCTGCTCCGAGCGAGACCTCAGGCGAGCCGGGCTTCATCGCCCTCGAGGGCGGGGACGCTCGGGTCGAGGTGGTGCCCCGGCACGGCGGGCGGATCCGCTCCCTGCATCTCTTCGGCCGTGAATGGCTCGTGCAGTCCCCGATCGGCGCGGGCCCGACCGCCGGGGAGTCGCCCCTCGCTGGAGCAGGGTGGGATGAGTGCGCGCCGGCGGCCGGCGGCGGCACGGTCCCCGAATGGGTGAAGGGGATCGGTGGTCGTCCGATCCCGGTCGGAGGCGAAGCACGCCTGCAGTCGCCTGAGGTCGCGCTGCACACCGACGCCGAGGGCCATCGGCTCATCTGTCGCTGGCGCGGGGAGCGCCTCCCCTGGGTCCTCACGCGCACGTTGCTCGTGCGGCCCGATGGCGTCGTCGAGGCGCGATACGAAGCGCTCACGAACGGTCCGCATCGGCTCCCATTCCTGTGGAGCGCGAACCTCCTCATGCCACTGCGCGCGAACACGCGACTCCGGCTCCCCGAAGCGGGGCGATTCCGGATCGCCCGCGTCAAAGGGGCGAAGGCGGTGGGCGGGGTGACTGAGGGGGACGGCAAATGGCCGCGGCTGATGCTTGATGGCCGCTCGCGCGACCTCTCGACGCCCTGGTCGCTGCCGAAGAAGACGACCCTGACCGGATGGCTCGACCTCGCGGGCACCCGATCGATGATCCAGGTCGTTCAGGACGAAGCGCGGCTCTCGATCTCCTGCGACGGTGCAGGGATCCCGCACTGCGGCGTGGTGATCGCGCGCGGTGGGAGTGACGCGAATGCGCGGCGCGTCCCCTTCGGCCGTCGCGAGCCGCCGGTGCTGGCGGTCCGACCATCGCTGGGCGCCCCCGATCGATACACCGAGGCGCTCGGTGACTGGCAGTCGATCACGTGGCTGGTCCCCGGCGAGCCGCGCCGTTGGACCCTCACGATCCGCGCCGGCAACTGAACCACACCTTCCTCCAACCGTACCGACCCGATGGAATGGCTCGCTGACCCGCAGATCCTGATCGGTCTCCTCACCCTCACCGCGCTCGAACTGGTGCTGGGGATCGACAACATCATCTTCATCGCGATCCTCGCGTCGAGGCTGCCGGCGGCCGAGCAGCCGCGGGCGCGGCAGCTCGGCCTCATGGGGGCGCTGGTCACGCGGATCGCCTTCCTGCTTTCGATCACCTGGATCATGCGGCTCGAACGGCCGCTCTTCTCGGTGATGGGGAACGGCTTCTCCGGCCGCGACCTGATCCTCATCGTCGGCGGGCTCTTCCTGATCGCCAAAGCGACCTTCGAGGTCCACTCGAAGCTCGAGGGGAGCCACGAGAAGCGCGCCGCAGCAGGAACACGAGCCACCCTCTGGGGCGTCGTGAGCCAGATCATGGTGGTCGACATCGTCTTCTCGATCGACTCGGTGATCACCGCCGTCGGGATGGTGCAGCAGGTCTGGGTGATGATCGTCGCGAATGTCCTCGCGTTGGGCGTGATGCTCTTCGCCGCGGGGCCGATCTCCGACTACGTCGAGCGCCACCCCACGATCAAGATCCTCGCCCTCTCCTTCCTCGTGATGATCGGCGGGAATCTCTTCGTCGAAGGGTTCGGCTACCACATCCCGAAGGGCTACACCTACTTCGCGATGGCCTTCGCGATCGGCGTCGAGATGCTGAACATCAAGCTGCGCGCGAAGTCGGAGCCGGTGCGTCTCCACGGTCCCGGAGAAGCGTGACGCGCTCGCCGGCGGTCGAGACGCTGCTCGAAGGCCTCGTGGACTACGCGGGGCTCTTCCCCCCCGCAGCGCTCTCGATGCGGGACGCGGTGGTGCGGTATGGCTCGTATCGCCGCGGACCGCACCAGCGGATGCTCGGGCGGTTCGTGGTGCCGGTGGCGCGGTTGGACGAGCTGGCACTCGCCTCCCCGAGCGTCTCGGGAGCGAACGAGGAGCCGTGGGCTCTCGCGGCGCTTGCGGGCGTCGGCGATGTCGAGACGGTCGAACGATTCAACGCGATGTACGGCGGACGGCTGCAGGTGGACACCATCGAGGCGCGCGCCGAGGACGTGGAGACCGTCGCCGCGCTCGCGTCGGTGTTCGACCCGACGTTCGCGATCTACGTCGAGGTCGACGTGAGGCGCGATCCCACGCCACTGATCGAGGCCATCGCGGCGAACGGCCTGCGCGCCAAGATGCGGACCGGCGGCGTGACCGCCGACGCCTTCCCGGGGACGGCGGACATCGTGCGATTCCTCGCGGCCTGCGTCGCGGCGAAGGTGAGATTCAAGGCGACGGCCGGACTGCACCACCCGATCCGCGGCGAGTTCGCGCTCACGTACGCCGCCGATGGCCCGCGTGCGACGATGCACGGTTTCCTCAATCTCTTCCTCGCGGCGCTCCTGCTCCGCGAGGGGGCGTCGAGCGAAGCGGTCACCCCGCTGCTCGAAGAGCGCGACGTTGCGGCGATCGTCGCCGAGCCCGACGGACTCCGATGGCGGTCGCTGCGAGTGACCACCACGCAGGTGCGGGCGGCGCGCGCCGCCTTTGCCGGGTCGTTCGGCTCCTGCTCATTCGAGGAGCCGATCGAGGACCTCACCAAGCTCTCTCTCCTCTGACGATGCCACGCGACGCGACGCATGATCCCGCGATCCTCTCTTGGGTCGAGTCGGCGAACGCGGGCGGCACTGACTTCCCCCTGCAGAACCTCCCCTTCGGCGTGTTCGAGCAGGGAGGGGACGCGCGCGTCGGCATCGCGATCGGCGACCGCGTGCTCGACCTGCGCGCGGCGCGCGACGGCGGTCACTTCGACGGATTGGATCCGGCGCTCGCGCCGGCGGTCGGTCAGCGCACGCTCAACGCCCTGCTCGCGCTCGGACGTCCGGCCCTCGCCGCGCTGCGCGGCCGCGCCCACCGGATGCTCAGCGCCGATACGCCCGAGGGCACGCGGGCGCGACGCGATGCGACGCTGCTTCTCCCGAACTCCGACGTGACGATGCGACTCCCCGCTGCGGTCGGTGACTACACCGACTTCTACGCGAGTGTCGAACACGCGATGAACGTCGGGGCGATGTTCCGACCCGAGAACCCGCTCCTGCCCAACTACCGCCACGTGCCGATCGGCTACCACGGCCGCGCGTCGTCGCTCGTCGTCAGTGGCACCGAGGTGCGCCGCCCGCTCGGGCAGACCAGTGCCGCGCCCGCAGGTCCGCCACGATTCGGGCCGACCGAGCGGCTCGATTACGAGCTCGAGGTGGGCGCCTTCGTCGCGGGCGAGAACCCGCTCGGTACGTCGGTGCCGATCGCCGACGCTGAGTCGCGGATCGCTGGCCTCGTGCTCGTGAACGACTGGTCGGCGCGCGACATCCAGGCGTGGGAGTATCAACCCCTCGGCCCCTTCCTCTCGAAGAGCTTCGCGACGACGGTGTCACCCTGGCTCGTCACGCTCGAGGCGCTCGAGCCTTTCCGCGTGCCGGCGCGTGTCCGCGGCGCTGACGAGCCGGCGCCGCTCCCGTATCTCTCGGATGCGACCGATCGGGAGCGCGGCGGAGTGGACATCTCGCTCGAAGTGTGGATCCGCACCCCGGCGATGCGCGCGGCCGACGCTCCAGCGGAGCGGCTCAGCCGCGGGTCCTTCGCACGGATGTACTGGACGCTTGGCCAGATGCTCGCGCACCACGCGAGCAACGGGTGCAACCTCCGCCCTGGCGACCTGCTCGGGAGCGGGACCGTCTCCGGAGTGGAGCGCGGCGAGCGCGGGTGCCTGCTCGAGCTCACGAAGCGCGGGGCGGAACCCGTCGTGCTCGCGAATGGCGAGCGCCGGTCGTTCCTCGGCGACGGAGATGAGGTGAGCATCCGTGGCTGGTGCGAGCGAACGGGCGCGGCGCGGATCGGATTCGGCGAGTGCCGCGGGGTGCTGATCCCAGCGGCGCTCTGACACTCTTGCGTGAGGCAACGATGCGAAACCTGAAGCAACTCGCCGGCGCCGCCCTGCTGGCGGTGGTCGTCCCCAGTGCCGCGAACGCGCAGGGCGGGGCCGATATCTACGTTGTCACGTTCAACGAGCTGGGCTCACGCGTCTCCGTCGGGCGACCGGTGAACGTCACGCGCCGCGCCGGCTACGACAATCAGCCTTCATTCTCCGCGGACGGAAGCGCGATCCTCTACACGAGCGTCCGCGGGGATGCTCAGGCGGACATCTGGCGCGTGTCCGTCCGCGGCGGCGCCGCGCAGAAGCTCACGCAGACCCCAGAGAGCGAGTACTCGGCGACGACGATGCCTGGTGGCGGCGCCTACTCGGTGATCCGCGTCGAGCGCGATTCGACACAGCGGCTCTGGCGCTTCCCTTTCGACGGGAGCGCGCCCTCACTCGTGCTCACAGCTCTGCGGCCGGTCGGCTATCACGTCTGGGTCGGTGACGCTACGCTCGGTGCCTTCGTGCTGGGACAACCGAATGCGCTCGTTGTAGTCGATGCACGCACCGAGCGAGTCGACACCGTCGCCCGCGACATCGGCCGCGCGCTCGTGCGCTTCCCCGGTCGCGATGCCTTCACTTTCCTCGCGATGGGGAAGGACACGAGTTGGATAAGCGAAGTGGACGTCCGAACGCACGCCGTGCGCCGCGTGGTGCCCGCTCTGCCGCGCGCCGACTATCACCTCTGGACTCCCGGTGGACGACTGATCGCGGGGAGCGGAACGCGCCTCTTCATCCTCGTCGACGGGCGCTGGGACATCCTCGCCGATTTCGCCGAGTTCGGTGTGAAGGGGATCAGCCGCCTGGCCCTGAGCCCGACCGCGACGCACCTCGCGTTCGTCGCCGAGGATGGTGGCGTTCCCTGATGTCCCGCGCGACGCAGGGCTTCTCTGACCACTTCTCTGCGCACGCCGCGACGTACGCGACATTTCGTCCGCGCTACCCGATCGCCCTATTCCATTGGCTGGCGCTCGTCGCTCCCGGAAGGGCACAGGCGTGGGACGCGGGCACAGGGAATGGGCAGGTCGCGCAGGGGCTGATCACGCGCTTCTCAAAGGTCTCGGCCACCGACGCGAGCGCCGAGCAGATCAAGAATGCCGTGCCCCATCTGCGGATCACCTACACGGTGGCGCAGTACGAGAGCGGCCTCGCCGACCATTCGGCGCAGCTCGTCACCGTGGGGCAGGCGCTGCATTGGTTCGATGCCGATGCCTTCTGCCACGAAGCGCGTCGCGTGCTGCAGCCGCGCGGAGTGCTCGCCGCTTTCGCCTACGTGCACAGCAGCGTCACGCCGGATGTGGATGCGCTCGTCCGACACCACCACAGCGTCACGCTGGGGCACTACTGGCCGACGGAACACCACCTGATCCACGACGAGTACCGGTCGATCCCCCTGCCGATCGATGAACTGATCGCGCCTCCCCTCGAACTCCGGGAGGAGTGGACGTTGGAGCAGTACACGGGGTTCCTTAGGACTTGGTCGGGCACGCAACGGCTGATCGCCGCGCGTGGCCCCGAGCCGATCATCGCCTTCGAGCGTAGTCTCGCCGAGGCGTGGGGCGCAGTACCTCGACGGACCGTCTCCTGGCCGATGTTCGTCCGCGCCGGGGAGATCCGCTGAGGGGCCCGCTACTCTGACTTGCGCGCGACATATCGTTCGGTCAGCGTTCACCTCCCCTCACGCCAGCGCCCCGATGCCCAACAGAGCCCCGGCTCGCGTCTCCAAGCCAACCGCCCATCCCGTGCGGGACGCGGCGGACGCGCTCTATCGGGCTGCCGCGGAGAGTTGTCACCAGCACGGACGGCTCGTCCGCGTGCTCTCGCACGGACTGGACGATACCGAGCTGGAGGCGGTGGCGGAGGTGGTCGAGCTCTGCGACCGGATCCTCGGAGGTGCGACGAATCGCTACGAGGAGGTGGCGGCGGTGGGGCGCCGAAAGGAGACCGAGCAGTGGTGGCACGCGGCGAATGCGCTCTGGATGGCGAGTCGGGAGTATTGCCGGCGCCACGACCAGAGCGACAAGATCGCGGGGCGGACCAAGCGGCACGGGGCCGAACAACTGAGCGAGATCAGCGTTGAGTACGAACTCGAGATGTCGGCGCGCCTCGCACTGAAGCAGGCGATCGCGGCGTACGCCGCGCTCCGCCCCGACGCCTCCTAGGCGTCCCCCACTTCGCTCCAGGCAGCAAGCGCGGCGTCGAGCGCCGCGCGGGTGCGGGCGAGTTCTTGATCGAGCGTCCCGGCGCGTCGCGCGCTCTCGGCGCTGCCGTCGTAGAGCGCGGGGTCGGCGAGCTCTCGCGCGAGTTCAGCCACGCGCGCCTCGTGACGTGCCACCGACCGCTCGGCGTCGTCGGCGGCGCGCTTGCGCGCTCTCTTCGCGGCCTGATCGTCATCCTGGCGTTCGGTGGTGCGCTGCGACCGGGCCTTGGTCGCGGCCTTCTGGCTCGTGGCCACATCGGCCTGGGAGCGCTGCTGTCGCGCCACACGCGCCGCGAAGTCGGCCTCCCACTCGGCGAAGCTGCCGTCGAAGTCGCGGATCCGAGTCCCGTCGAACGCCCAGACCCGCGTCGCAAGCTCACGCAGGAAGGCGCGGTCGTGGCTGACGAGGATCACGGTGCCTTCGTACTCCTCAAGCGCATCCTCGATCGCCTCGATGCTCTCGACGTCGAGGTGGTTCGTCGGCTCGTCGAGCACGAGAAGGTTCGCGTGCGAGAGCGTGATGATCGCGAGTGCCATCCGCGCGCGCTCGCCGCCGGAGAGGGAGGCGATGCCGCGCATCACTTCCTGTCCGGTGAAACCGAAGCAGCCGAGGTGGTTCTGGATCGCTCCCCTCGTCCAGAGTGGGCGGAGATCGCCGATCGCGTCGTACATCGTGCGGTCGAGCGGCAGGTCGGCGAGGTCCTGCCGGAACCAGGCGGGGGTGATCGAGCCGCCGACCTTCGCCTCGCCGCCCTGTGCGGCACGCTGACCGAGAAGGGTCGCGAGGAGCGTGGACTTCCCGGCGCCGTTCGGACCGACGAGGGCGATCACGTCACCACGCTGGGCGACGCCGGTGAACTCGCTGACGAGCACGCGGTCGCCGATCCCAACCGCCAAGTTCTTCGCGGTGATCACCTGGTCGCCGCCGCGCGTCCCCGAATCGAGCCGCAGCACCATCGCGCTGGGATCGCCGGGCGGCGGCGCAAGCCGCGGCAATCGCTCGAGCCGCTTGCGCCGACCCTTCGCTTGGAAGGTGTTCACCCCCGCGAGGTTCCGCCGGATGTACTCCTCCTCCTTCGCGATCATCTTCCGTTGGCGCTCGACCTCACGGTCTCGTGAGAGCCGGCGCTCCGTGCGCTGCGTTACGAAGCTCGAGTAGCCGCCCCGGTAGGTTTCGCCGGTCTCGCCTTCCAGGTGCAGGATGTGGTCGGCGATCGTGTCGAGGAAGGCGCGGTCGTGCGAGATGACGATGATCGTCTCGTCGGACTCGCTCAGCCACTGCTGCAGCCAGTCGGTGGTCTCGAGATCGAGGTGGTTCGTCGGCTCGTCGAGGAGCAGCAGCTCGGCCGGGGAGATCAGCTGCGCGGCGAGGCCGACACGACCGCGCTCACCGCCGGAGAGCGAAGAGACGGGGCGCGCCTTCGACTCCTCGGCGTCAAAACCGAGTCCCTGCAGCACCGCATCCACGCGGGCGTGGAAGGTGTAGCCACCGAGGTGCGCGAATCTCTCCTGATCGTGTCCGAACCGGTCGAGCACTGCGGGCGGCGTGTTCTCGCCGAGCTCGGCGAGTCGCTCGGCCTGCTCAGCCAGCGATTGCTCGATCGCGATCACCTCACGGAAGGCCATCGCCGCCGCGTCCCACACCGTGACGGCGCCTTCGAACGCTCGGTGCTGGTCGAGCAGCGCGTGGACGAGACCCGGCTGGCGCGCCACGCTCCCCGTAGACGGCTGCATCGCCCCGGTGAGGATCCTGAAGAGCGAGGTCTTCCCGCTGCCGTTGCGCCCGACGATGCCCCAGCGATCCCCCGCGCCGACGGTGAACGTCACGTCCTTGAGGAGAGTCGTGGCGCCGAAGGAGATACCGAGGTTCGAAACAGATATGAGCGACAATGAAGATGACGGCGGAGGACGGACGGCGGCCGGCGATGCGCGGCTGAGTGAAAGGTAAGTGGCCCCCGACCCGCATCGCAGTGACTGCCACCGGACTTCTGCCGTCCGCCCCTACGGCACGTCCGTCGGCGTCGGTAGCGTGAGATCGCCGGTGTCGAGCGCCCGCTGCGCGACCCGGCGCATCCGCTCATCGCCATTGCGTTCGAGCGCGCGGATCGCACGGCGCGTGCGCCGCATCGCCATCGGGATGAAGGCCCGCGCAGCGTCGAGGTCGGCGGCCGCGCCCTCCTCCCCGTGCTGTTCGAGGGCGAGGGTCACCCGCGAGAGCACGGCCACGCTCAGGTAGATGTCGATCGCCGCGTTCGCCATCCGCTCCTGCAGCATCTGCCGTTCGATGATCGCCTTGCCGTGCTCGATCAGAGCCTTCTCGACACCCAGCGCGAGACCGTGGATCTGGTCGGCGACGAGGTCCGCCTCGTCGGCGAGGAGTTCGTGGACCTTCGTGAACTCCGGCTTGACGAGCGTCCGCTTCACCCGACCGGTGAGGTAACTCGAGATCGCGCCGATCGAGTGCAGCGGATCCTTGAAGGCCTTGCCGACCTCCTTCAGCTCCTCGCCCGGCTGCTGGAGTCCCATCAGCGCGATGAGCGCACGCAGGATCTCGTTGGTCCCCTCGAAGATCATGTTGATGCGCGAGTCGCGCAGGGCGCGCTCGTACGGGAACTCCTTCGAGTAGCCGATGCCGCCGGCGATCTGCATCGCCTCGCTCGCCGTGCGGAAGGCGAGCTCCGACGCGTAGATCTTGCAGGCGGCAGTCTCGAGTGAGAAATCGATCCCTCCCCGGTCGACCATCGCCGCACAGAGCATCCACGCGGAATCGGAGGCGTAACAGTCGGCGGCAGCGCTCGCGATCTTCTTCTGGATCATCTCGAAAGAGCCGATCGGCTTGCCGAACTGCTCCCGCTGCTTTGCGTACGCGATCGCGTGCGCCATCATCACCCGGGTGCCGCGCGAGGAGCCCGCCGCGAGACCGAGTCGCCCAGAGTTGAGGATCTCGAGCGCGATGTTGAAACCGTGGCCGACCTCGCCGAGGAGGTCCTCCTTCGGGACCTTCACATTCTCGAAGATCACCGCGCGGGTATCGCTCGCTTTGATCCCCATCTTCTCCTCGATCTTGCCCAAGGAGATGCCGGGGGCCTTCGCATCGACGATGAAGGCGGTGACGCGCTGTTTCTGCTTGCCGTCGATCGTGACCGGCACCTTGGCGAACACCGTGAACACGCCGGCGTACCCGGCGTTCGAGATCCAGAACTTCGTGCCGTTGAGCAGGTAATGCGATCCGTCGGCGCTCGGCACGGCGGTCGAACGCATCGCCTGGGCGTCGGAGCCCGAACCGGGCTCGGTGAGGCAGAACGCGCCGACCAACTCGCCTGAGGCGCACCGCGGCAGCCAGCGTTGCTTCTGGTCGTCGGTGCCGAAGAGGATGATCCCCTTGATCCCGATGCTCCCGTGGGCGCCGAAGTACACGGCGAGGGCCGCGTCGTGCGCGCCGATCTCACCGAACACACGGGTGAAGACCATCGACGAGGCGCCGAATCCGCCGTACTGCTCCGGGATGTTAAGGCCCATCAGCCCAAGCTCGGCCATCCCCTTCCGCACCTCATCGGGGAACTTGGCGTCGTGGTCGAGCTTGGCCGGATCGAGATTATCAGCGGCCCAGGAGCGGAAGGCGTCGAGGATCGCGGCGAGGGACTCCTTCTCCTCCTTCGACGGCTGCGGGAAGGGGAAGACGAGGTCCTCGCGGATCTCGCCTTCGAAGACCCCTCGGGTGAAGGAGGGATTGTTGTCGGGGTCGGCGAGGTGTGGGGCGTTCGGCTGGGCAGACATGGCGCGGGGGAACGGGATGCGTTGAACTTAGCGCGCGAGCACGGATTGGGCCTCGTCACGCAGAAACCCCGCCTGATCGTCATTCCGCGCGTCGCCAGACAACTCAGCAGGTCCTCGAATACCCGCCCGTCGTTTACGTCGAGTCGTTCGGCGTCCTCTCGCTCAGCCGCGCTCACCAGCCGCGTGATCCCACTCCAGTAGGCACCGCCGAGGCACATCGGACAGGGGGCGCAGGAGGTGAAAAGATCGTGCGCCGGTCCCCTGCTCGAGATTCTCCCGGGAGAGCCGGATCGCGAGCCGCATCCGCGACTCGTCGTCCTCGTACGGGTGCGTGTAGTCCACGCGGTCGTGGACCCAGGTCGGGAGCGAGATGGTCAGCTCGTGCATCGGGGGTCTATTCCAGCGCATCTCGGATCAGTCGAGGAGGGAAGTGGCAAGGTCCGAGTGACCAGTGAGCGCTCGCTGCGCCGCCGCCCTCCCGAGCAGTGAACCGACGACGTTCCCGGTGCCGCTGAAAGCGCCCAGCACGTGCACGCCGTCGCCAAGTGATTCGAAGATCGGGAACCCGGTCTCGGTGAATGACACGGTCGCGCCCCACCGGTGCGTGACGTCGGCGCGCACACCGAGACGCTCCCGTAGCGTGCGCGTGAGGTAGTCCTGGATCGGCGCGGTCGGTGCCGCGTCCGCGGTCCATTCGGTGTCGGGGGAGATGTCGCGGCCACCGCCGAGGACGATGCTCCGGTCGGGGAGTTGCTGCCAGTAGTCGAAGCCAGAGCGCGTCGAGACTGGGCGCGGGAAGGAGACCTCGGGTGCCGGCGCAGTCGCGAGCATCTGCAGTCGCGCGGTGCGCACGCGCCCCCGCAGTTCGGGCAGCAGGAGTTCGAGTCCGCCGTCGATGCACACGATGATGTGACGCGCGCGGATCATGCCGCGGCCAGTACGCACCGCGCCGGACTCGACTTGCTCAGCGCGCGTTCCGCCGAATAGCCGCGCTCCCCGCGCCAGTGCCGCCGCCGCGACGTGCCGGCACCGCGCGATCGGCTGGAACACCGCATCCGTCGGGATCAGGATTCCGCGACCTTCGGGCCCATCGTACGATTCGCACGCGAAACCGTCGGCGACCATCTGCGCCCGTTGGCGTTCGCAGTCATCGATCTCGTCATCCGAGCCGGCGATCCGCAGCGAACCGGTGAACCGCACGATCCCCGGCGCCTCGTTGGCGATCCGCTGCGTCTCCTCCATCGTGAGTCGCGTGATCGCCGTTGCGCGCTCGCGCCCCACCGCCGCGACGAGGTCGTGGTGGAACTCCGACGTCCCCGAGAGGAGGAATCCGCCATTCCGCCCCGCCGCACCTGCCGCGACCCCGACCGCGTCGATCCCGATGACCGACCTCGCGCCGAGCGCGAGCGCCTCGGTGATGCAGGAGAGTCCAGTGCCGCCCAGCCCGACGACACAGACCTCGGCATCCGTGTCCGCTAGGAGCGCGGGGAGGCCGAGGTCGGGGTGGTCATCCCACCGCGGACGGTTCTCCGTTACGAGAGCACCCGCTTGAAGACTTCAGTGGCGCGCTGCATCTCATCCAGCGTGCCGATCGAGGTGCGCGCGTGCACGCTAAGGCGAGGGAAGACGCGGCCGACGAGCACACCCTGCGCCGCGCACGCCGAACGGAACGCCGCCGGGTCCCGCCGGATGTTCACCAGGAGGAAGTTCGCCTGCGACGGGACCATCTCGAATCCGGCGTCGGCGAACCACTTCACCGTGAAGGCGCGCGCCACGCGGTTCGCTTCTTGTTCCTTCTTCACCTGCGCCGGGTCGGCGAGCGCAGCGATCCCCGCCGCGAGCGTCAATCCGCTGATCGAACTCGGCAGGCTGAGGCGTTCCATCTGCTTGATCGTCGAGGCGGTGCCCATCGCATAGCCCAGGCGCATCCCCGCGATGCCGTAGATCTTCGAGAAGGTTCGGGAGATGAACACCCTCGGGTTCGAATCGAGCAGCGCGATGGCGGAGCTGTAGGTCGGATCGTCGACGAACTCGTGATAGGCCTCGTCCACGACGACGATCACCTCGGGGTCGGCGGCGAGCGCGGCGTCGACGAACGCGGTCACGGCCTTCGCTCCGTGCACGTGCCCCGTTGGGTTGTTCGGATTGCAGAGGAAGACGAGCCCGGCACCTTTCACCTGCCCGAGCATCGCGTCGAGGTCGAGCTGGAACTTCGCGTTGAGCCCGACCTCGCGCACCGGGAATCCGAGCGTGCGGGCGTAGTCGGCCGGCGTCTCGAATGTCGGTATCGCGACGACCACGGGCTTGGTCGGCGAGCAAAAAGCTTGCACCGCGAGTCGGAGGATCTCAGTGGACCCACAGCCGATCATCACCCGGTCGGACGCGAGTCCATTGGATTTGGCGATCGCGTCCCGGAGGGGTTGTTCATCGCGGTCGGGATAGAGCGAGCCGCGCCGCATCGACTGCTGCATCGCACGGATCGCCGCCGGCACCGGCCCGTGCGGATTCTCGTTCGAGTCGAGCTTGATCGGTGCGGTGCCCTGGCGAATCGCGGCGAGCGTCGGCGACTCCACCGTGCCGGCCTCGCGGCCGCGAGCGTTGAGCCAGGACGGCACTGCGAGCGTGGCGGCTCCGCCGACGGCGGCGGTGCGGAAGAAGGTACGGCGCGAGACGGACATTCATTGGCTCCGATGGGCGACGGGGAGAACCTATCGTGCTGGGGCGTTCAGCGCATCAGCGAGGGGATGTCCCGCCAGAGCACGAACCCGCCGGCCGCTGCCATCGCGAGCGCAACGACGGCGCCCAAGAGCGTGAGCAGCCGCGGGTGTCGATAGTCACCGACCACCCGCGTCCGGTGTGCCGCGACGAGCATCGTCGCCAGCGCGATCGGGAGAATGAGGCCGTTGAGCGACCCTACAAGGATCAGGGTGCGCACCGGCCGGCCGATGAAGAGGAACACCACGGTCGACACCGCGATGAAGACGATCACCACGCGCGTCCAGTGCCTGTCGAGCGCCGGATGTAAACTCCGCAGGAAGGAGACCGAAGTGTACGCGGCGCCGACGACCGAGGTGATCGCCGCGCTCCACATCACGACACCGAAGAGCCGGTAGCCCACCTCGCCGGTCGCGTGGCGGAACACCGACGCGGGTGGATTCGCCGGATCGAGCGCGAGGCCCTGACTGACGACACCGAGCGCCGCGAGGAAGAGCACGATCCGCATCACCGAGGCGATGCCGATCGCCGTCGCCGCCGACCGCGTGACTTGCGGCAATGACTCCCGTCCCTTCACGCCAGCATCCACCAAACGATGCGCCCCGGCGAAAGTGATGTATCCGCCGACCGTGCCGCCCACGATGGTCACGATCGAGAGGAGGTCGAGCGACTCGGGCATCACACTGCCGCGAAGCGCCTCGAGATACGGCGGATCCGCCGCCACCGCGACGTACCAGGTGAGCGCGACGAGCAGGATCCCGAGCACCAGCGCGAAACGATCCATCGCCCTCCCAGCCTCCTTGACCACGAAGAGCACGATCGCGAGGCCCGCGCTGAGCAGCGCGCCGAGCCAGACCGGCATCCCGGTCACCACTTGGAGACCGAGCCCCGCGCCAGCGACGTTGCCGACGTTGAAGGCGAGTCCGCCGAGCGCGACGAGCACCGCGAGCATCGTACCGAGTCCGCGCGCGACGTCGTCGCCGATCTCGGTCGCGCGACGGCCGCTCACCGCGATCACTCGCCAGATGTTGAGCTGCGCCGCGAGGTCGATCACGATGCTCACGAGGATCGCGAACGCGAAACTCGCACCCAGTCGTTCGGTGAAGACGGCCGTCTGCGTGAGAAACCCTGGCCCGATGGCCGAGGTCGCCATCAGGAAGGCCGCACCGATCAGGACGCTGCGCTGTCGATCGCCCAACCGATCCCCCAGGTGCCAAGTGAGACCGCGACGGACATCAGGAAGGGCGTGCTCACGCCGAGCAGCAGCGCGACGACGTATGACGCGATGCCGGCGAGCAGCGTCGCCGCGGCCGTGCGTGCCGAACCGTACGGAGTGAATAGTGCGAAGAGGACCGTCACGAGTATGCCGGCACTCCCGAACGCCGACGCCTGTTCGACGAGCGCGAAGACCCCCTCGGCATTGAGCGCGAGCAGGTAGGCGATCGCGCCGAAGAGGAGCACGCCACCCCGCGCGATCCGGACCTTCGCGCGTTCGTCGGTGACCTTCGCGATCGGCACGATGAGATTGTGCGAGAGGAGCCCCGAGGCGACCAGCAGCGTCGAGTCCACCGTCGAGAGGATCGCCGAGACGAGGCCCCCGGCGAAGATGGCGAAGAGCAGGGTCGGAAGGAGCTGCTGCGCGACCGAGGGAAGGAGCTGCTCGGGATCGGCGATCGTTGGGACGAAGGAGCGCGCGAGGAGTGCGATCACGACCGGGATGCTGCCCACGGCGATGTAGAGCGCACCCGCAACGAGCGAGGATCGTTGGGCGATCGTGCGCGTTCGCGTGGCGATCACGCGGCCGATCGTCTCCGTGGCCGCCACGGAGCCCAGTACCGGGATCGCCCACGCCTCGACGGTCTCAATCCAGGGGCCTGCGGCGGACGGCGTGAGGTTCACGTGATCGGTCTGCGCGAGGAGCGTCATCGCCTCGCCGACGCCACCGACGTGCAGCACGACGGCCACCAGCAGGACGATCAACCCGACGGTGAGGATCACTCCCTGCACCACGTCGGTCATCGCATCGGCGAGGAGGCCGCCGAACGCGGTGTACGCGACGGTGAAGAGCGCCGCCGCCGCGATCGCGACCTGCACATTCACCTCCCCCGCCGCCGCGATCACCTGCCCGAAGGCGCGCACCTGTGCCGCCGCCCAGAGGACCGAGCTCGGGATGAGCAACACCGCCGCGAGCCGCTCGACGCCGACGCCGAACCGTTGGCGAAAGAGGTCGGCGAGTGTCGTGAGTTCTCGATCCCACAGGGGCTTCGCGAGGAAGAGGCCCATCAGGATCAGGCAGAGGCCGTAGCCGAACGGTTCTGCCGACGCCAGCGACATCCCCTCGCCGTAGATCGCTGCCGACGATCCGATCATCGTCTCGGCACCGAACCAGGTCGCGAAGATCGAGAAGGTCGCGAGGGTGTAGCCGAGCTGTCGGCCACCGACGAGGAAGTCGGCTTCGGTCGCGATCCGTCGAGAGACCCAGACGCCGATCCCGAGTTGCAGAACGAGGAAGACGAGGAGGGCCGCGAGGGCGGCGGTCATCGCGTGATCGGTCGCTTCGGCACGCGGGGAATCTGGGCCCCGCGTCCTCAGCCGAACAGTGCGGCGAGTGCGTGCGCCTCGATCGGTGCGCCGGAGGGGTGAAGCCCGGCGAGTCGCGCCGCGCGTCCCAGGACATCCTCCGCGCGATGCCCTGCGGCGCGGAGTTCGCGCACGCCAGTCGAGCCGTCGGACTTGCTCAGCTTGCGGCCGTCGGCTCCTCGCACGAGGGGATGATGGAGATAATGCGGCGGCGTGTCGCCCCCGAGGAGCCGGCGCAGGCGGAGCTGGCGTCCGGTCGAGTCGAGGAGGTCCTCGCCGCGGATCACGAGGTCGACACCCTGATCGACGTCATCCACCACGTTGCAGAACTGATAGGTGTAGTTCCCTGAGCGATCCCGGAGCAGGAAGTCGCCACATTGGGCCTCGGGCTCCTGCGATTGCGGCCCGAGCCGAAGGTCGTCGAACGACTCGACGCCGGGCTCGATCCGAACGCGCCGACCGGCGATGAGTCGCGGGTCGAGATCGCGCGTGCGACAGGTGCCGGGATACCTCGGTTCGTGCCCGATGTCGCCACGCGAGCAGTCGCAGGGGTAGACGAGACCGCGCGCTTCAAGGTCGGTGAGACGCTCGGCGTATCGCGCCCCGCGCGTGCTCTGCCGGAGCGCGGCTGCAGTCGAGTGATCGGGGATGAAGCCGAGCCACCCGAGATCCTCGAGCAGCGCCTGCTCGTACTCGGGCCGGCAGCGACCGCGATCGTGATCCTCGATCCGTAGCAGGACGCGGGCCTCCCGCGAGCGGGCGAGCCCCCACACCCAGATCGCGCTCACCACGTGCCCGAGGTGGAGATACCCGGTCGGCGCCGGCGCGAATCGCGTGACAGGCATCGCCAGAAGATACCGGCGGGCGCTCACCCTTCCACCAAACCGCGTCCCGATACATCATCGAAGCGTGAAGCCGACCGCGAACACCGTCACCGTCGTCGAGGTCGCGCCCCGAGACGGATTGCAGAACGAATCGGCGCTCCTCCCGGCCGCGGTGAAGGTCGAACTCGTCGATCGATTGAGCGCCGCCGGCCTGCGGCAGATCGAAGTCACGTCTTTCGTCTCGCCGAAGGCGGTGCCGCAGCTGGCCGATGCCACCGACGTGATGGCCGGGATCCGTCGCGTCCCCGGCATCCGCTACACAGTCCTCGTCCCGAACCTCAAGGGATGGGCGCGCGCCGCACCCTCACGACCCGATGGGATCGTCGTCTTCGGCTCGGCGAGCGAGACTTTCTCGCAGCGCAACATCAACTGCTCGATCGCCGAGTCGTTCGAGCGGTTCGCGCCAGTGGTCGCTGCTGCGAAGGCCGCTGGCGTCGCGGTGCGCGGAACGATCTCCTGCGCGCTCGGCTGCCCGTATGAGGGAGCGATCCTACCGGAGGCCGTCGCGAGTGTGGCGGCAGCCTTCGCCGGGCTCGAGGTGGATGAGGTGTCCGTCGCCGATACGATTGGGATCGGGACGCCGGCACGGACTACGGAAGTGTTCCAAGCGGTGCTCGCGCATCTGCCGGCGTCGCGTATCAACGGTCACTTCCACGACACCTATCACCACGCACTCGAGAACATCGAGGCCTGCCTCGCGCTCGGCGTGCGGAGCTTCGACTCGAGCGCGGCCGGACTCGGCGGTTGCCCTTTCGCACCCGGCGCGACGGGGAACGTGGCGACCGAGGAGGTGCTCGTGCGACTCGCCGCGCGTGGATTCGAAACCGGCGTGGATCTCGCCGCCCTACGCGCGACCGGGCAGTGGATCCGCGAGCGGCTCGCTCAGTAGGCGACGCCGACGCGGTGCTGGAGGTGTTTCCGCGCCCGCAACTCACGGAGCAGGAAGTCGGCGACATCCTCGACTGAGATCTTGACTCCCTTCTCCGGCAGCCGCTCGTCGAGCGCGCGATAGGTGCCGGTGCGTTCCCCCTCCACGATGTCGGGGAAGCAAGCCATCGTCCACTCGAGTCCGCTGCCCTCCATCGCTTCCCACGCCTGCTGGTGCTGCAGCGTCACCGGCCTGAACATCGCGACGAAGTAGGGCTGGTCGAGGCGCAGTCCCCCTTTCGCCGAATCCAGGATCCCGCTGTTGGCGACGCCGAGCACGCGCTGCACGCCGGCCGTTGCCATCGCCGCGACGATGTTCCGCATCCCCTGTGAGAGAGTCGCCCCCGGTTTCTCGAGTCCCTCGCCGCCGAGCGTCGAGATGACCGCGTCGGCGCCGGCGAGGGTCCGCGCGACGGCGGCGGGGTCGAGGACGTCACCCGGCATCACTTCGAGATGCGGCTGCGGCGTGACCTTGGCTGGATCACGCACGAGCGCACGCAACGTGTGACCCTCCGTGAGCGCGTACTCGACGACGCGAGAACCGACCCGACCGGTGGCGCCAAAGAGGGAGATCTTCATCTGGGTTCAGCTCGCGTCGACGCGATGGTCCGCGTCAGGGTGGGGTCTCGCAGTATCTTCTCCTTGATAGACTGACTGAATATGGCGCGACGATCAGCTCGCGCGACCAGGGGGACCCGGGATGTGCGGCATCGCTGGCATCGCGTGTGTGGGAGACGGGCCGCCGCCGGGCGAGTCGGAGATCCGGTCGATGCTGCCCTCGCTCAGCCACCGCGGACCCGACGGCACCGGCGTCTATCGCGACGAGCACGTTGCACTCGGCCACACTCGACTCAGCATCATCGATCTCGAGGGGGGATCGCAACCGATCCACAACGAGGACCAGTCGGTCTGGGTCTCCTTCAACGGGGAGATCTTCAACTACATCGAGCTTCGCGACGAGCTGCTGTCCCTCGGTCACCGGTTCCTCACGCAGACGGACACGGAAGTGCTCGTCCACGGATACGAGGAGTGGGGCGACGGTCTGGCCGATCACCTGAACGGACAGTTCGCGATCGCACTCTGGGACCTTCGGGCGCGCCGGCTCACGCTGCTGCGGGATCGCCCTGGGATCCTGCCGCTCTTCTATCGGCTCGATGGGAAGCGCCTCTCGTTCGCATCCGAAGTGAAGAGCCTTCTCGCGACACTTCCCTCGGCGCCAAGCCTCGACGCGGTGGCGCTCGACCAGATCTTCACGGGATGGAGTCCGGTGTCACCGCGGACGATCTTCGCCGGGATCCAGGAAGTGCCGCCTGGGCATCGGCTCGTGCTGGATCCGAGCGGCCTCCGCGTCTCGCCCTACTGGCAGTGGGCCTACCCCGCGGCAGGCGACTACGACACGCGCTCGGAAGAAGCGCTCAGCGACGAGCTCTATGCGCTGCTGGCCGACGCGACGAGGGTCAGGCTGCGCGCCGATGTCCCGGTCGGCGCGTACCTCTCCGGCGGGCTCGACTCCTCCGCGCTCGTCGCCCTCATTCGCCGCCACTCGTCGGCCCCGCTCCGCACCTTCTCGATCGGCTTCGATTCGGCCGAGCACGACGAATCGAAGTTCCAGGAGGCGATGGTCGCACACTTGGGAGTGGACCACACCCGCACCCTCTGCACGCATGCCGCAATCGGCGAGGCGTTCTTCGAGACGGTACGCCACGCGGAGATGCCGATCCTCCGGACGGCGCCCGTGCCGATGCGCCTCCTGTCGCAGGAAGTGCACCGTCAGGGCTACCGAGTGGTCCTCACTGGAGAGGGCGCCGATGAAGTACTCGGCGGGTACGACCTCTTCAAAGAGGCGAAGATCCGCCGCTTCTGGAGTCGCGATCCGGAGTCGGCGCTGCGACCGCTGCTCCTCAAGCGACTCTACCCCTGGCTCGACGTCGGTGCCCGTCAGGGATCGGACTATCTCCGCCACTTCTACGGCGTCGGACTGGATCGACCGTCGGCTCCGCTCTTCAGTCACCTGACGCGATTCCAGACGACGGCGCAGTGCAAGCAGTTCTACAGCGCCGAGTTCGCGGGCTCGATCGGGTCGCGTGCGGAGGAGGCGTTCGAATCGCTGATCCCACCCGAAGCCGGGACGTGGGACCCGTTCAATCGCGGCCAGCAGTTCGAGGCGCGCACCCTGATGAGCGGCTACCTGCTCAGCGCGCAGGGCGATCGGATGCTGATGGCGAACTCGGTCGAGGGTCGTTTCCCCTACCTCGACCACCGTGTGATCGAGTTCGCGGCACGGCTGGACCCACGACTCAAGATGCGCGCACTGGGAGAGAAGCACCTGCTGAAGCGCGCGATGCGTCCGCACCTTCCCGCGGCGATCGTGTCGCGTTCCAAGCAGCCGTACCGGGCGCCTGACGCGCCGGCGTTCTTCGCCGGTCCTGATCTGCCCTGGATGGCCGAACTGCTCTCGGACCGGAAGTTGCGGGAGTTCGGGTACTTCGACCCGCAGAAGGTCGGGCTGCTCGTCGCGAAGGCGCGCAGCGGACGGGCGCTCGCGTTCCGTGACAACATGGCGTTCGTCGGCGTACTTTCGACGCAGGTGTGGCACCATCAGTTCATCGAAGGGTTCGCCCGTTGGCGCCGTCCGGACTGATCGTCGCCGACTCTCCGACCAACAACGCGTCCTATGGATCCCCGTCAACAGATCCGCCGATATCTCGCCGAGACATTCCTGTTCACCACCAACGAGAGTGCCGTGGTCGACAGCGAGTCACTGATGAAGAAGGGCATCGTCGACTCGACCGGAGCACTTGAGGTAATCCTGTTCCTCGAGGAATCGTTCGGCATCCAGGTCGAGGAGCACGAGATGGTGCCGGACAACCTCGACTCGGTGGATCGACTCGTCGCCTTCCTGCAACGGAAGCGCGCCTCCGCAGGGTGACGATGCACGGGCTGCTGCCGGACGCCCTTCGGCGACGCGCTGCAGAACGGCCAACGCATCCGGCGGTCCGTGCCCGCGACGGCGAACTCACGTACGCGGCGTTCTGGACCCGGTCAGTCCAGCTCTCGCACACGCTGCGCGAGCGTGGCGTGGTGTCCGGGGATCGCATCGCTATCCTGCTCGACAACACCTGCGACTGTGCGGTCGCACTCCACGGGGTTTGGCTCGCCGGTGCGGTCACCGTGGCGCTGAATGTGCAGACCAAGTCGGAGAAGCTCGGTTGGATCCTCCGGGATTCCGGTGCTGTCGCCTTGGTCGCTGAGCGGAACTCGGAGGGGACCTATGGTCCGGCACTCGCTGGCTCTGGCGTTCGATTCGTCCTCGCCGACGCGGGGAGCGAACCGGTCGCACCAGAACCCGCACCAGCCGGTGCGCGACCAGAAGACCTGGCCGCGATCCTCTACACATCGGGAACTACCGGCGAGCCGAAGGGCGTAATGCACACGCATGCCTCGCTGGGCTTCACCCGCGAGAGCGTTGTGCAGTATCTCGGGCTGCGCGTCGATGATCGGATACTCTGCGCCCTTCCGCTGAGCTTCGGATATGGGCTCTTCCAGCTCCTGCCGTCGATCACGGTCGGCGCCACGTTGGTGCTCGAGCCGAGCACTTCGTATCCGGCGCAGATCTTCGCGCGGATGCAGAGCGAGGAGGTCACGACGGTCGCCGGCGTCCCGACGTTCTTTGCCCTGATGCTCGCGCACGACGCGAAGCATCCGCTGCGATTCCCATCGGTCCGCCTCGTGACGAATGCGGCGGCGCCGCTCCCCGAGGGACTCGTGGCGGGGATCGGTCGGGTCTTCCCCTCGGCTGCGCTCGTAAAGATGTACGGACAGACGGAGTGCATCCGCGCCTGCTACTTGCCGCCTGAGATGGTCGGCCGGAAGGCCGAAGCGGTTGGAATCGCGATCCCGGGGACCGAGCTCCTCCTGTTCGACGACGACGGGCGCGAGGTCGGCGTGGGAGAGACGGGTACGCTGCATGTGCGCGGGCCGAACGTGATGCGCGGCTACTGGAATGATCCGCGACGCACCGCCGCCGTACTCGTGCCTGGCCCCCGGCTGGGCGAGACACTCCTCCGCACGGGCGACTCCTTTCGCCGGGACGCCGATGGTGTGCTCTATTTCGTCGGACGGCAGGACGAGATCATCAAGAGTCGCGGTGAGAAGGTCAGCCCGATCGAGGTGGAGAATGTCATCCATCGGATCCCCGCAGTGGCTGAGGTCGTCGTCCTGGGCGTGCCGGACGCGGTGCTCGGCGAGGCTGTCTGCGCCCTGATCGTGCTGCAGGAGGGGGAGTCGCTTGAAGGGATCGAGGTGAAGCGCTTTTGCAGCGAGCGACTCGAGCATCATATGGTCCCCAAGCGAGTGCTCGTCGTGGCGGAGCTTCCGCGCACGCCGAACGGCAAGGTGAGTCGGCGGATGGTGGCAGAGAAGTTCAATGACCTGTTGACGGCGCCGAGCGCGCGCTGAGGGACCCTCTTCGGACAGGAGTGCGCGTGGCAGTGGATCTCAAGAAGCTCCTGGCGATCGATCCCGCGGCGGCTGCGGACGCCGTGGCTCGGCGATTGCACGTCGTGCTGCGCGACCACCTGCGCCGGCGCGGACTCGTGGTCGCGATGTCGGGCGGGATCGACAGCTCCGTCTGCGCTGCGCTCGCCGTGGCCGCAGTCGGCAAATCGCGTGTCGTCGGCCTCCTGCTCCCGGAACACGAGTCGTCCGGCGACTCGGCGCGGCGCGGCAGGATGCTCGCCGAGCATCTCGGGATCGAGTACCTCAGCGTGGATATCGGCCCGGCCCTCGAAGCACTCGACTGCTACCGCTGGCGCGACGACGCCATCCGGGCTTCGATCCCGGAGTACGAGAAGGGATGGAAGAACAAGATCGTGATCGAAGGCGGCACGGCAGGACGGGTGAACGTCCACAAGATCGTCGCCGAGCGCCCCGACGGCGTGCGCATCGAGCGTCGTCTGGACGTCCGGAACTACCTGCAGATCGTAGCAGCCACGAACTTCAAGCAGCGCGTGCGGAAGACGATTGAATACTTCCACGCCGATCGTCTGAACTACGCTGTCGTGGGAACACCCAACCGACTCGAGTACGACCAGGGGTTCTTCGTGAAGAATGGCGATGGCTCGGCGGATGTGAAGCCCATCGCCCATCTGTTCAAGAGTCAGGTCTATGCACTCGCGCGCCAGCTCGGGCTGCCCGACGAGATCTGCGGCGCGGTGCCGACGACCGACACCTACAGTCTCTCTCAGGGGCAGGACGAGTTCTACTTCGCGCTCCCGTACGGGCAGATGGACCTCGCGCTCCTCGGCTACACGCTCGGCGTTTCGGCAGCGGAGGTCGCGCCACAGATCGGCCTCAGCGCGGAGCAGGTCGGATTCGTCTATGGGGACATCGAGGCGAAGCGCCGTGCGACGGCGATCCTGCACTGGCCTGCACTGACCTTGGAGACGGTTCCGGGGCCGCTGCCGCCGCCCTCGCCCGACGCGTGGGTCTGACGTGACCGACGACACGGCGGCCCGCCGGTATCACGTTCGTATGGCCGATGTCGCGGCCGAGCACGAAGCGATCACGCGCCTGCTGGCCGAGGGGTTCCCCGACCTGTCTTCCACGGCGATCGACCAGAGACTCGCGGCACAGTATCTGTCCAATCCCGCTGGACCCGCCGAGTGTGTCGTACTCGAGGTGGTCGGATCAGGGGAGCTGGTGGGTACGCAGGGGCTCGTCCACCGACACTTCGAGTCGGCGACCGGTGCGATCAACGCGGCAGTGATGGCGGACTACATGATCCGCCCGGCCCATCGGGCCCTCGGGCCGGCGCTCCAGTTGTTGAAGAGTGCCGTCGCGCACGCGCAGAAGCGCGGCGGGTTCCTCTACGGATTCCCGAACGTCAAGGCCGGCGTGGTATTCGCGCGCGCCGGACTGGCGCCCCGGGTCCAGATGACTCGGTACGCCAATCTCATCCGGTCCGATGCCACGATCCGTCGGAGGTTGGCGCCCGCCTACCGTGGTCTCGCTCGGGGTGCGGCGGCCGTGGTGAACGTGGCGCTCGCGCTTCGCCACCTCGTGTCCAGGCGTTCCGGTTCGGCCGTGCTGTCGTGGACCGAGCCGAAGGTGTTCGGTGAGGAATTCGACGAACTCTGGTCCGCCTCGGAGCGCGCGGGGCTGGTGACTGGGGTCCGTTCCGCGCGAATGCTCGCCTGGCGCTACCCGGCGGTCACGTCGCGCCGGATCGCGGTGGCGCGTCGGGGAGCGAATGGCTCGCCGATCGGTTACGTCGTATGGAGCGTGGTCGATCGGTTGATCTCGATCCACGACGTCTGGTGTGCGCGCCCCGCGCAGGACCTCACGACCCTTCTCGTCGGGTTCGTTGATGGCGTGCGACGGACCCCTGCGGAAGCGGTCTATCTTGAGTTCGCGGGTCCTCCAACGCTCTCCTCGGCAGTGCGGCGCGCGGGTTTCGTCCCGCGAGAGACCTTGCCGGTCCATCTCGTCGTTGCTGCTGGGCCGCACACGGCCGAGAGTCTCGCGTCCTCCCTCTATCTCACCGGATTCGACCGCGATACGGATTGAGCAGGGTCTCACCGGTAGTTGTGCCCCTTCACCGCATCCTCCCCCGCACCCGCCTTGAGCGGGGCGAACGATTTCGCGCGGATGTTCCAGACGCCGCTCTCCACCTGCAGCACGCCGCGCACGAGGAGGAGCGGGGTGCGCGAGATGAGCAGTGCCTGACGCTCGAATCGCTGCGGGGTGATCACCACGTTGATCGTTCCCGTCTCGTCCTCGAGGGTGAGGAAGACGAATCCCTTCGCGGTGCCGGGGCGCTGGCGGCAGATCACGAGTCCCGCGTGGGCGACCGCCTCGCCGTCGCGCATCGTGAGGAGTTCACGCGCGCTCCGCACGCCATTCGGGGCGAGGAGTGGGCGCAGGTGGCGCATCGGGTGGCCGTTGAGCGAGAGCCCGGTGAGCCGATAGTCGGCCTCGGTGAGTTCGGGTGCGGCAAAGGCGGGGAGGTGCGGTGGGACGCGCGACTCGGGGAAGAGCGCGAGCGGCCCCGCCGGCTCGCGTTCCGCCTCGAGCACGCGCCAGAGCGCCACGCGGCGCCGTCGGGCCGCTGGTTCATCTTTCACGAACGCATCGAACGCTCCCGCCTCGGCCAGCGTGCGCAGGGCGCGGCGGTCGAGCTTGGTGCGGACGACGAAATCGCGGATGCTGGTGAAGGGATTCGAGGGAACGGCAACGACGTTCACCACAGAGGGCACGGAGTCCACAGAGGAACTGCCAACGGCTTCACCACAGGGGACACAGGGATCACAGGGGGCTACAGGGGGACTCTTGGGGGTCGCGGTGCTGGTCCCGTCGCGCTGCGCCATCCCTGAAGCCCCATCCGAAAGGCCGTTGCCCTTCTCTGTGCTCTCTGTGCCCTCTGTGGTGAAAGCCGTTGCAGTTGCTGACTGGATCTTCGCCTTCGCATTCCCCCCCAACCCGAGCACCGACCGCACACCGAGCCGAACGACCGGCGGCGCGTTGCGTCCGACCCCCGGTTCGAGCGTGTGGTCCCACTGGCTCCGGGTGATATCCACCGGGAGCACCTTCACCCCGTGCCGTTTCGCGTCCTCGACCAGCGTGCCGGGTGCGTAGAACCCCATCGGTTGCGCGTTGAGGATCGCGCAGAGGAACTCCGGCGCGTAGTAATGCCGCAAGTACGCGCTCGCGTAGACGATGAGTGCGAAGCTCGCGGCGTGGCTCTCGGGGAACCCGTAGTCCGCGAAGGCATTGATCTGGTTGAAGATCCTGAGCGCGATGTCGGGCGCGATCCCATTCGCCTCCATTCCGTGCAACATCTTCTGGCAGATCTCCGCCATCCGCTCACGGCTCCGCTTGTGTCCCATCGCCTTGCGGAGGAGGTCCGACTCTCCCGGCGTGAACCCCGCCGCCGCGATCGCGACCTGCATCCCCTGCTCCTGGAAGAGGGGAACACCCAGCGTGCGCTTGAGGATCGGCTCCAACGACGGGTGCGGATACGTCACCGGCTCGACGCCCGCCTTCCGCCGCAGATAGGGATGCACCATGTCCCCTTGGATCGGCCCCGGTCGGATCAGCGCGACCTCGACCACAAGATCGTAGAAGCAGCGCGGCTTGAGCCGCGGCAGGGTGTTCATCTGCGCGCGGCTCTCGACTTGGAACACGCCTACGGTATCGGCGCGGCAGAGGTCGTCGTATACCGCCTGGTCGGCGCAGTCGAGCTGACCCAAATCGATCGTGATACCGCGCGTGCGACGCACGTAGGAAAGGCAGTCCTGCACCACGGTGAGCATCCCGAGCCCCAAGAGATCGATCTTCACGAGGCCAACAGGATCGAGATCGTCCTTCTCCCACTGGATGACGGTGCGGTCCTCCATGCTCGCGGGTTCGATCGGGACGACGGTGCGGAGGGGTTCCTCGGTGAGCACGAACCCGCCGACGTGGATTCCGCGGTGGCGCGGCGCGGCGTCGAGCCCCTCGACGATGTCGGCAAGGCGCTGCACGCGCGGATCAGTCGGATCAAGATTGGCGCGGGCCAACAACGAGTCGGGATCGGTCGTTCGGGTTCGGGTGTCGCCTTCGCGAAGCTCTCGGACCGCTTCGCGGTCGTGCGGCCGCTTCGCGGCGGCGGCACCCGAGCCCTCGCGCCTCACCTTCCGATGCTCCGCCCGCGCCTCCTTGATCAACGTGCTCGCGTGCGTGCCGACGATCATATCGCTCGCGACCGCGTCCACCAGCGATGCGGGCTTCACCGCGGGCGCGGGCACGTCGCCCAGCGCGCGCTTGGAATAGTTCGCCGGCCCCATCGCATCGGCACGCTCGGGGGCGAAGGGGTCGGCGGTGGGATCGCTCGCGCGCAGCGCCGCCGCGGTCGCCTTCGCGCTGAACCGGTCGCTGAACGCCGCGATCGCGCCCGCCTGCTCCGGCGAGAAGCCGAGCACCCGCGCCGCGTCGCGCACCGCGCTCCGCCCCCGCCACGTGATGTGCTCGCACACCATTGCCGCGTGTTCGCGGCCATAACGCGCATACACGTACTGCAGCACCCGCTCCCGCTCGCGGTGCGCGAAATCGATGTCGATGTCGGGGGCCTCGTGCCGCTCCTCGCTCAGGAACCGCTCGAAGAGCAGCTCCAGCTTGATCGGATCCACCGCCGTGATGCCGAGGCAGTAGCAGACCGCGCTGTTCGCCGCCGACCCGCGGCCCTGGCAGAGGATCCCCTCGCGGCGCGCGAAGCGCACGATGTCCCAGACGATCAGGAAGTAGCCCGAGAGCCCGAGCTTCTTGATCAGTGTGAGTTCGTGTGTGAGCTGCTTGTCGTGCCGCGCCGTGCGGCGCCATCCCCAGCGCTCCTGCGCGCCCTCCTCGACGAGCCGCTCGAGATACTCGTCCTCCTCCACCCCCGGTGGGAGGGGGAAGTGCGGGAGCTTGGGCTTGAGGTCATCGAGGCGGAACACGCACTGCTCGGCGATGCGCACCGTCGCCGCGAGTCCCTCCTCGCGCCCCTGCCATCGCTTCGTGAGCTGTGCGTGGCCCTTCAGATACCACTCGCCGTTGGGACGGAGCTTGGTGCCCATCTCATCGAGTGTCGCGCCGTGGCGCAGCGCCACCAGTACGTCGTGCGCGAGTCGGCCACGCGGGAGCGCGTAGTGCACATCGTTCGTCACGACCCAAGGGAGGCCCAAGGCCTTCGCGAGCGGGAGCAGTTCGCCCACGATCTCGCGCTCCTCGGGGAGCGCGTGGTCCCAGCACTCCACCGCCAGGCGGCCGCCGAAGATCTCGGCGAGCGCACCGCCGGCGTCGCGCGCGAGACCGAGCGGCACGAGCTGCGGCACCCATCCCCGTGCGCAGCCCGTGAGCGCGAAGAGTCCGCCAGCGTGTGTCGCGAGCTGGTCGAGCGTCACCCGCGGTTCGCCTCGCGGATGGTCGAGCCGCGCCCGCGTGATCAGCGTGCAGAGGTTCCCCCATCCCTCGCGCGACTGGGCGAGACAGACGAGGTGCGTGCGCAGCCGCGGCACGCCATCCTCGCCGACCACGCGATGGGGGAGCACGCGCCCGCTGCGTTCGATCCCCGCCGGGAGCGGCACATCCACCGTGAGTTCGGCGCCGTGGAGCCCGGCGAGCCCCGCCTCCTTCGCCGCCGTCGCGAACCGCACCGCTCCGCCGACGTCATCGTGGTCGGTGAGGGCGAGCGCGCGCAAGCCGAGTGCCACCGCGCGCTCGACGAGCCGCTCCGGATCCGACGCACCGTCGAGGAGCGAGAAGGTCGAGTGGCAATGCAACTCGGCGTAGGCCGTAGCTGTGGTAGTAGGCGCGGTAGGCGCGGCCGTACGGCCGCGCCCCTTCCCCCTTCCCCCTTCCATCTGTAGTTCAGTCATACCACCCCTGCAGCCGCCACCCGCGCTCGTCGCGGTAGAGCAGCAGGTCCTGTCCCAGTTCGTCGCTCTCGCACCGCCAGTACTCGCGCGCGAAAGGTTCGGCGTGCCACCACTCGCCAGAGAGCCGCTCAGGACCGTGCACGCTCACGAGCGCGATGCGACGCCCGCGCCAATGCATCAGGAAAGGCGCGCCGCGCTTGTCGGTGGTGATCGCGATCGGTTCGGGAGTCTCGAGCAATCGCGCCGCGACCGCCACGGCATTCGCGCCGCCGCGAGTGCGCGCGACATCCACGGGCACGGCGCTCGCTGCTTGTTCCACCTCCTCCCACGCTCCGGCCCGCTCAGGGGCGTGCGAGTCGCGGTGCACCGGACGCACCACGGTGCCCGCGCCGAGCGTGCCGCGCAGGCGCGCGAGTGCGGCTTCGGCCGCCGCCGGGTCGCGCCAGCCCGGAGCAAGGAGATCCCCCTGCTCGGCGCTCGACGGGGCGACGTCGCTGATCCGTATCGTGACCGCGCGCACCGGCGCCTCGAGTGACCAGTCGTCGAGGAGGGCGCGACACCGTTCGAAGAGTGGGATCGCCCGGGCCACCGGTCGCGCCGGACGGGCCTCGCGCGTGAGTGCGCGTCCATCATCGAGCGTGAGCGTGATCGCCACCGCGGCAGCCGCGAGTCCCTCGGCGGCGAGCGTGCGCACCAACCGGTCGAGCGAGGCGCGCACGAGGAAGAGTACCGGCTCCATCGTCGTCGTCTCGGTCGCGAGGTCGTGATGGATCGCTCGCGGGTCGTCGGTCTTCCCGAGCGTGGGGCGCCGGGCATCGTCGCCGCGGGCGAGACGCCACGCCGTGAGCCCCTCGCTCCCCCAGCGCCGCTCGGTCTCGAGGGGATCGAGCGCGGCGAAGGCGCCCGCGGTACGCAGCCCCAACGCAACGAGGGTCTCGCGCAACTCGCCATCCATCGGCAGCAGCGTGATCGGGACGCGCGCGAGATACTCGGCATCCCCCCGCGGGGCGATATGGAGCGGTTCGGCCATCGCGCGGCTGCTCCACGTTGCCGCGCTCGCGGTCACGCACGAATCGGCCACCGCGACCCGCGCCTTGGGATGCCAGACGCGCGCGAGGGCAAGGAGCGCCAGCGCCAGCGCCCGTTCGCCGCCGAGTCCGTCGAACCCGTCGGCGCCCACCCACCAGGTGCCGGGAGCGCCCCGCTCAGGCGTGACCTGCGGGCTCGCGGTGAGGAAGGCCGCGCTCGCCCGTGCGGTCTCGCGTGCGATCACCCGCGCATCCCACGCGAACGCGTCGATCACCGCGCACTTCGATCGCGCTTGCGCGAGCGTCATCCCCGCGCGCACCCCGGCCCGTGCGGCCGCGGCGGTCGCGGTGCGCACGAGCGTTCCTTCGGTCAGCGCGATCGGGTGTTCGTCCCAATGCGCGGTCTCATCGCCGGAGGCGCGTCCGAGCCACACCGCGCCGATCGGGAATCTGGGGATGCGAACACAAACGATGCGTGATACCGATGCCATCAGGGACCTCCACCTGCGCGTGGCGATAGGGACCGCCCTTCTCGAGCGTGACCGTGATCCGTGTGCGTTCCCGTCGTCGGAGCACGAGCCGCAGGGCGCCGCCGACCTCCGAGGCGCGGGTCCCTTCACCGAGCAACAGCAGCACCGCGTCGGCTTCGCGGGCGAGTTGGGCAAGTCGCACCGCGACGGTGCGCGGGAGCACCGGCGCGCCATCGAGCACCACGAGGGCGAAGGCCCCGGTGCGAAGGAGCAGGTCCGCACACCAGGGAGCGCGCGCCGCGTCGCCGGGCCGGACGACCCAGAGGGCATCGTTCCGCCCGAGCGCGACCGACACCCAATCCCGCGGATCGAGGGTCCGCGCCGCATCCACCCACGCCACGGTGTGCCCAGCGGTGAGGGTGGCCTCGGTGAGGGCGCGGGCGATTGTCGTCTTGCCGAGTCCCGCCGGGGCGAGGAGTTCGGTGATCCGCCCCCGCGGCAGGCCGTTCCCCGGGAGGATCTCGTCGAGTGCGTGGATCCCCGTCGGGAGCCCCGGGGTGGTGCTCGGGGTCCCGGCGACGACGGCGGCGAGTTGCTGGCGAAGGGCAGTGATGGACATTGGGATACCGAATAAACACCGAAGCTGATGGCTGCGGAAGGGGCACCACGGGCCGGTGACACCGGTTGGTCACCCCGTGAGATTCCGGGATGCCGCGCCGCTTCCTGATGATCGGGACCCTCTCGGCGGCGATTGCTGTTGCCGCCGGAGCCTTCGGGGCGCACGCCCTGCGCGCGCGGCTCGAGCCGCGGCTACTCGAGGTCTTCGAGACCGCCGCACGCTACCAGATGTACCACGCCCTCGCCCTCATCGCGGTCGCCTCGTTCCTTGCTCGCGGCCCCAACCGCACCGCAGTCGTCAGCGGCTGGCTCTTCGTCGCCGGCACGGTGCTCTTCTCGGGTTCCCTCTATGGGATGGCGCTGACCGGGGTCCGAGCCCTGGGGGCGATCACCCCGCTTGGTGGGGTCTGCTTCATCGCGGGGTGGGTCGCATTCGCCATCGCTGCGGCGCGAGCACGTTAACTGCCACTGCCTTCACCACCGGGAACTGCAACTGCACGTCACGAAGAACACGAAGGGCACGAAGACACGAAGCACGAGAAAAACTTGGGGGAACGAAAGCGTCCACACAGGCGCCGTCGTTCCCCCAAAGTATTTGCCGTTGTCTTGCCTTCGTGTTCTTCGTGTCGTCGCTGGATGCCAGACTAGTCGCGCGCACCCGGTGAAGTCGCACGGATCGGGATCCGCACCCGCGTCCGCTCCCATTCGAGCAGCAACGTGGCGGCATCGCCGCTCCCTGGCTCAGCGCGGATCGTGAACTGCTCCACGAGATCGACCGAGTCCGCCGGCACCGGCGCGCGACCGACCTCCTGCGCGGCGACCTCTGCGGTGTAGGCGCTGCGGTACATCCCGCCCTGCGGGTTCGGCGCGTCGCGGGTGATCCCCCACTGCGACGTGGACCGATTGATGACCACCTGCCACTGCGTCCGGCTTGGCACCGCGTAGAGCGAGTAACTCCCTGCAGGAACCGCGAGTCCTGCGATCTCGGCGTCGAAGCCGAGGTGGATGATCGTCGGCTCGTTCGCCCCGGTGCGCCAGAGCGAGTCGTAGGGCTCGAGTCCACCGAAGATGACGCGTCCCTTCACCGAGGGCCGGCTGTAGCAGACCTGCGCGTGGCGATCGCCGATCATGATCATCGCGGAGTCGTAGGGGCTCGCGCGCGAGGTGAGGTCGGTTCCTGAGGCAGTGGGCTGACAGGCGAGTGAGACGGCGCGATCGCCGCAGGCGGCTGCGGCAAGCAGGAGCAGGACGGACAGGGCAGGGCGGGTACGCATCGGGTTCGGGGCTCCGCGCATCAGCGCAAAAGGGTTCGGGAGAGGAAAGTCCACCACGTACGATAGTCGGCAAGGTGTCGCGCGAAACGGGCGGTGTGTGTCTCGGTGGAGATCGTTCCGAGGGCCCGTTCCCAGCGCCGGCTCGGGTCAGCGCGCCCTGGGTGCTGGTGCCCGCTCCATTTCGGCCGCAGCGCCGTCCGCCAGAGCAGGCGAGAGAGCTGTGATGAAGGGCTCATCGGAAGCTCGCCCGGCGCGATCCCCGCGACGAAGCAGCGTTCGAGCGCGTTCGCGATGAATGCCGGATTCGGCGGCGCGAGTGCATCGATCGCCTCAGGCGGGATCGAGAGTCCGCTCAGCCGCTGGGCGAGGCGCAGGGTCCAGTGGCAGGCGCTCGCTGCCCGCGCCGCCCTGGCTTGGACGATGAACGCGGCCCAGTCGACCGCGCCAGAGGCGATGAGCCCGCCGATGAGACGGAAGGTGCGCCAGCTCCCGAACTGCAGGGTGTGTTGCCAGGCGAAGTGGATGCACGCGTGGATGAGCGAGTGGTGCGGCGAGGGGATCCGCGCGCCAGCGAAGGGCATTGGGGCGGGCCGCGCATCGCGCCAGATGTCGGCCTCGTCGAACGCGAACGAATGGTCGTCGGGCAACAGCGCGACGTGCAGCTCCAGGCGGATCCCGGGCATCTGCGGGTCAACGAAGTGCGGGAGGTGGTGCTGATCCTTCAGCAGTTCGAGCAGGACCGGGTCCGTCGTCTCCGGCCAGCCCGAGGCGACGACGATCTCGCGAGCCCTCGTCGAGTCGCCACGATCGACGAGGATGTCGACATCCGTCATCGGTCGTTCGCGGAACGTCGCGTCGCGCATCGCGCCCACGGCGGCGCCCTTGAGCAGGATGACCGGAACGCGCGCGGTGGCGAGAGCCGCGACTGTCCGCTGCAAGCGCGATGACAGGTATTGCATCCGGAAGTCGCTTACCATCGCACTCTTCGCGAGATACGCGACCGCGGCCTCGGGAACCGCGGATCCGCCGGACGTCTCTGCCGCTCGCTGAAGTGCGCGCCAGAGGGTCGACGTCGCGACCTCCCGCTCCGCCAGCATGAGCACCCGATCCCACTCGCGCACGGCACCGGCGAGTGCGCCGACCTCGCTCGGCGAGGCGCGAAGATCCGCGGCGCGGAAGACGAGCCGACACTCCGGCGTGAGTTCGAGATCCGGCACGTTCAGTATTGGGAGAGGGTGCCGGCCGATCGCGCGCGGCCCATTGCGAAGAGGAACGCCGCGGCGCCGATCGCCACCGATGTGGCCGCGAGCAGCGTGAGCATCAGCACGTCGGGCACGACCTCGCCAACCGACGCCTGACCGAGGAGCAGCATCCGCGAGGCGCGCAGGCCATAGGTCAGCGGCACGACGGACGAGATCGACTGCAGCCACGATGGGATGACCGCGGTGGAATAGTAGACCCCGCCAAGCAGTCCTGATCCGGCGATGACCGCCGTGATCAGGGGCCCCGATGTGCGGAAGAGGATGATCAGCGCGGAAGCGAAGAGACCGATCCCTCCGTACGCGAGGAGCAGGAGGATGCCGATGACGGCGACCGGCGCAGCGGCACTCCACGCGAAGTGCACTCCCACGAGGGCCGCACCGCCGAGCAACAGCGCGGCGCTGATGAGGCTCCAGATGACCGGATACCCGGAGAGACCGAGTAACAATGCGAGAAGCGGCGTGCGCGTCACGAGAAGCGACTCGAAGGTGCCGCTCCCGATGCTGCTCGCGAGCGCACCCGGGATGGCGGAGCACGCCGCGGCCAGCAGGTACGTCGCGGCGATCCCCGTGATCAGGAACCCGAAGTAGTTCCCGCCCTCGGCCCGGATGGACGGCTCGACCATCGGCTGCAGTGCCGCCGAGATGAAGTAGATCGGCACGACACTCGCGAGCAGTCCAACGACCGAGATCACCATCGCGACCCGATAGCTCGCGGCGCTGAGCAGCGATGCGCGGATCAGGGCGAGGACGCTACGCAAGTGGTCTCCCCCCCCGTGCGACACCGGCGTCCACGAGTACACGTTCGATCAGGTCGGCCAACGAGGGTGGGACGCGTTCGAGGCGCGCCACTCGGCAGCCGGCACCGGCGAGCGTCGCCAGCAGCGCGGCCGCACCCGCTGCGCCACCGGCCAGGGTCCCGCCGCACTCGATCCACTCCGGCTCCCCCGTGGGCGCGCCCGGCGCGAGCGACGCGCCGGCCGCGGCGGCCACGCCGAGCGCCCGCGCGAGCTCCGACGCGGCGAGCCAGAGCCGGATGCGGTCATCTCCGGCGCGGTGCCGCAGGACCGGTGTCGCGTCGACGGCGAGCAGGCGACCGCGCTCGAGCACGCCGACGCGATCACAGAGTTCCCAGACCTCGTCGGCATCGTGCGTCGCGAGGAGCACCGTGCAGCGCTCGTCGCGGACCACGGTCTGCCGGAGAAAGCTCCTGAAGTCGCGCGCCGAGATCGGGTCGAGGCTCCGCGTCGGTTCGTCGAGCAGCATCACGCGCGGCCGGCCGAGGAGCGCGCGGGCGATGAGCAGGCGTTGACGCATCCCCGACGAGAACTCGCCGACGAGCTTCTGGTCTGCGTCCGACAATCCGGTGACCGCGAGTACGCGCGACTCCTCGTCACGGGCCGCGTGGCCGCGAAGTCCCTGCAGCGCCGAGTAGAGCCGGAGGTTCTCGCGTGCACTGAGCCGCCAGTAGAGACTCCGCTCGTTCGCGAGCACCGGGGCGAGGAGCGATCTCACGGCTCTCGGTGCGGCCATCACGTCGTGCCCAGCGACCGTCGCCGCACCGTTGTCCGGCGCGATCAGCGTTGCCAGCATCTTGAAGATCGTGGTCTTCCCGGCGCCATTCTGGCCGAGAAGGCCGAAGATCTCCCCTTCGGCCACAGTGAAGGACACCTCATCGACGGCGACGGCGCGTTCCTTCGCGAAGGGCGCGCGGAGCATCGCGCCCCAGCCTCGCCGCAACGGGAATGACTTGGAGAGTCCCTCGACGCGGACGATCACGCGGGCACGCCTCCGTGCCAATCGAGGATCAACGACGCCATCTCGGGAAGGAGCGACAGCTCCCTCGGCGTGTGGAGTTGATAGACCGGAGTTCCTTGGGCGAGCCGCGCCGCGCGCTCGAGCATCGGCGCCGCCGCCGCCGCGCCGAGCATCCGCCCGATCTTCACGTGCGCGACGACACCGATCGCGGCGATCAGGGGTGGCATCTCGCTGCGGGCAACGGCGACATTGCCCGGGGTCACCGGGTCGATGAGATAGATCGCCGCGAGCGGGCGCGGCCGGTGCGTGCGACGCGCGTACGGGATGGTGCTGATCACGTGCTTCCCCTCCGGCGTGCGCGCGTCGGGCAGCGCGAGGCCGAGCGCCTCGACCGCCTCGGCGTGGGCGCGGATCGCGTGCACGCCGGGCCACGCGATCGGCGAGCGAGCCGGATCGATCGGTAGGGTATCATCCGTGACGAGATGCGCACCGGCGCCCGCGAGCGCCAGTGCGAGCGTCGACTTCCCGTAGCCCTTGGGCGCCAGAAAGGCGATCACGCCGGCCCGGGTCTCGACCGCGCTCGCGTGCAGTGGCAGCCAGCCATCGAGGTACATCGTTGTCGCGAGCACGCGTCCCAGCAGGTGCGCGCGCACGAAATCAGGCCACGCCGGCTCGCGGGCGACCCACCGGATCACCCGGCCGCCATCGGAGATGTCGAAGTCGCCGGTGTCATCCACGCGGATCCGGTGCCCAGTGTTATGCGCGAACAGCCGCGCGCTCACGTCGGCATAGAGGAGGTCCGCGCCGATCTCGGAGGGCGCCTCCATCGCCGGAAGCTCCGGAGCAGTCGAGAACTCCCAGTGCGGCGCGACGTCCGCGGACTCCTCGAGCTCGGGGAATGGGAGGTCCGACGCAAGGCATCGCCCATACGCCGCGTAGCGTCGCACCGAAGCACTCATCCGGCCCGCTCCTCGTGGGAACGGAGCCAGAACTCGGCCTGCAGCGTGAAGTAGATCCTGATCCCCATCTCGTCATCGTCGTGGGCGAGCACGTGCTCCCAGGCCCGACGCAGTCGCGGCAGGTCGATCATCCCGACGTCGGCGAGCCGAGAATCGTTGAGCATTTCCGTCACCGCGGCACGTCCTGGCCCGCGGAGTTGACGGAGGAAGTACGCCGAGGTGACGCCGGTGCGGCGGGCGCGCGGGGCGAGGACCCGGTCAGGCAGGAGCCCGCGCATCGCGCGGCGAAGGAGCAATTTCGTCTCGGGGCCATTGGCCCGCTCCGACCACGGTCGCTGCGCGGCGAATGCGACGACGCGGGAGTCGAGGAGTGGAGAGCGCGACTCGACGCCTTCCTCCCGCGCGAAGCGGTGGAGCTGAGCGAGGACGCGTCCGAAGTATGCATAGCGGAGGTACGCGTGGGACTCGGCGAGCACACGACTGCTGCCGGGAAGCACTGGCGCGGCGCGTCGTTCGCGCACGAGCACCGCGTGCGACTCCAGGAACCTGGGCACGAACCAGAAGGGCGGCTGGCGATCGAGGTGATGCGGCGGCGGCTCCATCCCACGCATCCTCGCCAACAGAGTGGTCAATGCTGTCGGCAGGCCGGGACGAACGGCCCAGCGCCAGAAGTTGCGCGCGCCGCGCCCACCGCGCCCCTTCCACTGGCGCGCGAGCTCGAGCCATCGCCCTCGCGCGAAGAGGTCGGAGAGATAGATGTCGGAGACCTGGAAGAGTTGGTCTCCACCAGCGCCGTCGAGGATCACGCTCGCACCAGCAGCGCGCGCGTCGCGTGCCAGACGCCGGTTCCACGCCTCGAAGGCGTGAGCGAACGGGAGATCGCGCTGAGCGGCGCGCTCCGCCACGCCTTCGAATAGTGAGATGCTGTCGACCTCGATCCAACGTGTCGCGACGCCGGTGTGGCGCGCGACCTCCTCGATCAGATCATCCTCCCTGCCCGGATCGTCCGGCGGATAGCTGATGCTGACCGGTCGAAGGCGCTCGTGCGCTGCAGGTCCGAGGCTCGCGACGCCCGCGCCAAGCACCGCGGTCGAATCCCATCCGCCGCTGAGACTTATCGCCGTGGTGCCGACCGGAGCGAGCCGAACGCGAACGGCGTCGACGAGTAACTCCCGCAGCTCCGCGGCTGCTCCCTCCAGCGGCGGCTGCCTCGTCATGATCCGCTCGGGCGGACGCCAGAACGTCGTCACTTGCGGCGGCGCACCGGGCCGCCACTCAAGCAGGTGCCCAGGCGGGAGCTCGTGCACTGCTGCATACGCGGTCGTGCTCGAATGGCCCCACAGACCGGCGGCAGCGATCGTGATCGCCGCGAGGTCCAGTGTACGGGGCACGCGTTCATCCCGTAGGACGCCTGCGACGGTGGAGGCGACGGTGAGACGCTCGCCCGCGAACGCATAGAACAGCGAGCGCCTTCCGGTGAAGTCTCGCGCCGCGAGGAGGCGCCGGGATGTCGTGTCCCAGAGCACGAACGCGAAGTCCCCGTCGAGTCGACCGAGGAACCCGACCCCGGATCGCTCGTAGCCGCTGAGGATCCCTGACGCGGCGCTGCCCATGACCGCCTCGGCGCCGCGGTAGAGCGTCGCGTCGGCGGCGACCGCGACCCCTGCACGGTCGGCGCGCGAGGCGAAGGGCGCTTCGGTCTCGAGGACCACCTGATCCCCGCCCACGCTCCGCGCCGCGATCTCGCTCATCGACTCTCCAGCACCCGGAGATCGTTGACCTCGATGAACTCGGCGACGTGCGACGGGTCGTCGCCGAGCACCGCGTCGCCCCATCGGATCCAGGCGTGCGCCCGGAACTCGCCCGCAGTGCGTCGAACACCGACGCGGATCGTGCTTCCTCGAATCTCCTCTCCCTCGAGAAGCGACCGAAGTGCGAGCGACTGCACGAGACAAAACGGGCGGAAGACTCCGTGATTCGCAGCTCGACGAATCGCCTTTGAAAGTGCGAGGGCCCGGACGGGGTCACCGGTCGCCGGCACCTCGCGCCCGGGTTCCCTCATCGCCATCTCGCCGAGCGGCTGGCGCCAGAGTCGCCATTGTGCCATCAGCAGGGCGCCCTGCGCGCGGAAGAGGTCGCGCGACTCGCGGGCGGTGAGGCGAAAGAGCTTACGAAGTCGGATGGGCATCCCGCACGCCGGACGAATCGCGAAGTGCGAGTCCGTCCGCGACCAGCTGGTCGAGTAGCTCGACGACGTCGGTGCGGATCATCTCGGCGGCGGCGTCCGGGTACCGTGCGCCGATCCGGCGGCACAGGTCATCCAAGTCGGCGGAGACGGGCGAAAGCGCCTCCCAGATGGCGACGCCGACCTCGTTCAGCCCGAAATAGAACTCCGTCGCCGGTGCGAAGAGCACCGCGCCGTCGTCGACGCGCTGGAAGATGACGCTGGGGTTGGCGACGGGGAGCATGCAGGAGCGACGGTGACGTGATCGGCGTCGTCGAGACGGAGAAACAAGAGCCCGCGTCGCACGGTGTGCGACGCGGGCAGCATACCGCTTGGGGAAGCGCCCTACAAGCTATCGGGCCCGGGCGCTCAGGAGGTCGAGGCCGCAGACACCGGGCAGGCGATCGAGATACTGTGGTATCCCCAGTGCGCCGAGTTCGCCGTGCAGCCCGTGCTGCCGATTCCAAGAATCGACGCACCGTCCGAAGCGCTGCTGAAGCCCCACCTGGTCAGTTCACGGAACGTCCCGTACTTGATCAGCGTCGGCCGGATGTACAAGGGACTCTCTCGGTGAGGGAGGCAGGGCCGGAGCAAGAAGCACCGTCCAGTCTGGGAACACCTTATGCAACAACGATGCCCGAATAGAGGACCGGACGTTTGCGTGATTCGTACTGCCATAAGTCGCTGATTCAAAACACCTTAAGACGTCGCCTCGGAACCGTCGCGCGGGGCGGTGCGTCGCGTGCCTGTCCAGTCGTCGTTCCCGCGAGCGACAGTGCCCGACGGAATCAGCCTTCCCGCGAAGGGGCGAAAAAAGAACCCGCGTCGCACAGGGTGCGACGCGGGCAGGATACCGTCCGGGGCAGCGCGCTACACGCTACCAGCTATCGAGTTCGGGAGGTCAGGAGCTCGTGACCGTGCTCACGGGACAGCCGATCGAGATCGTGCCGTATCCCCAACGACGCAGATTCGTCTGACAGCCTGGGCTTCCGATCCCAAGAATCGAGCCCCCGTCCGAGGCGCTGCTGAAGCCCCAACGCGTCAGTTCGCGGAACGAACCGTACTTGGTGAGCGTCGGCCTGATGTACACGGAAAACCCCTCTGGTGAGCCTGGTACCACGTGGGCGACAGGAAGCCAACCCGTTCGACCCTTCCCTATCGCAACAATTGTGCCCGAAGGACCACGGCGAATCACGCCGCGCACTTCGACGTTAACTGGGTGTAAAGAAACAACTTACGTAGACATCTCGACATCGCGGGCGAATCGCGTTCGGTCACTGCTGTTGGACGCCCGCGCGCAGGTGAGCGACAGCGGGCGTTGCATCGACGCCACGACCATTAGCCCCTCCCCCCCCGCGAGAATTCGTAGCTGCTTCCGATACAGCGACGCGCGAGGTGACGATTCTCGGGAGTCCGACGGTCGGACATCGTGCGCCGCTTGTGCCATTCAGCATGACTTCTGCGTCTGGTTCAAGCGCGGCGCGCAACCCACCTTTCGACGGTCGGGAGGTCGGTCCGCTCCCGAAACCCATAGTTCGAGGCCGACCGTTGAATCGCGTCGTCACAAGTCGTTCGTTCACTCGGGTCCGGATCGCCGCTGTCCTCTGTGCGCTCGTCGCGTCCGGCGCCGGGGCCCAGAGTCTCGTGTACGGCGGACTCACCGGGATGGTGTACGACGAGTCGGGCCGGCCGGTGATGGACGCCGAAGTGCAGGTCCTCGATCGGCTGAGCGGCGCACGCCGCGAGATCATCACCGGGCGTGATGGCGCGATCACCGTCAGTTTCCTGACGCCCTCGACCTACGACATCCGCGTCGAGGCACTCGGTTACGTCCCGATGCTGTATCAGACCGTGGTCGTGCGATCGGGAGTCGCGAACCAACTGCGGGTGAAGTTGCGCCGCGCCGCACCGCCGGTGACCGTTGTAGACACCGTGCGATCCGGTCCCGCCCGTCCGATCGCGATGGATTGGCTCCGCGAGCGTGGCTACTCGGCGCTCGCCGGCGGACAGCGGACCGCGCACGACGCGTCGTCGCTCTCCGTCATCTCGGACGATGGCTCGGTCGAGGGCCTTCCGTGGCGATTGACCGATGCAGTCGTTGACGGGGCGATGGTGGACGGCTCCGGCATCGGTGGCTACGGTGGGCGCACGGCGATGGTGTTGCCGCTGCCGATCGAGGCACTCTCTTCCGCGGTGGCGGGCGGCCTCGACTACGACACCGAGATCGGGGGTTCGGGCGTCGGCCTGATGACGCGGTCGCGGCGCGGAGGCGACGCGACCCAGGTGAGTGGCACGATGTACGGCGGGACCTTCGACCGGGGCGGTGTGCTTCGGATGGGTGGCCCCGTGCAGCGTGACACGGCGCACGCGATCCTCGGCATCGACTACCAGTACGCTGAGATCCCCAGAGCTGCGGCGGTGGGAGTAGGAGACGCGGAAGGCCAAGCGATCCTCAACACCGCGCGCGACGACTTCGGCTTCGCTCTCGGCGCGCACGCGCTCGCCACGCCGGTGATCACCGAGCGAGGCGGTGCCTACGTGCGTCTCGACTGGGACGCGGCCGATCGATTCGCGATCTCGCTCCGCGCCTCCGGGACGCGCGTGCTGAGCTCCGATCCGGCATTCGCCGACGGTCGCGCGACCGGCATCGGGTCCCATCTGGAAGCGACAACGATGCACGCTTCGGTGAACGTGCGGGCGCGTTTCACGCGGCGAATGACGGGAGAATTCCGAATCGGGGGCGGACTCTTGAGCGCCGAGTCCTCCGCGCCCGGGCTTCCCTCGACGAGCTTTGCCGGCCGCGGACTAGTCCTCGGGGCCTCAGCCGAAGAACCGTTGGCCGATCGCCAGACATCGCCGCGCGTCAATGCCCTCTTGCACTTCGACCTCGGGCGCCATCGCCTGAAGTTCGGCGCTCTACTGGGCGCGCAGCAGGTCGAGACGGAAGGGGCGGGGCGCGCCGGGTCGAGCTTCCGGTTCGGCGACGCAGCGGACTTCGCGGCGCTTCTCGGGGCGTACCGATCCGTGACTGGGCCCACGCGCAGTGGCACGTTCCGGATGTCCGAGCGCGCACTCATCGTGCAGGATGCCTGGCGCGTGGCGGATGGGTTCGACCTCACCTTCGGAGTCCGGCTCGACAAGAACCGCATCCCCGCCGGGGACCTTGCCGAGAATGGGGCGTGGGTCGCGGCCTCGGGACTCGACAGCCTCTCGGTGCAGGAGTCCTCGTCGGGATTGGCTCCGCGAGTGGGCCTGCGATGGGAACTCGGTGACCGCCGCGAATGGACGATCACCGGCGGCGCAGGCGTTTTCCACGACCTCCCGGATCACCTGATGATCGGTGAGGCGCTGGCGCGCGATGTCGGGCAACCTGTTCGTGCTGGCGCTGGCACGCTCTCGAGCTGGCCGTTGTCGCCGAACTTCGCTTCCGCTCCAACCGTAGGAACGACGCTTTCGCTCCTCGGTCCGGAGTTCCAGGGGGCGCGGACGCGCCGCGCCGAGCTCTCGATCGCCCGTTCGACGGGTGGGTGGAGCGCCTATGTGAAGGGCATCTATCGCAACACCGACCTCCTCGGACGCCGACGCGATCTGAACCTCCGGACCGCCACCGGTGCGCGCGACCAGTACGGACGTGTGCTCTACGGCGGACTGCAACAACTGGGCACCTTGCTCGTGGCCGCGCCCGGAACGAATCGACGGTTCGCAGGCTTCGAGACGGTCGACGCTCTTGAGGCGACCGGCTTCTCCGAGTACCGGGCCGCGATCTTCGGCTTGGAGCGTGTTCGCAGCGCGGGATTCAGCGTCGGCTTCGAGTACGCGTACTCGCAGACGATCGACAACCTCGTGGCCGGTGGCGGCGGGGGACTCAATCCCGTGCTCTCCGGTACCGTGTCCGAATGGAGCGAGGGGATCGCGGACACCGACGCGCCGCATCGTCTGCTGGCCGGTGCGGAGTGGGCGCTTCCTCCGAGCGGCACCGTTCGTTTCGGCGTGGTGTACCGTCTCCGGTCGGGCCTCCCGTTCACCCCGACGTTCCGTGACGGGGTGGATGCGAGCGCGGATGGCGCGCCTGGCGGCGACCCTGCGTTCGTCGATCCGGGGCTCCCCGGGATGGACGCGGTGCTCGCTGAGTGGGACTGCCTGCAGGCGGATGTGGGCACGTTCGCCCGCCGGAACGGATGTCAGGGTGAGCTGATGCATCGGCTCGACCTTCGCGCGGTCGTGCGGCTCCGGACCCTGTCGCGCGGGACCGTCGACCTCGTGGTGGACGTACTCGACGTCACAGGCGTCGCTCGGCCCGTCGTCGACCGCGCGTTGCTGCTGGTGGATCGCACGGGGACGATCACCACCGATGCGATCACCGGCGCCACCGTGGTACCACTGATCGTGAACCCGGGGTTCGGTGGTGCGCTCGCCGACCGGGCGATCGGCCCCCTTCTCCGTCTCGCCGTGCGGGTGAACCGATGAGAGCATCGCGATGGGGACTCGTCCTCACGATCGCGGGGATCGCGGCGTGCGAGAATGGCGGTGCGAGCCGCACGATCGGGATCAACGCGACGGGGATCGTGAGGGGACAGATCTACTTCGACGCGAACGGTTCGCGGACGTTCGATGCACCCGATGCGGGCATCGCGTTCGCGCGCATCCGGCTGCTCGCGCCTGGCAGCAACGACACGCTGATCCGCATCTTGGCGGCGACCGATGGGAGCTTCCGGACCGCGGGCGTCCCAGTGGGCGTCTACACCGTGGTGATCGACAGTGCGAGCGCCGCCGGTGACAGCGCCGTCGTGCTGCAGCCAGCGCCGGTGCTCATTTCGGTCCTGCCGGGCGACTCAGTCGACTTCGTCAGCGCGGTGAGCTATCCGCTCCTGACGATCGCCGCAGCGCGTGCGTCGGCTCCGGGGACGCGCGTGTTCATCCGCGCCGTAGCGCTCCACGCGCGCACGACGTTCAGCGACACGACGCTGCACGTGGTCGACGCGACGGGGGCGATGCGGGCGACGCGGGTGCGCACGAGTGTGCCGGCGATCGTCGCGGCGGACAGCGTCGTGCTCCGCGGCCGCATCGCCACGCGGCTGGGTGAACGGGTGCTCGATGACGTCACGGCGTTCTTCGTCTCGGCGACGCTGATCCCCACCGCCCCGCTCGTCACGACCCTGACTGCGGCGACGGGTGGGACGCTCGGTTCCCTCGACGCGGCACTGGTGCAGATCGTCGACGCGGCGATCATCGACACCTCCACCGTCGCGGGGAACTTCCAGATGACGATGGACGACGGCTCAGGTCCGGTCGTGGTCGTGCTCGACCGAGCGGCGGACCCCGATTTCGACGCGCCATTGCCGCCTGGACTCTATGTCGTCGCGAATCGATTCGACCTGGTTGGGATCCTGGTCCCGACGGGCACCGGGGCGTGGAGAGTGAAGCCTCGCTCCGCCCTCGACCTGACGCCGCGCTGAGGTCGTGCGCGGCGCCGTGACGGCACCGGGGATCAAGCACTTCTTCACTGTCGACGTCGAGGAGTACTTCCAAGTCGTCGCGCTCTCCCCGTACGCGCCGATGGCGCGCTGGGAGTCGTTCGCGTCGCGAGTCGAGGCACCGATCGACCGGCTCCTCGAATTGATGTCGCGGTGCGGCGCGCGGGGGACGTTCTTCACGGTCGGGTGGGTGGCGGAGCGACACCCGGCGCTGGTCAAGCGGATCGCCGCCGCAGGGCACGAACTCGCGTCGCACACCTACGATCACGTCCGGATCACGCACCAGACGCCGGCGGCGTTCCGAGAATCGGTGCGCCGAACGAAGCGGCTGATCGAGGATCTCACGGGCGAGGCGCTGATCGGCTTCCGGGCACCGAGTTTCTCGATCGTGCCGGGGACCGAATGGGCCCTCGACGTGCTGATCGAGGAGGGACACCGCTACGACTCCTCACTCTTCCCGGTGCGGCGACGTGGCTACGGCTACCCTGGCGGCGCGCGCGATCCCTACTGGTTCACGCGGCCCGCCGGACGGATCGCCGAGTTCCCTCCGGCGACGCTGCGAATCGCGGGCGCGACGCTACCGGCGGCCGGCGGCGCGTACTTCCGACTGCTGCCGGAGGGACTTGTCGCGGCGGCGCTCCGCTCGTCGGCCGGGCGCGGTGTGCCAGGGACGTTCTACATCCATCCGTGGGAGTGGGATCCCGACCAACCGCGGTTGGCGGTGCCGCTTCTCACGCGCGTGCGCCACTACGGTCGGTTGTCGGGTGTATGGGGCCGGCTCGAGCGGCTCTTCGCCGCGATGCGCTTCCAGTCGATCCGGGATGCGCTGGCGGACGGCGCAGAGAGTCCGCTGTTAGTCGCCTGACGCGACCGGCGGCGGCACACGCGCGCCGCGCCACGCGCCCACCGAGATCGCGATGCCGAGGGCCGCCCATTCCCACAAAGTCGGGAAGGCGAGCCCCGACCCCCACGTCGCTGCAAGTGCGCCCACCACGATCATCGCCACGCCCACGAGGGAGGCGGTGCGCGGCACGCGGAACACGAGGATTGCGGCCGGCAGGAAGAGCAGTGCGAAGCTCAGGGCATCCAGCCCTCGAGTGAGGATCCTCGGCCAGGAGGGATCCCAGAGCAGGAGCGTCCAGAGACTTCCCGCGCCGAATCGGTCGGCGCAGGCACTCCGATCACCGAGCCGAAGACAGGGCAGGGCGCGTCCATCGGTCAGGGTGAGTGCGAATGGGGCCTCAGGTGCGAGCTCCGAGAAGAATCCGGGCACAACCCGCACGGGGGCGTCGAGCCGCCACGCCTGCGCGCGTCGAGCGACGCTGACGATCGCGTCATCGCCCGACTGGCCGAGCATCAGGAGGTGTCGCTGGCGCTCGTCGGCGATCGCGATGATCGGGGCGAGCCTCTGGGGCCGCACTCCCGCTATCGCACGGATCTCCAGCGGCGCGTTGCGCGCGAGCAGGACCCTGACGGAGTCGGCGGGCGGCCACGGTCCGTCGGGGATCGCTCGTCCGCCGAGGGTAGCGAAGGTCACGCGCCCCTGCCACGCCGCGAGGTGCCCGAGGCGAGGGGCCCACTGGCCATAGAAGGGTGGGGTTCCCTCCAGCGGCTGCAGGGCGATCCCGGTGCCGAGCAGGGCGAGTAGTGCTCCGGCGATGGCGCTCGCGAGGCGCCACGACGCACGCTGGCCTGCAGCAACAAAGGCCGGCGCTGCGCTCAGGAACATCATCCCCAGCGACGCGCCGATCACGTTCGTCGCGACATCGCGCCAGCCGGGATTGCGTCCGGGGATCACCACCTGCGCGAGTTCGATCGACGCGGCGAGCAACGCGGCGAACAGCACGATGCGGAGTGCGCCCGTTCCTCGCGCCTTCATCGCTGCACCCAGCGGCGCGAAGAGGAGGAGGTTCAGGATGAGATCGGCGATCCCGCGGGTGCCGCAGAGAATGCACGCGATTCGGGGACCGGACCCCGGGACCTCATCCGCCGGAATGAGCGTGGCGCCGGCGATGAGCCCGAGCGCCAGGACCAACGGCAGCGAACGCTTCAGGGGACCGGGCCAGTCGCGACGACGAGATCGTCGATCCAGGCGCTCTGCGCCACCGGCGACCCGTTGCCGATGTACGGGCCGAGGAGGAACTGCTTGAACAGCATCGTCGGCCGCTGTCCGGTGCGCATCAACACGCCAGGGAGGTCGAGGATGAGCGTGCCATCGAACCAGTACTTGATGACGCCATCAGCCTGGCCGATCCCCGCCGCCACGGTGTTCAGCTGGAAGTACGCCTCCACCTTGTGCCAGTTCGATTTGTATCCGGGGGTCGCGGCGCCGTCGGTCCAGAGTGCCGACGTGCCAGGGAAGGCGCGCCCGTTCCAGTAGTTCGCACCGTTCAGATAGCAGGAGCCGGGACCGGGATAGACATCCCCGAACCCGTTGCAGCCCTGCGTTGCGCGATTCTCGCTGACGCCGACGAGATTCTGGTTGATCTTCGTCTGGTCGATGTTCACACCGTCCTGGAGTCCGATGATCGGGAATCCCCCGCTGGCGCGCCAGTTGTGCTCGATGTAGGCGGTGAGTCGAGAGAAGGCCGGTCCGGCGTAGTCGGCATCCTCCGTGGTGAGCAGGAGGAACTCGTGCGGATGTGACGTCTGCCCGGAGCCGACCCAGTTCGTCGAGTACTTCACCCAATACCGGACATAGACCCGATCGGTTGGAGTGAAGAGGTGTCGCGCAGTTCCGTTCGGGGAGGGGCCTGTGCCCCCCAGATTCCAGCTCCACTGCAGCGACCGCACGCTGCCGCCCGGCCGCTTCTCGACGGTGCTCGTAGGCATGTCAACAGAGATGTCGTACCAGCCGCGGCCGGCGAATCCCGCGAGATCGAACGATTCGGAGAAGAGGATCGTGCCGGCCGGTGGACCTGGATCGGAGATCGTGACGACGGCCGTATCGGCGAGCGCGCCGAGAGTGGCCACGGCGCGGAACGTCCCGGGAGTCGCTCCAGCGGTATAGAGTCCCGCGCCCGAGATCGTGCCCCCGGTCGCTGCCCACATCGGCGAGATGGCGGTCGTGGCGTCGTCGGCCCGGCGTCCCAGCGCGCTGAACTGCCGCGTCTCCGCCGGACCGAGGGTCACGGCGGTCGGAGTCAGCTCGATGGCAACGAGAGTCGAGCCGTCGTCGGTCGGTCCGGGAGCTGCGCAACCGAGTGCGAGCGAAAGCGCGACGAGGGAGTAAGGGCGGGAGAGTAGCATACTGCAGACTACGGCGGTCACGCGTCCGCGACAACCGGCGCACGCAGTTCCCGGCGGCATGCCTCTTGCAATCGCACGGCGCCGGACCCTTCTTCCCGTACGATGACCTCCGCGCTTCGCGCCGCGCCCGCCCGCCGTCTGCCTGCTTGGGTCGCGCCGCGATGGTGGATCAGCCGCGGTGCCTTCGCGCTCCTCGTCCTCCTCGGCATCCTCTTCATCCTGCGCGATGCCGGGAAGTATGTGGAGTTGACGCCCGAGGTATACCACCGCTTCTGGCCGAATCGCTGGTTGCTCGTGATCCATCTGGTCACCGCTGGCCCGGCGTTGCTGCTCGGGCCGTTCCAGTTCATCGGCGCCATCCGACGGCGCTGGCCACGGGTGCATCGGACTACCGGTTGGGTGTACGTCACCGGGGCGCTCATCTCGGCACCCACCACGGTGCTGCTCGCCCTGCGCAGTGACTGTCCGATGTGCATCCCGCCCTTCGTCGTGTGGTCGATCGTGTTACTCGCGGTGACCGTGATCGCCGTTGCGCTGGCCCGAGCGCGTCGGTTCGAAGTACACCGGCAATTCATGATCCGCAGCTATGTGCTGCTGAACGGATTCGTCTTCTTCCGGCTCGACAGTCACTTTCCATTCCCACTGCCGGAGGGTCCGTTGGTCAATCGGGCGGCACTGTTGCTCTGGGTGTCGTGGGTGGTGCCGCTGCTCGTCGTCGAGTTATGGCTCTCGTGGCTGCCTGCGCTGCGCCGCAGTGGCCCGGCGCGCGGCGCGGTGCTTTCAAAATGAGCGATCCGTTGCCGCCCAGTCCGGGGCCGCTCGAGGAGAGAATGGGGCGGGTCAGCCGTGGTGTGCTCGCGCTCGCCACGCTCGCGAGCCTCGCGATGCTCGCCTACGCGGTCAATCGATTCCGCTCGATCAGTGAGCCACGCGCCCTCGCCTGGTACGTGGCGACGCTCGCTGCCACCGCATTCTGTTGGTGGGCATCGCGACAATCGCCGGCGCGGCGGCTCGCGGTCGCCGTCATGGCGGTCAGCTCGGTGGTCACGCTCGTCGCGGTCGAGTGGAGCGTCGAATGGATGCAGCGCGCGGCCTTCGTCCGCACGCAGAAGCGCATCGAGCGGCTGACCGGCGTCCCGTTCGATCCCCGCAGCGTGCCCGAGGTCGTGCAGGCACTCTGGCAGACCGATCCCAGCGCGATGCCCTCGATCGTGCCGAAGGTGATGATCGAGTACGCGCGGGAGGACGCCGACACGCGAGCGCGATTCGACGCATCGATGCTGCCACTCGCCGGCGTCTCCCGTCGCACCACGGTCCAGCTCTGCAACGAGGACGGCCGCTATCCGATCTACCGGAGTGACGAACACGGGTTCATGAATCCCGCCGCGCCCTGGGACTCGCTCAGCGGCGGTCTCCTGCTCATCGGGGACTCGTTCGTGCACGGCTACTGTGTTCCCGAGGACTCGACCTTCGCCGCCAACCTTCGTCGGCGCTGGCCGGTGACGCTGAATCTCGGGCAGGGAGGGAGCGGCCCCCTCTCGGAACTTGCGATCCTCTCCGAGTACGGGCTCCCGACCGGGCCGACAGCAGTCCTCTGGGTGTTCTTCGAGAATGACCTTTTGGACCTCGTGCATGAGCGACGTCACCCGACGTTGGGTCGCTATCTCGATCCGGCGTTCAGCCAATCGCTGCGCTTGCGGCAGCCGGAGGTCGATGCGGCGGTCGAACCGTGGGTGCATCGCGTCTACGGCGCTGGACTCGCGCCGCGGCTCTTCGCCGAGCACGGGATCCGTGAGCTGGTCACGCTGAGCACGCTCCGCCGGCTCGTCGCCGACACACGCCGCGTGCCAGAGGATCCCGCAAAGCAGCTACCGCTCCTTCGGGAGGTTCTCGCCGCAGCGCAGGCGCGAGTCCGCGCGCAGGGCGGTTCGATGGTGTTCGCGTTCCTCCCGGAATGGGAGAGGTATTACTCGCCGGATCGCAGACCGGACGGCGAGTCGCGTGTCGAAGTGCTCACGATCGCGCGGTCGCTCGGCCTGCCGGTGGTCGACCTCACGCCCGCATTCGACGCCCACCCGGCGCGCTCCCAGCTCTTCGGCAGGGGAGACCTCGCAACGGGGCATTACAGCAGCGCCGGCTACGCACTCGTCGCCGCTGCGGTGATACGGGCGCTCGATTCGCTGGCGATGGGCCCTCGTCTCGACGCCGCTCGTGGGCGCTGACTCGGCGACACGGGGCTGGGCTGGAGCACACCATCCGGCGCTGGACGGGATTCGCGGCGCCGCTATCCTCGTCGTGATCGCGCACAACGGTGGCTGGGTGCTGGGTGAGAGCCCCGCCCTCGCGGTGCGGGTCGCCGCCGCGCTGACGGCCACCGGGTGGCTCGGCGTGCAGCTCTTCTTCGTCCTCTCGGGATTCCTGATCACGGGCCTGCTACTCGACGCAGAGGGAACGCCAGGTGCGCTGCGCACCTTTCTCGTTCGGCGCGCCCTCCGGATCCTGCCCCTCTACTACGCCTTCCTGATCCCGATCCTCCTGCTCGGTCCGTACTTCGCCTGGAGCGTCGAATGGGCGGACGAGGTCCGGCGTGAACAGTGGTGGTACGTCTTCTATCTCTCGAACTGGATCCAGCCACTCGGGAACGACATCGACGGTCTTTCGCATCTCTGGTCCCTCGCCGTGGAGGAGCAGTTCTACCTCGTCTGGCCGCTGATCGTGCTGGCGATGACGCGCGAACGGCTGCTTCGTCTCTGTGCACTCACCGTGGTCGCGACCCCGATCATCCGCTGGGCGCTGGTCGACGCGGGATGGCCATCGCAGGCCGCTTACCAGTGGACCGTCGCGCGCTGGGATGCTCTCGCGATGGGTGCGGCGCTCGCCCTCCTCGCGCGCGATCCCGCGGCGTGGACTCGGCTCCGCCGATATCTGCCCGGCGCGATGGCCTTCGCTGGGATCCTCCTCTTGTCACTGGTGCTCCTCCGCCGCGGATTCCAGTCGCAGGATCTGCCGGTCCAGGTGCTCGGACAGACCCTGGTCGTCCTGCTCTCGGCTGGACTCGTGGCGACGGGACTCGAAGCCCCGGAGCGCATCGGCGAGCGTGTTGCGCGGCCCTTCCTCTCGCGCTTCCTTCGCATGATCGGCAAATACAGCTATGCGATGTACATCTTCCACCTGCCGGTCCACCTCCTGCTCCAGCCCTACGCGATACAGGTGATCCAAGGGATCGAGTCGTCCCCGCGCGCCTTGGCGCTCGTCGCCTATCTCGCGCTCCTCGCAATGGTCTCCCTCGGACTCGCTCGGCTCTCCTGGAAGTTCATCGAGCGTCCGAGCCTCGCCTTCAGGGACCGGGTGGCTCCGGCGCCGCGGGGCTGACCGAGCGAAGCAACTGCCGTACGGCGCGCCAGACGACCAGCGGGATCTCGTGTCCGCCGTCGAACGACACCCAGGTCACGTGGGCACCGGCCTCGAGGCAGAAGTCGCGCAGCTTCTCCCCCGCGGAGAAGGCGAGGTCCTCGTCACGAGCGCCGTGACTGACGAGGATCGGGAGACCGGCCAGCCGAGGGGCGAGCGGACGCCATTCCTCCTCGAGGATGCGTGAGGAGGAGAGCAGTGCGAGTGCGGCGACCCGCGGCTGCGCCCGGAGGACGGTGTCGAGCGCGAGCATCCCGCCCTGCGAGAAGCCGACGATCACCAGCGGAAGCAATGGGGCATCGGCGCGGACCGCCTCAAGCGCGGCGAGCAGCGTGGCCCGCGCATCCAGGATCCCTTCGGGACTCTCGCTGGCGAGTTCGCGTGGACCAGCGGCGAGCGCGCGCGCGCGTCGCTCGGCGTCGAGCGGCCACCAGGCGCGGCCCTTCGGCACCGCTCGGTGCGGGCCCTCAAGGAAGTGGAACCGCGCGGGCACGCCGATCGAGCTCGCGAAGGGGACGAGCGCCTCCGGCTCCATCGCATACCCGTGAAGGACCACGACGCTGAGTTGCGAGACCTCCGCAGCCTCGACAATGATCGTGCGGAGGCCGGCCGTGGTCGCCCCCCGGATCGTCACCGCCTGACCGACAGCGACGTCGAGAGCGCTGCCCACAACATCTCCTGCATCCAGCTGCACGAGAGACTGTGGTCGCAGTTCGGCAAGTGCTCCACGTGGACCTCGCCTGATTCGACGCGCTTGCGCAGCACGCTGCCGGCACCCTCCTGCAGCAGCCGTTCCCCAGGATCGCCTTCGGAGAAGACGAACCGCACGCGAGTGCCGCGCGCGATCGCGCGACTGAGATCCGCCCCGAGATCCTCCGGGCGCGGCACTCCGAGGGCCCGAGTTGCTTCGTTCAGGAATGAGCGGCCGCGCGCGCGCAGCCGGCTCGCGACCACGCGGATGGCGGCGCCGATCGCGACCTCACCGCGGAGCAACTTGCGCCACTTCGACCAGTCGCGGATCGCTTGGCCATAACGCTCCGCGGCCGCGATCGTCTGGAAGGGGGGATAGGCGAGTGACATCCCCTCCTTCCAGTAGAAGACGAGTGGGTTGATGACGAGGAGCCCGCCGATCCCGGGCCCAGCGACCGCTGCGCGGAAGCCGTGATACGCTCCGGAGCAGAGTCCCGCGAGCTCGGGCGCCGCGAGACCGTGGCGCTCCTGCACGTAGGCGATCGCAGTCGCGAGGTCGGACGCGGCGCGAACCGAGTAGACGTCGTTCTCGCGCCCGCCCGCCGGCGCGGCGCTGTCCCCGATCCCGGAGAGGTCGTAGCGGAGGACGAGCCATCCCTGCTCGGCGAGGCGACGGGCGAAGGTGACGTACATCCGCCCGTTGCCGATGTGTGGATTCGCACCCGAGTTCAGCAGGAGGAGTGCGCGTTCGGGCGGGCGACCGGTCGGGGTCGAAACCACGCCGAAGAGGCACCGCTCGCGGTCCAGGAATACGGCCTGCTCCGTCACGCCCGGCGCGGCAATGATCGGGGCGGGCGGCGCGGGCGCAGTGGGGATCGCCGCGAGTCGATCCGCGCCGGCGACTCGGTCGAGGAACGCGACGACCTGCGAGATCATCGCTTCGGGCACGCGGGCCTCGTGTGGATCGAGCGTCGCCTCGACGAACCCTGAGGTCACAAGGTGCTCGGTCCTCGAGCCGACAGCCGTGAGTCGCGCCACGAGCGCTGCACTCGGCGCACGATCATCTCGATCGATCACGAGCACCTGCGATGGGGCACGCTCGATTCGTGTCGCATCCAGCTGGGTGACCGCGTCCTGGGCCTCGCGATCGAGGCGGATCCCGACGAATTCGGCCACGCCTTCAGGCAAGGCGAGCGACGGCGGCGGTTCCGGTCGTCCCATCGCCGCTTGCACCGCCTTCATCTCACGGAGCCACGCGCGCCCGGAGGAGATGGGTGCGATATGGACCGAAGCGCACACATCGAGTCGCTCCGGTGCGGAAGCGGCGAGCAACGCGCCAAGCCGGATGCCGACAACGCAAACGCGGGAGACGCCGGTCTTGGCTCGCAGCACGTCCACCGCGTCGTCGATGCTCTGGATCCACTGCGCGACGCGGTCCGGATCGAGGTCCGCCCCGGTCGAATCTCCGGTGCCGTCGTAGTCGAAGCGGATCGCCGGCACGCCGATGCCGGTGGCGGCGATCGCCAGATGCCTGAGGCTGCGGTGGAAGCAGAGGGCCTCGTATCCGAAGGGGCCGCAGAGCACGACCCCGAGGTCGCGCGGCGGCGCTGACTGCGATGGAAGATGGATCCATCCGAAGCGGGAGCGTTCCGTCGGCCCGAAGTACACCGGATACGCGCGCCCGTTGTCCGTCGGCGACGCGTCGGAGTTCACGCTACGCTCACCATCACACTGCGTTCGGAGTTCAGCGCCTGGACGGTGACGGTCGGGTGTGCGGCGAGCGCCGTGCCCGGACGGAGCGAGAGTCGCAGTCTCCGTTCCTCGCCCGGCACGAGATGGAAGTGATCGTCGTCGGCCGCGAGTGTGCCGCCCCGCACGTTCACCGCGAGGGCAAAGCGACGCGTCCGCACGACGAGTTCGAACGCGCCGTCCCCGGTCGGCACGCAGGTGCACTGGAGTCCGATATCCAGCTCGCGCGTGGCAGGCCAGCCGCCGACGAAGTGGAACGCGCGCGAGAGTTCGACTCCGCGGTCGTCGCGCAGGGTGGCGACGACAACGTCGTGCCCAGGCGGGCCGAAGCGATAGGCGTGATTCAGGTCGCTGAACCCCTCGAACCATTCGACCGCATTCCGCTCCAGCGCGCCGCGAGCCGGCACCACCACGGGCTGTGATGCGTGACCGACCGAGACCTCGCCGGCTCGGAAAAGTGCGAGCTCGACGGTGGCGTTGAGGGACTGGGGACCGTCGTTCACGACGTGTACGGCGATGCCGTTCGTCCCCTCGTCGGTGAGGCCGATGACGACCGGCTGCATCGCCCGTCGTGCGAAGTGCCACGCTGCCTTGGGCCGGCCGTCCGAGTCCACGACGCCCCACCCAGCGCCTCGCCAGAGATCACGGAGGAACCAGATCAGTGCGCCGCGGGTCGCGGACCGCGCTCGCCGCCACTCGATCATCGTCGATTCCATCACTGCACCGGTCGCGACGCGCCCGAGTGCCAGATAGCGCTCGTGGTCCTCGTAGCGCAGCCCGGCCGGGTCGACGTTGAAGAGCAGGCGCACGTAGTGATCGCGGACGTCGTCGAAATCCCAGCCCGCGCCGAGGTCGCGCGGGGCCCGCTCGCGCCACGCCGACTCGTGGACCTTTAGGTCGGAGCCGGCCGAGATGCGCGCGAGTGTCTCGTGGTCCGGCACATTCGCGAAGGCGAGGCACTCGGTCGCGAACCGCACCTCGGCGCGGCGGGCGTCCTCGAGGGACCGGAGATACGCTCCGACCCCGTAGTAGGAACTCGGCCCCGCATTCGATTGGTGGGGGAACGCCCCGCCGTGAGTGCTGGAAGGCGAGTAGGGGATCCCCGACAACGCCGACTCGACGAGGGGCGGGATCACGGCGTGGAAGAGCGGCGCCGGCCACCGTTCGCGTGGCGCCCCCCACATCGCAGCCTGTTGTTCGCCTTCACTATTGCCGCAGACCACCGCAAGCGACGGACGCCCCTGAAGTCGTGCGAGGAGTTGCCGCACCTCGGTCTCGACCTCGGCGCGGAAGATCTCGTCGTCGGCCGGATAGTCCATGTTGGCGAACATCAAGTCCTGCCAGAGCAGTACGCCGCGCCGGTCGCAGTGGTCGAGGAATGCGTCGCTCTCGTAGACCATCGTCCCGCCGACGCGCAACATGTTCATCCCGGCGGCGACGACCTGGTCGAAGGCGGCGTCGAGTGCGTCTGGTGGCGAAATGAGTGAGACGGGATCGATCGGCGTCCAGCACGCACCGCGGCAGAAGATCGGCGTGTCGTTCACGCGCACGGCGAATCCGCCATCGGCCCGGTCGACGGTGATCGAGCGGAAGCCGATCGGCCCCACGTCGGCGACCACCTCACCTCGATCGGTCGTAAAGCGCAGGCGCGCATCGTAGAGTGCGGGATCGCCGTGCGTGTGCGGCCACCACAGGGCGACGTCGGGAACGATCGTCTCGGCCCGATAGCGCGAGCCACCCGCCGTCAGAGTGAATGGCGCGCGGAACGCTCGGCCATCCCGACTCAGCTCCACCTCGCCTCGCTGCACGACCGTGCCATCGAGCGGCTCGATCGCACAGTCGAGGACGAGCCGTCCACCCTGGTCGGTGTCAATGCGCAGGTCGTGCACATGAAGCACACGACGATGTTCGATGCGGATGGCGCCCCAGGGTCCCACCGCGGCAGCGGGAGGTGACCAACCGGGGGTCCGGCCGAGCAACGTCGTGCGGAACCAACGCAGTTGTTGATTCTCGACCATCGGGGCACGCCAGCGTGGGCGGGGCCGCTTCAGCGCGAGTGCCCCGTCGAGCGACCGGAAGCAGAGTACGAGTTCGTTCTGTTCGGCTAGAAGTCCATCCACCAGCCGTTCGTGTGACGTGAACATCCCGCGACTTGAGAAGAGCGGGCGGCCATTGAGCCACGCCTCACTCAACGTCGCCAAGCCCTCGAAGCTCAGCCAGTGGTGCGTGTCCGACTCGGCGGCGGGACGGGAGAAGGTCACGCGATACCACCAGTCCTCGGCGTCGAATCGCCGCGCGGGTTCGCCGAGCGACCATTCGCCCGTCGCGCGCAACGCAGCGGCGACGGTCCCGGGCACGATCGCCGGCGTCCACTCGAGTCCGGCGTCGCGCAGTCCACTGGGGTCGGTGACCGCACCGGCGGCACTCGCGGCCAGGGTCCAGCCGGTGGACAGCGGCTCGACCGCGTGGCAGGAGAGACCCCGAATGCGGCCGCGCACAGTCAGTTCAGCTGCCGCTGAGTTCTTCGAGCGCGGCGCGGATCGCCGCGATGCTGCTGAAGACGCCGCGCCGCAGCATGTGATCGGGGAACTCGACCTCGAACTCCCCCTCGAGCGCGAGCATCACGTTGACACTCGCGTGGGACGTCAGGCCCGCCTGGTAGAGGTCGGCGTCGACGGCGAGCGACTCCGTGTCGACGGACAGCCGTCCATGTTCGCGGAGGATCCGGCGAATGTTCGTGGTGCGGTCAGCGGCCATCTGGTCAGTCATCGGGGTCGGAGGAAGGATGATCGGAGGTCAGGTGGGAACGCGAACCGCGCGGCCAAGACCCTGCAATGCGTCGGACCAGAGCTGAGCCATCTCCTCGAAGCTAGCGGACGCGTCGAGGGGTTTGCGCGCACTCACCGCACGCGCCCCCTTGAGGATGAAGGCCTTCGCCATCTCGCTCAGTCGCATCAGCTGATCGGCGGCGGTGGCGGCGACTTCGCTTGGCAAGGCGCCGTGCTCAGCCATCCATCCGACGTGGAGCGAGAGGAGTTCGCTCGCCGCACCGAGTTGACGTGTCGTCGAGAAGGCCCACGCGTGGTAGTGGGCGAGCCCAGCCGCCTGAAGGGAGGGAAGATCCCTGGCGAACCGCTCGCCGAACCGCGCGATCGGATTCGCCGCGGGTTGCCGCTCGAGATGCACCGCAAGCCGACCAGCCGCGAGCACCGCGAGTTCGCTCGGCGAGCGGTGCAGCATACGGTCGATCCGCACGAGTTCGGCGAAGAGCGGGAGGAACGTCGGGTCGGGAGGCTCTCCACGACGGAAGAGTCGATCGAAGTCCTCGCCGTGGAGCTCGTGGTAAGAGGCGTTGTGGAAGTACCCGAGCACGCCAGCCGTCGAGTCGAGTTCGGCGATGATGATCGTCGTCTTGACGTGGTTGCGCCGGTAATCCGTGCCAGCGGTGTCGGGAAGCCAGAAGGAGTCGGCTTCGGTGCTGATCAGCTTGCCGGCGCCGAGGTGTTCGGTGGCGTGGTCGAGGAGGGGACGCCAGACGTTCAGTTCCTGCAGGTCGACGCCGAAGAGCTCGCGCAGCTCCTCGTGCTGCGGCTTGAAGAAGGTGAAGTTGTCCCCTTCGAAGTCGATCGCCGCACAGAAGCCCATCGCCGCGAGCGGCTCGTGACCGAGCGCGTGGAGCATCTCGATGATGACGTCGACGTAGCAGTTCTTCTCGACCCAGAGCCGCTCGTCGACGTGAAGCGTGTGGCGGCGATAGCCCGACGCGTGAAGACCGCCGATGACTCGCAGGCGGGTCATGGCCAGAGCTGTGCTCGCACCGCCGCCGGCCACGTCGCGGGGTCGAGGCCGTGCGTGCGGAAGAGCGCCATCACGACGCGCTCGAGCCCGAATCCGAGACAGGCCGAATGGGCCGTCTCACCCGAGGGCAGCCGGATGCCGAACGCGCTGCCGAACTTGTCCTGGTGGTAGTTGAAGGAGCAGCAGGCGGTCGGCTCGGTCTCGGAGATCACCGGGATGAGCACTTCGAACTTGAGCTTCTGCTCCATCTGACCGGCGGCGAGGATCTTCCCGCCCCGGCCGAAGAAAGGGTCGGCGGCCACGTCGGCTCGGGCAGGGAGCGCCAACTTCGTCAGGAGCGCCGTGCCGCGAGCGAGCCAAGCGTCGCGCCACTCGATCACCGTCTCCGGTTCACCGACGCGGATGAACTCGCGCACGCGGAAGGAGCGGAGTCGGGTCGGCTCGAGCGAGGGCTCCTGTCGATAGACCCAGGCGAGCATCGTGACGTGGCGCCCATCGGCCGGGAGGGTCCCTCGACAGGTGGGATAGAAGGGGTAGCACGCCGCCGGATTGAGGACGACGTCCGTCTGGCTGAGTGCGCCACCCCACGGCGCTCCTGCCTTGATCTGCTCGGAGAGCGCGCGGGCCTCACGTTCATTCCCGACGAAACTGTGGATCGCCCCGCAGAGCGTGGGGAAGGAGTCCATGTAGCC
>JANPCH010000005.1:0-5114 GCA_031430835.1 Gemmatimonadaceae bacterium
TGAAGGCGCGGTACGAGCAACCGGGATCGCGGTGTTGCTGACGCGACGCGTCGGGTCCGTCGCCGCGGCGCTCCTCTGTGCCGCCGGCCTCTCTTGCGGCCGCGGCGAGCCGATCCTCATCGGCCTCGCCGGTCCGGTGAAGCAACCGCGCGGCATCTCCATGGAGCAGGGCGCGCGACTCGCGGTCGAGGAGATCAACCGCGCCGGCGGCGTGCGTGGTCGGCTTCTCGAACTCGTCGTCCGCGACGACGCGGGCGAGAACCAGCAGGCGATCGAGGTGGCTGGCGAGCTCCGCGCGATATCCAGCATCGCGGCGGTAATCGGACACCTCAATAGCGGCCCGACGATCGTCGCCGGCAAGGTCTACAACGCGGGCGACGATCCGGTGGTCGCGATCTCTCCCTCGGCCTCGAGTCCACAGGTGACCGGGATCGGTCCCTGGATGTATCGCGTCTGCCCGACTGACGACGAACACGGCGGCGCTATCGCCCGCTATCTGACTCGGAACCTCCGGCTCCGGCGCGTGGCGGCCATCTACCTCAATGACGCGTACGGTCGCGGGGTCTTCAACGCCTTCCGGACCGAGTTCGAGCAGCAGGAAGGAGCGGTGATCACGCCCTATGCGGTGCTCCCTGGTGCCGACGCTTCCCTCATCGCGGAGCACGTGGCGTCGCTCTCGCGGGCCGAGGCGATCGTTCTCGCAACCGACCGGACGACGGCGTTACCCCTGCTTCGCGCGCTCCGCGCCCGCGGCGTCGCGCTGCCGATCCTCGGCGGTGACGGCCTGACGGGGATCGAAGCGGAAGGTGCGATCGCCGAGGGGGTGTTCGTGAGTGCGGCCTACCTCGCCCAGCGGCCAGGGGAGTCCAACTCCGCGTTCGTGCGCGCCTATGGCACCGCCTACGCTGGAGCCTTCCCGGACCATCGCGCCGCAGGCGCCTACGACGTCGTGCATCTCCTGGCGAAGGTGATCGGCGAGGTCGGGACCGGTCGCGACCGGATCCGGACCGCACTCGATCGCGTGACCGGCCAGTCCGCCTTCGAGGGCGTCACCGGATCGATCAAGTTCGACCTGAATGGGGATGCCGAGGCGAAGTCGGTGTTGGTCGGCGTGATCCGCGCCGGGCGACTGCACTACGCCGAGGGGCAGTAGCGGCGAACGCTCGGCGTCAAACTTCTGCGAGCCCTTCGGCGAGGGCTCGTAGGTCAGCGTTGACGGCGCGGATCCTCCCCGTGATCTCGGAGATGTCGGCGCCGGAGGGCGCGAGATCGCGTAACGCGACCAGCTGCTGACGGAGCAGGGCTTGCTGCGCGTCGAGGCGGCCCTTGAGAGCGCCGAGTTCGGCGATTCGCGACTCAGCGCGGGCAAGGAGTGCGCGCTGCGACTCGAGCATCGCGCGGAGTTGCGGGTCGCCGCGCCCGAGTCCAGCGATGCGCTTGTCCACTCGCTGGATCTCCTCGGCATTCACGAGCTCGCGCAGTTCACGAAGTTCGCGGTCGAGCGCGACCTCGGCGCGCTCGACGACCTCCAGTGCCTCGGTGAGACCTTCGGGCAGCGCGACGCCGGCAACGCGAAGTGCCGCAATGAGCACTGGCGTGCGGGGCGCCGCCTCACTCGCTCCTGCGGCCGGAGAGAGCAGGACCGCGTAGCGCGGTTGCCTCCAGCGCGGGTCGGCGTTCGCAAGCCCCTGCGCCTGCGAGAATCGGCGGTAGTCGAGACCGAGACGCCGCCGCAGGCGTCGCTGGAGAAGGTGAATCGCACCGAAGAGGCCGAAGAAGATGGCGAATGCGACACCGCTCACGCCGTTGACGAGCGGCCGCTGATTCGCCGCCAGGTGCGCGAATCGCTCGGCGCCCGCGTCCGACAGGATCCAGATCAGTCCCACCGCCTCAAGCGGAGCTACGACCAGCACGAACAGGAAGAGCGTCCACCTGACAATCCGAGTCTCGGCGGGGAGGCGGTCCCAGACGTCCCCGGGCCGCCGATACTTTCGCGGCCACCAGGTCGACCACCAGCGTGGCGGGCGAAATCCCACCCGGATGCTCGCTGCCGCTCGGGCCGGATGCCGATACCGTTCGTGGCGAACCGCAGCCCAGACGAGCGCGCCTACTCCGACCAGCAGACCCAGTCCCGTGAGAGCGCTGAGTCCGAGCGGCTCGCTCCAGAGTCCGGCAAGACTGAGGAGTGGCAGCGCGGCTCCACTCGCGGCGCCGAAGATGAGCATTCGCGTGTACGAGCCCTCGATGGTCTCGAGTTCCTCCGGCAGCACCTCCTCAGCACCGTCGGCGCGCAGCGCCGCAGTGAGCTCGCCCGCGGTCGGCCATCGGTCACTCGGCGACTTGGCCAGCGCTCGCAGTAACGCGCCCGAGAGACCGGGAGAGCGCTGCTCCACCGCCTCCGGGAGCGGCGCCGGACTCGCCGTCAGATGCTGCGCTATCACCTCCCGCACGCTCGCACCACCGAACGGCAGTGTACCACTCACCATTCGGTAACCGATCACGCCCAACGAGTAGATGTCGCTACGCCCGTCAATCGCCCGATCACCGCTCGCCTGTTCCGGCGACATGTAATGCGGTGTCCCGACGATGATCCCGGTGGAGGTGAGGGATGCCTCTCGGCCAAGTTCTCGTGCGATCCCGAAATCGGTGAGCATCGCCCGACCGGTCGCACGGTCGAGGAGGATGTTCTCGGGCTTCACGTCGCGGTGGACGATCCCCGCCTTGTGCGCATAGTCGAGCGCCTCGGCAAGTTCGGCGAGCCGTGCGCGAGCCTCGTCCGGCTCGACCCGCCCGGCGCGCTCGAGCCGAGCGGCGAGCGTCTCCCCCTCGATGTATCCCATCACGAAGTAGAGCTCACCCTCGACATCTCCGAAGGTGAGGAGCGGGACGATGTTGGGATGGGTGAGCTTGGCTGCCGACCTCGCCTCGCGTCGGAATCGCTCGCGCGCCTCGGCGTCGGCCGCCTTGTCGGCGTGGAGGACCTTGATCGCGACCATCCGCTCGAGCGCGCGCTCGCGCGCGAGCAGCACAGTTCCCATACCACCCGTGCCGAGGACGCGGAGCAGTTCGTACTGGACGTCGAGATACGCGCGCAGTCGGTCGGAGAGCGGCCAGTCGGGCAGAGCGGCTCCTGATGAGCGAGTCGAGCGCGAAGTTACCTTCGCCGTGAGTGGGGCGCTACGCGCTCATCGCGTGCGCGCCCGCTCCTCTCGCACCACCTCGAGCTCGGCGATCACCTCGAGGTCCTTCGGACGCCCGGCCGCGCGTTTGACACGACTGCTATGTCATCTCCGCTATAGTCATGTCGGCATCTTCCGCGGCGACGCCACGGCGAGCGCGAACGCCACCGTCGCCACCGCCGCTACCCCTGCCCCCATCACGAACGCCGCGCTCGCCCCAAACTGGTCCCACACGATTCCGAAGACCACCGAGGCCGGCAGCGCCGCGAGCCCGACCGCGGCGTTGAACCACCCGAACGCTGTCCCGCGCCGAGCGGCCGGCACCAGATCGGCGACGAGCGCCTTCTCCACTCCCTCAGTCGCGCCGAAGTAGAGCCCGTACACAAGGAAGAGCGCCCAGGCGTGCCACGCCGTGCTCGCAAAGGCGAATCCCAAGTACACCGCCGTGTAGATGAGCCAGCCAGCAAGGATGAGGCGCGATCGCCCGATCCGATCCGAGAGCGCACCACCGAGGAGCGACGAAGACGACTTCACCACGTGGAGCATCGCCCAAAGGAGCGGCACCATCGCCGTCGGCACGCCAAGCTGCGAGACACGCAGCAGCAGGAAGGCATCGCTGGAGGCACTCAGGCTGAATACGAAGAGGACGGCGAGATAGCGCCAGAAGGGGGCGCCGAGTCCCTCGGCGGTCAGCATCGGCATCGGCTCGGGCGTGGGACTCGGCTGCGCCGACGTCTCCTTCACCATCACGATCACGAGCACCACCGCGAGCAGACCGGGTAGCGCCGCCCAAAGGAAGAGGCCACGCAGTTCCACGACCCCCGCCGTGAGCAGCGCCCACGCGATCAGGGGCCCGAGCACCGCGCCAAGGCTGTCCGACGCCCGGTGGAGGCCGTACGCGTATCCTCGTTGCGAAGGCGAAACGGAGTCGGCGATGAGGGCATCGCGTGGCGCGCTGCGTACACCCTTCCCGAGGCGATCGGTGAGCCGGATCGCGAGCACCTGTCCCACGTTCTGCGCGACACCGATCAACGGGCGCGCGACCGCCGCGAGTGCATAGCCGACCACGACGAGCGGCTTCCGCCGTCCGAACTTGTCCGAGAGCCAACCCGCCGGCAGGCGCAGCAGAGACGAGATGCTCTCCGCCGCGCCCTCGATGACGCCGAGCGCCGCCGCCGACACGCCGAGCACGGTGGAGAGGAAGAGCGGCAACAACGGATAGATCATCTCGCTCGCGATGTCGGTGAGGAAACTCACCGTCGCGAGGACCTTCACGTTGCGCGGGAGCTTCGTCACGGCCATTGCACCCCCGGCCCCGGCCGCACGGTGAAGAACTGGGCCTTCCCCTCGCGCGTCGGAAAAACACTCGCGTACGCCGCGCGCCAGCGCTCGGTCACGACCTCGGCCGCAACGGTGTCCACGACCGCCCACACCGCGCCTCCGAATCCCGCGCCGAATGCCGACGCAGCGTGCGCTCCCGCCGCCATCGCCGATCGTGCGAGGAACATCGTCTCGGGGATCTGGTTCTTGAGCGCCGTCTCGGCGCGCTGCTGCGACTCGACCGCAAGTCGACCGAGCAATGCGGCGTCGGCAGTCTCGAAAGCGATGAGCGCCTGCGGCACGATCCGCTCGGTCTCCGCGCGGAACTGCGAGATCCGCGCGAGATACCAAGGCGCGTCGGCGGCGTTGCGCGCGAGGTCCTCGAGTCGCTCTGCGGCATCCTTTGACGAGCGGAGTGCGCACGCGAGCGATGGATCGGCGCGCCCGGTCGCGCGATTCCAGAGCACGAGGAGATCGCGCACGAGATCCGACGCGCGATTGTAGTCATCCCGCGCCCCACCGGTCTTCGTCGCCCGCACACCACTCACGCCGACCACGATACTCCAACTCGACGGGAAGCGCGCACGACCGAACCGCTCGGCCGGCAGGTACCGG
>JANPCH010000006.1:0-12079 GCA_031430835.1 Gemmatimonadaceae bacterium
CCCGCCACCATCGCCCTCAAGCCCAGCGCCGCGATGTCCTTCCGCCGCTCCGGAGCGAGGCCGCCGATCCCGCCGATCTGGATCGCGATCGACGAGAAGTTCGCGAATCCCAGTAGCGCGTAGGTCAGGATGATCGCGCTCCGCGGCTGGAGCACCTGCGTGCCGCCCAGGTCCGACGCGAACTGGGCGTAGGCCACGAACTCGTTCAGCGTGGTCTTGAGACCGATCAGGCTGCCGACGTACGCGGTGTCGGCCCACGGCACGCCCATCACCCAGGCGAGCGGCCGGAGGAGGAAGCCCAAGATCGACTGCAGGCTCAGGCCGTCGAAGCCGACTAGCGCGCCGCCCCAGCCGAGCATCGCGTTGAGCATCGCGACGAGCGCGACGAAGGCCATCAGCATCGCTGCGACGTTGATCGCGAGCTGTACACCCTGGCCTGCGCCGTTGGCTGCCGCCTCGATCACGCTGTTGTCCGCCGAATCCGAAGTCAGGAGCCGTGCGCGCCAACCGCCAACGTTGGGGGGTCGATCGACCTCGGTGGCGACCGCCTTCACGCCCGCCGCAGTCTCTGGGATCTCAGTCTCTGGGAGGATGATCTTCGAGATCGCGAGTCCCGCCGGCGCATTCATCACACTCGCCGCGAGCAAGTGCGCGGCGATTCCCGGGAAGTAGCCCGAGAGCATCCCGACGTACGCCGCAAGCACGCCCCCCGCCACCGTCGCGAAGCCGCCGACCATCACGGTGTTGAGTTCCGATCGCGTCATCTTCGCGACGAACGGTTTGATGAGCAGAGGCGCCTCGGTCTGCCCGAGGAAGATGTTCCCCGACGCCGAGAGCGTCTCGGCGCCCGAGGTGCCAAGGGTCCGCTGCATCAGCGTGGCAAGCCCCTTCACGATGAGCTGCATGATGCCGAGGTAGTACATCACCGACATCAGCGCCGAGAAGAAGATGATCGTCGGCAGCACGTTGAAGGCGAAGTAGGCACCCGTCTGCGCGACCGTGCCCGCCGTCACACCGTCGCCGGTGACCGGCACCGACGACTGCACGAGATTGCCGAAGACGAAACGCGCACCCTGCTCCTGGAAGCCGAGCAGGTTGGTGATGAGGTCGCCGATCTTCTGAAAGACGAGCCGACCGTACTCGGTCTTGAGCACGATCACACCGAACACCGTCTGCAGGCCGATCCCCGACGCGACCAACTTCCAGTTGATCCGCTTGCGATCATAGGACATGAGCCACGCGATCGAGAGCATCGTGACGATCCCGATGACGCCGATGAGTCGCTCCGCGATCGGAAGGTCGAGCCCTCCGCGCGCGGCGGCGAGCCGCTCGGCGGCCGTTTGCGTCTGGAGGAGGAGCTGCAAGCCGGCCGTCACGATCATCAGGGATCCCGTTCAAGGAAGCTGGGAAGCTACAGGTTGCGAGTTGATGTCCGCCACTCGCGGCGACGGTGGCGCGGGCCTTGATTCAATGAATGGCTGACCGAATCCGCACGCGGTTCCTCGTCATCGGCTCCGGGATCGCGGGGCTTCAATCCGCGTGGCGCGCCTCCGATCACGGCGATGTCGTCGTGCTCACCAAGCGCACCCTGAAGGACTCTGCCACCGCCTACGCTCAGGGCGGCATCGCCGCCGCACTTGGTGCCGGCGACTCCACCGCGCTCCATCGAATCGACACCCTCGCCGCCGGCGCGGCACTCTGCGATGCCGCCGCGGTCGAGGTGCTCGTCGCCGAAGGACCCGACCGGGTGCGCGAGCTCGCCTCGGCGGGCGCCGTGTTCGACACCGATCTGATGGGCCGATTCACTCTCGGCAAGGAGGCGGCCCACTCGCGCAAGCGGATCGTGCACGCCAAGGGGGACCAGACCGGCGCCGAGGTGGCGCGCGCCCTCATCGCGCGGGTCACCGAGCGAAAGAACATCACCGTGCTCGAGACCGCACGCGCCTTGGACCTCGTGGTCGCGAACGGACGCTGCTGTGGCGTGCGCGCGAACGTCGGTGGCCGCGCGATCGAGATCATCGCCGACGCGACGATCCTCGCGACCGGCGGCTGCGGACAGCTCTATCGCTACACCACGAATCCCCTCGTCGCGACCGGCGACGGCTACGCGATCGCCCATCGAGCCGGCGCGCGCTTGGCGGATATGGAGTTCGTGCAGTTCCATCCCACGGCCCTCGACACTCCCGAGAATCCGCTCGCACTCATCTCCGAGGCGGTGCGCGGCGAGGGTGCGGTGCTGATCAACGACCGGGGGACGCGCTTCATGTCGAGACGCCACCGGCTCGCCGATCTCGCGCCACGCGATATCGTCGCCCGCGAGATCTTCGCCGAACAACGCGCCGGCAGCCGAGTCTGGCTCGACGCTCGCAAGCAGAGCCGGTCCTTCGCGCGGCGATTCCCCGGGATCCTGAAACTCTGTCTTGCCCGAGGACTCGACCCGCGGCGCGACCCCATCCCAGTCACGCCCGCGGCGCACTACATGATGGGGGGCGTGATCACCGATCTCGCGGGCCGCTCGAGTCTCGAGCGCCTGTACGCCTGCGGCGAGGTCTCGCGCACCGGCGTCCACGGCGCGAATCGTCTTGCGTCGAACTCCCTGCTCGAGGGACTCGTCTTCGCCGAACGCGTGGCGCGCGATGCTGTGAACCAGCCGCGCCTTCCCCGTCTTCCAAAGCAGCAGGACTGGAAGGTGATGCCGCTGCGCGATCGCGGCGCGGCGCAGGTCGCAGCCGACGAGATTCGCCAGGTGATGTGGGACGAAGCCGGCATCACGCGCGACGCCAAGGGACTGCGCTCCGCGAAGAAGTCGCTCGAGGCCATTCGCGCCCGCATCACCGCCGGTATGACGGAAGAGATCAATATGGTGGACACGGCGTTGCTCATCGTCGAGTCGGCGCTGCAGCGTCGCGAGTCGCGCGGTGGGCATTTCCGCTCCGACTTCCCGCGCCCGAAGAACAAGTGGCGCGGGCGGCACATCGAGTGGTGATCCGCCGCTAGTCGGGAGGCGCGGTGACGGTGAGCAGCCCCGTCAACGCGATCACCAGCGTCGCGAGTGCCAACTCGACTCCGAGGCTCGCGCGCACGGCCAGTCGCTCTCCTGACCTGATCTGCGTGGCGGCGCTCCGCCAGTGGCGATGCCCGAGCACCAGCACGGCCGTCACGAGCAAGAGTTTCACCACGAGGAGCCGTCCCCACGTGGTCCCGGTCAGGTTCGACACGCCGTGCAGCGCCGTGAGCGTCTGGTATCCGCCGCTCACGAGGAGGAGCGCCACGGCGCCCATCGCGAGACCGTGGAAGGCGTCGAGCATCCGGAGAAGCGTGGCCTCACTGGAGACCGCGGTGGCGCGCCAGAGATGGAAGAGCCCGCCGATCCAGGTGCCACTCGCCAGCACGTGAAACGTCGCCGCCGTCAATGCGATGGTCGCCTGCGGGGCAGCGACCGGATGTCCGAGCAATCCTGGCGTCAGCGCGAGGACGACGATGCCCAACGCTGCCAACCGCCACCCCCGTTCGCGCTCCCGACGTGCCGACGCGAAGGCGAGGAGCACCACTGCGGCCCAGATCGCCTGGAGCACCAGCGCCTTGCCGAGCGCGGTGGTCCCGAGGACCAATCGGAGCACTGGTAGCCACGCCTCTCCCGGTTCGGCGAAGTCTGCCACCTGCTGGATCGCCCGCGCGATCGTGCTGACGAGCAGGAGTGCGGCGGCCCACATCGCTCCTTGCGCGGCGTGTCGCGCCGCGGGGGCTCGCTCGGAGATGGTGAGACCGCTCCGTCCCAACACGAGGAATCGCGTCGCCACCGCGCCGATCGTGAGCGTGAGTCCCGCGAAGGCAGCCGCATTGATGAGCGCTGCCGTCACGAGAGGCGGATCACCGCGCCTTGAGGGTGAAGACGAAGGAGCCGCGAACCACGTGGCCATCCTTCGAAGCGGTGGTCCAGTGCACGGTGTAGGTGCCGTCGCTCAGCGACTGTGGGAACGGCGCGGTGACCGGAGCGTCGACCTTCGCCCGCTCCTGTGAGAGTGGAGCGAGCGGGATCACCTTTGCGTCCGCGCCCTCGAGCCGCACGCGGCTCACGCCGACCTCGATCGGCTCGCTGAACCAGAGCTGGAGCGTGCTGGGAAGCGCCGTCACGACACTGTCCTTCGCCGGCAGGCTCCTCAACAGGCGCGTGTGACGGCGCTCTCCATCGGTGGAGACGCCACTGACGACTGCGAGGAGCAGGAGTGCGAGAAGTGTCCGTCTCATCATGCCGAAGGATATCCGCGCGCCCACAGCGGGCGCCACCTTTCCGCGCCCTCGCTCCCCCTCACGCGGCTCCATATGATTCACTGATGGTCCCTGCCACCGCGACCGATCGCGAGGTGCACGAGCTCCAGCGCCGGATCAAGGCGCTCGCGACGGAACGCCGCGCGGTGATCCTCGCCCACAACTACGAGCGTCCCGAGGTGCAGGACGTCGCCGACTACGTCGGCGACTCCCTCGGACTCTCGCGCGAGGCCGCGAAGACCGACGCCGACCTCATCGTCTTCTGCGGCGTCCACTTCATGGCCGAGACGGCGGCGATCCTCTCGCCGACGAAGACCGTCCTCCTCCCTGACCTCGCGGCGGGGTGCTCCCTCGCTTCGACGATCGACGCGGCACAGCTCATCCAGTGGAAGTCGGAGCACCCCGGCGCCGTCGTCGTCTCGTACGTGAACACGACCGCCGAGGTGAAGGCCGAGAGTGATTACTGTTGCACCTCCGGGAATGCCGTCGAGGTGATCAACGCGATCCCGGCGAAGCAAGAGATCCTCTTCCTCCCTGACATGTTCCTCGGCGCGCACGTGCGCCGCGTGACTGGGCGCGAGAACATCCACGTCTGGATGGGCGAGTGCCACGTCCACGCCGGCATCGACCCCGAGAACATCCGGCTGCAGCGCAGTCTCCACCCCGATGCCGAGTTCCTCATCCATCCCGAGTGCGGCTGCGCGACGAGCGTCGTCGAAGCGGTGAGCGCCGGGGATGTCGATCCCGAGGGCGTGCACATCCTCTCGACCGAGGGAATGATCAAGCGGCCGGGCGTCTCGGAGAGCGACAGCTTCATCGTCGCCACCGAGGTCGGCATCCTGCATCGGCTGAGGAAGGCGTATCCGACGAAGACCTTCTTCGCGGCGAACGAACGGGCCTCCTGCGCTTACATGAAAGTGACGACGCTCCCCAAGGTGCTTGCCTCGCTCGAGCTGCGTCGGCACCGGATCACCGTGCCCGACGCCATCGCGGCGCGAGCGCGCCGCGCGATCGAGCGGATGGTCGCCATCGGCGGCGGCGTGACGACTCCACCCGGCCCGGGCGTGGACCCGGGCGAGTGATGCCGACCGCGGACCCCCGGCCACCCCGCCGGATCACACCACTGGCCACGCCGGTCTTCATCGCGCCCGGCACCTTCTTCCCGCTCGAAGAGGAGCCGCTCAAGCAGCTCGTCCGCGCCGCCCTCGACGAGGACCGCGCCTTCGAGGATGTCACGACGATCGGCACCGTACTTCCTTCCCGCCGCACCCGCGCCGCTCTTGTCGCGCGTCAGGAGGGCGTGCTCGCCGGCATCCCGCTCGCGCTGGCCGCCTTCCGCCTCCTCGATGCGCGGATCGAGATCCGCGTGGACGCCGAGGACGGCGTCCACGTGACGCGCGGCGACTCCGTGCTCTTCTTGAGCGGCCCGGCCCGCGGAATGCTCAGCGCTGAGCGGGTCGCGCTCAACTTCCTCACCCGCCTGAGCGGGATCGCGACGTTCACCGCGCGTTTTGTGACAGCGGTGCGCGGGACGGGCGTCGCGATCCTCGACACGCGAAAGACCGCGCCGGGCTGGCGCGACCTCGAGAAGTACGCGGTGCGATGCGGCGGTGGCGTGAGCCACCGCCGCGACCTGGCTGACGCGGTGCTGATCAAGGACAACCACATCGCGGCCTGCGAAGGGAACGTCACGATTGCGGTGAATCGCGCGCGGGCGCACGCCCCGCGTGGGATGCTCGTGCAGGTCGAATGCGACAGCCTCGACCAGGTGCGCGCCGCGGTCGCCGCCGCGGCCGATGCGGTCCTCCTCGACAACATGGAACTCGCCGTCCTACGGGAGGCGATCGAGATCGCCGGAGGCCACTGCATCACCGAGGCGTCGGGCGGCATCACGCTCGGCACCGTGCGCGCCATCGCCGAGACCGGTGTGAATCGCATCTCGGTAGGGGCGCTCACACACTCGGCGCCCGGATTGGATCTCGGGCTCGACTTCGAATGAGCGTCGCTCAGGCCTGATGCGATCGCGCGGCGCGCAGTTGATCCCTCAACTGGGCCGGATCACTGGTCGGCAGGTCGCACTGCTGGCCGCGACAGACGATCGCACGCGCGACTCCTGAAGCGTCGGCGTTTCCGGAGCGGATCACCAGTGCAGGCACGCACTCGGTGGCTGCTGCCGCGGCAAGGGCGTTCCACGCGGCGCTCGAGTGATCGCCCGAGAGTGTGAGCTGCACCGCCCCGTGCACCGCGAGATCGGCCACTCCGAGGAGATGCCCGAACGCCATCGGGGCTCGGCGCAGCGGTTGGGCGAGTGTCGCGAGCACACGCTCGGCGCGCTGCCGCACACCCACGTCGCCGGTGTGCTCGGCGACGAGCAGTTGCAGCTCCACCGCGAGTGAGGTGCCCGAGGGGATCGCGTTGTCGGTGACGTCGCGCGGACGCGTGACCAATCGTTCGGCGTCGCGCGCGGTGTCGAAGAAGGCGCCGGTCTCGTCGTCCCAGAACTCTCGGACGCAGGTCGCCGCGAGCGCGAGCGCGAGGTCGAGCCACCGACGATCGAACGTGAGTTCGTGGAGCGCGAGGAATCCGAGGCCGAGTGCGGCGTGGTCCTCGAGGAATCCAGGGACGGTAGCGCGCCCGTCGCGCCAGGTACGGAGGGTGCGGTCGCCGCGGAGCAGCGCGTTGGAGAGGAACTCCCCCCCGCGCACTGCCGAATCGCGCAGCTCCGGATCGTCGAACGCCCGCGCGCCCTCGGCCATCGCGCGGAGCATCAATCCGTTCCACGACGCGACGACCTTCTCGTCGCGGGAAGGTCGCACGCGTTGCGCGCGCACGGCGAGCAACTTCCTGCGCGCCTCGCCCAATGACGCCGGGTCGGCGAACGAACCGGCACCGTGCAGGATGTTCGCGCCTTCGAAGTTCCCCTCGGGTCTGACGCCCCACGCCCGCTCGGCCTCCGCTGCGCCGGCGCCGAGGATGCGGCGGAACTCGTCGATCGTCCAGACGTAGAACCGCCCCTCCTCCCCCTCGCTGTCGGCGTCGAGCGAGGAGTACCAACCACCCGAGGGGTCGGTCATCTCACGCCGCGTCCAGGCGAAGGTCTCCTCCGCCACGCGGCGCGCGAGCGGGTCGCCAATCGCCTGCCAGAGTCGCACCGCGAGCCGTGCCAGCAACGCATTGTCGTAGAGCATCTTCTCGAAGTGCGGCACCAGCCAGATCGCATCCACGCAGTAGCGGTGGAATCCGCCACCGAGCTGATCGTAGAGTCCGCCCTCCGCCATCTTCGTGAAGGAGAAGCGGACGAGTCGCAGCCACTCCTCCTCGCCGCTCCGCGCCCAGTGCCGCAGCATCGCGTCGAGGAGCATCGGTTGCGGGAACTTCGGCGCGCCGCCGAAGCCGCCGTGGTGCGCGTCGTGGTATGTCCGGAGTGCGCGTAGGGCAGCGCTGAGCTGAGTGGGAGTCAGGAACGTGCCGGCCTGCGGCGGCTCCTCTCCAGCGGCGTAGATCCTCCGTAGCGTCGTCGCTCCCTTCAGGACCTCGTCGCGTTGGGTGCGCCACGCTTCCGACACCGAGACGAGGATCCGCCGGAACGACGGCAGCCCGTGGCGGTCTTCGGGGGGGAAGTAGGTGCCGCCGAAGAATGGTGCGCCCTCCGGGGTGAGGAACATCGTCATCGGCCATCCGCCCCGCCCGGTGATCGCCTGCACCGCCTGCATATAGATCGAGTCGATGTCGGGACGCTCCTCGCGATCCACCTTCACGTTGACGAAGAGCTCGTTCATCAGTCGGGCGGTCGTCTCGTCCTCGAACGACTCGTGCGCCATCACGTGGCACCAGTGGCAGGCGGCGTAGCCGATGCTGAGGAGGATCGGCTTGTCGGCCGCGGCCGCTGCAGCGAAGGCGTCCGCTCCCCACGCGTACCAGTCCACCGGGTTCGCGGCGTGCTGCTGGAGGTACGGACTCGATTCGGCAGCGAGGCGATTGGGCATCTAGATTCAGTCTACTCGTCGCCCCTCGCTTCGCCCATCATCAATCTGCCGACTGCGGTGACCGACGACCGAGCCGAACCGCTGGAACTCGCTGGGAAGCCCTGGCGCGATGCGCTCATCATCATCGCCCTCTCGACCCTTCTCCGGCTCGCGCTCGGAGCGGTCGTGCCGCTCTTCCCTGACGAGGCCTACTACTGGGAGTGGTCGCGTCACCTTGCCGGTGGCTACTTCGACCATCCACCGGCCATCGCTTGGCTCATCGCGGGCGGCACGACGCTCCTCGGGGACACCCCCCTCGGCGTGCGCTTGCTGCCGATCTTCGCCGGCTCGGTCGCGATGCTCGCATTGGTGCGCGCCTCCTTGCATCTGGCCGGTTCGAGAGCCGCCCGGTACGCGGCGCTCCTGCTCGCCTGCCTCCCGCTCACCGGTGCGGGTCTGATCCTCGCGACGCCCGATGCGCCCCTGTTGGCCGGCATCGCGTGGACCCTGTATGCGGTCATCCGCGCGATCGACACCCCGCTCCGGAGTGGCGCCTCGACCAGATGGTGGATCATCGCCGGCCTCGCGATCGGGGCCGCGATGACGTCGAAGTTCACCGGGGTGTTCGTCCCGCTGGCCCTGATGATCGCGTTCCTGGTGCACGCGCCGCTGCGCGCTCGTTTCCGCGAACCCGGTCCCTGGCTCGCGGTGGCAGTAGCGTCGCTCGTGATGATCCCAGTCCTCACCTGGAACGCGACGCACGACTGGATCGCATTCCGCTTCCAATTCAGGCACGGACTGGGTACCTCGACGCGCGAGAGCTGGATGACTCGCGAACTGCGCCTCGTTGGCGGCCAGTTCGCGATCGTCACTCCGATCCTCCTTCCCCTCCTCGTCGGCGCCACGTGGCGGGCGCTGCGCGCGCCACGCGACGCCCCGCGCTTCGCGCTCGCCGTCGTCGTCGCCTTCTGCGCGGCATTCTTCGTGTACAGCGCCACGCGGCGCTCGGTCGAGCCGAACTGGCCCGCCCTGGTGTGGATCCCGGCGATCGTCCTCCTCGCGTCGGTGCGCTCGGGCCCACGCACGGCGTGGGAGCGACGTGCGGCGTGGCTCGTCGGAGTCGTGACGGCGATCCTCCTCGTGCACGTCGTGCACCCGATCCTTCCACTGCCGGCGCGGCGCGATCAGGTCTCCCGGGCGCACGGGTGGGACGCACTCGGCCGAAGCGTCGACAGCGCGCGGGCCGCGAGCGGGACGCTGCACATCGCCGCCAACCGCTATCAGGACGCGGCGAAGCTGGCGTTCCATCTTCCGGGGCATCCACCGGTGGTCGCGCTCAACCTCGTCGACCGGCGGAATCAGTACGATCTCTGGCCGCGCTTCCCCGATCGCGCGAACGCTGGAGATGACCTGCTGCTCCTCCTCGAACCTCCGCGCGAGGGTCTCCCCGGTCCGATCCGTCGTCTCACCGGTCACTTCGCGGAGATCGACTCCGGCACGCTGATCACGCTGCTGCGCGATGGTGAACGAGTCGGCAGTCGGCGACTCTGGCACCTGCAGAACTGGGCCGGCACGTGGCCCGCCGACTCGACCGATCCGCTCCGGCGCTTCCCCTGATCAGGATCCACCGCGATGAGCCCCACACCTGCACTCGCCCCCGAACTCGAACACTGGTTCGCCGCCCACGACCGACGCCTCCACGAAGACCTCTTCGAGTTCCTGCGGATCCCGAGTGTGAGTGCGCGGTCCGAGCATCGCGCGGACTGCGCGCGCGCCGCCGCGTGGCTCGATGGTCACCTCACGCGGATCGGCTTCACGAGCGAGGTGATCGCGACACCGGGACATCCCGTGGTCCTCGCCGAGTGGCGCAACGCACCCCCGGGCGCGCCGACGATCCTTGTCTACGGGCACTACGACGTGCAGCCACCCGAACCACTCGAACTCTGGACGACGCCGGCCTTCGAGCCGACGGTGCGCGACGGGCGCATCTACGCGCGCGGCAGCGTGGATGACAAAGGACAACTCTGGCTCCATGTCGCGGCGATCGAAGCGCACTTGGCGGCGCGCGGCACCCTGCCGGTGAATCTCATCCTCCTTGCCGAGGGGGAGGAGGAGGTCGGCTCGGATCATCTCGCCCCCTTCGTCGAGCAGCACCGCAAGCGACTCGCCTGCGATGCCGTCGTCATCTCCGACTCGACGATGTTCGCGCCGGGCATTCCGAGCATCCTCTCCTCGCTCCGCGGACTCGCCTACTTCCAGCTCGACGTCACCGGTCCTAACAGCGATCTGCACTCGGGGATGTACGGTGGCGCGGTGATGAACCCCGCGACCGCGCTCGCGCGGATCATCGCAAGCTTCCACGACGCCGAGGAGCGCGTGGCGATCCCCGGGTTCTATGACAAGGTGCGCCCCTTCCCCGAGAAGGTCTGCGCCGGGATGCGGCAACTTCCCTTCGACGAATCAGGGTTCCAGCGCGATCTCGGGGTTGATGCGCTCGTCGGCGAAGCGAAGTACACGACGCTCGAGCGCCTGTGGACACGGCCGACGTGCGAGGTGAATGGACTTCTGTCGGGATACACCGGCGAGGGAGCGAAGACCGTGCTTCCGGGTACGGCGATGGCGAAGGTGAGTTGTCGGCTCGTGCCGGATCAGGATCCGGTGGAGATCGGCCGGCTCTTCGAAGCGCACATCCGCGCCGTCACGCCGCCGGGGGTCACCTTGAAGGTCACGACGCTGCACGGCGGCCATCCCTGGCGCGCCGATGTCACGGGTCCGATCTACGACGCAGCGTCGCGCGCGCTCACGGCGGCCTTCGGCCGCGCCCCGGTCGTCACCGGCGAGGGGGGCTCGATCCCGGTGGTGAACGACTTCGCACGGATCCTCGGCGCCCCGGTGCTCCTCGTTGGCTTCGGCTTGCCCGGCGAGAACGCGCACGCGCCCGACGAGTGGATCGCGCAAGAGAACTTCAGGAAGGGGATGCGCGCGATCGCGGCGCTGTGGGATGAACTGCAGGGGGAAGGGGGAAGGGGGAAGGTGAGAAGCACTCAGCGTGAATGAAGAAGGCGCGCCAGCAGTACCCGGCGCGCCCCATCCACCTTCCACCTTTCTCCTGCCGTTCAACTACAGTCCCGCCAACAGCGCATCGTTGGAGGTCGTCCCCGCAATGCGTTTGATGAGCCACTCCATCGCCGCCTGCGGTGGCATCTGCTGGAGGCCGCGGCGCAGCGTGTAGATCGCGTCGATCTGCTCCACCTTGTAGAGCTTCTCCTCGCGCCGCGTCCCGGAGGTCGCGATGTCGAAGGCGGGGAAGATCCGCTTCTCGGAGAGCGAGCGGTCAAGCTTGATCTCGCAGTTGCCGGTGCCCTTGAACTCCTCGAAGATCACGTCATCCATCCGCGAACCCGTTTCGACGAGCGCGGTGGCGATGATCGTGAGCGAGCCACCGCCGTGCTGTGGGAGCATCGCGCGCGCCGAGCCGAAGAACGCCTTCGGTCGGGCCATCGCGGAGGTGTCGAGGCCGCCGGAGAGCGTGCGACCGGTGCCGCGTTCGGCGGTGTTGAAGGCGCGCGCCATTCGGGTGAGCGAGTCGAGAACGATGACGACGTCCTTCCCCATCTCCACGAGGCGCCGCGAGCGTTCGAGCACCATCTCCACGACTTCGACGTGACGTTTCGCTGGCTGGTCGAAGCTCGACGCGACCACTTCGCCGACCCCCCACGAGATCGCCTCGCTCACTTCCTCGGGGCGTTCGTCCACGAGGAGGATCAGGAGGGTCGCCTCGGGATGGTTGATCGCGATCCCCTCGGTGATCGCGTGCATCAGCATCGTCTTGCCGGCACGCGCCG
>JANPCH010000007.1:0-6203 GCA_031430835.1 Gemmatimonadaceae bacterium
CACCCCGTGAGGCCTTGACGACGCGCGGACGCCGAGCGTACCCTCGGCAGGTAGCCGCGCACCACGGCACATCGTGCGTTCGATTCGCACGGACTGCGACGAACAGGTGCGGCGATCGCCAAAGGGGGGTGGTACTGTGGCCGATGACATGGGGACATTCCGCGCGGACATCGAACTCGAGAACCCCGCGACACCCGGCGAGCGCCGGCGTGTCGATGCCTTGCTCGTCGACACCGGATCCGAGCTGACCTGGGTTCCAGCGCCGCTGCTCGAGTCACTCGGGATCGTGCGTGTGAAGCAGCTTCGTTTTCGGCAGGCGACCGGGCAGATCGTCGAGCGTTGGACGGGCGACGCCAGGGTGTTCGCCGCCGGCACACGAACGCTCGACGACGTCGTCTTCGGCGAGCCGGGCGATCAATCGTTGCTGGGCGCCCGCACGCTCGAGGGGCTCAACGTCGTGGTGGATCCGGTGAGCCGGCGCCTCGTCGACGCGGGGGCGATGCCAGCGGCCGCGGCGTAGCTGGAGGGAACACTCGGCTGCTTCCTCCGCGCCATCTCCGGCGGCTCGCTCAGCGCCACGAGCAACGCGCTCGTCGCCGGCACCGTCGCCCGCGTGCCGACCGTCGTTTAGATGGCGTGGCGACATGTCTGGACGCCGACTCGTCGCGGGCGAATACTCGTGACGGCGAGTCAGCGTCTGCACCTACAGCATCGCTTCACGCGGCCCTACACCCCGCGCACCAACGGGAAGGCGGAACGCTGCATCCGCACACTCCTCCACGAATGGGCGTACGCGCAGGCCTACCGTACGTCCGCCCACCGCTCGCGCATTCTGCCCAAATACCTGTTCTATTTCACCACGCAGCGCCGCCACTACGGCCTGCACGGACAGACTCCGGCTGAACGGCTCGCTCAGGTCCTGTGAACAACGTGCTGATCAATTACAGCTAGTCGACCCACCCCATCACCGGGCAGACGCTGAGCCTGAACCGGAACGTCGACCGACCCCAGTTCGGCATCACACGCCCACCGATCCAGACCGCGACCCCGCTGGCAGCCAGGACCTCGCGCATGTACTCGACGGAGGTCAACCCGGGTAGCATCTCCCGCATCCGTCCGGTCAGCATCTCCACGTTGTCGATATCGCCGAGCCGCGAGACTGCGCCTTCGAGAAGGGCCGCGCGACCAGGCGCCGGACCGAAGAGGATCTCGCGCGCATTGCTGCACGAACCGATCACCGTCATGCGCGCTGCCCTGAAGCGCCACGAGGGGGCGAGTGCGGTGTCGCCCACGATCCAGAGCGCCGACGAATCCGCGGGATCCGCGAAGAGGGCGCTGACGGCAACGTTGAGCCGCCGATCGTCATCGCGTGCGCGCGCAACGAGCGTATGCAGACGCTCGGCCTGTGCGATGAGCTCTGCGCGGTCGCTGGAGCGCCCGACTTCCTGCATCAACTGCGCACCGGCGTCGAGGAGCCCGAGCCCGTGGAAGTAGACAAGCGTGAACGGACTGTGGAGGTGGTGGCGACCGACCGCGATGAGCTCGCGTGCGCGGACGAGCGCGCCCTCCGGATTCCCGCCCTGCAATCGGACGAGCCCCGACTTCATTGCCAGACAAGCGACGTGGTGCGTCGATCGGTACTCGACTCGCCAGTCGGGAGTCGTGTCTCGTGAGAACGCATCGGACGCGTAGCTCCACAGGTTCGGGAGCGCACCCGAGCGGGCGACCCGCGTCCAGATGGCCAGCCACGGATCCAGCGTGTCGCTGGTGAATCCGCTGATCACGTCGGGCCGCGCGACAGTCACGCGCGCGAACTGCGCACGAGCGCAGTGCTCGAGGTTCGCCAGGCTTGTCAGGTGTGGCGGGCGCGGAAGCGCAGCGAGCTTGACCGAGTCCACCAGTATGTAGGACGGAACACCGCCGTGACCCGACCAGCCGCCTGCCGACATCAGTCTCGCCGCTTCGAGATCGACAGGAGCACCGGGACGCGGCATCCCGGCGACCGACGCGCTGAGTTGGTCGAGCGCCTGCCACGGCATCGGACGGAGGGACTCTGCCGTGAACGTCCGCATGCTGACCTGAGGACTCACCCCCCGCCGTTGATTCTCGACGCGAACGCCCGTCGTCACCGCCTCGACGATCGCGATGACCAGGAGGATCGCGATGCTGACCGGAAGGATGGCGAGTGCGGTCCGGAACGCGCGCGGCCGGGAGGCGCGCGCACCGTTCCCTGATGTCGAGAGCCATGCGTCGAGCACGTCGGCTCGCACGATCGCCGCCGGCCTCCACTCGAGGAACCGGCGCGGCCGGCGGTGCGTTCGCCGCTCGGCACGACCGAGGTCGAACGCCAGCAACCCACCGATCACGAGTGGGAAGGTCAACGCGATGAACTCGATCTCGGAGATGAGCTTGGTTCCACTATCGGCCCATCCTCCGGTCACGCCAGCGACCCAGAGGATCGGGAGGAGGATCGCGGCGAGAGCGGTCCCGAGGGTGACTGCCGCACGCAGACGCCGCGCGCGCAGGAATCGGGCGCGAGTCTCCGATGGCACCAGCGCGAACGGACCCGTCCCGTTGATCAGCGCCGACGTGCTGTTCGACGCGTCGATCAGCACATCCACGAGCACACGCCACGGATAGCCGGCGCGGCGTCCCGCAACCACACGGTGCGCGACCCGGACCGTCGAAGCAACGAGCCAGAGAGCGCTGGCGACGACCGTCATCAACAACGTGAGGATCAGCAGCGACCAGCGCTCCCCACCGACGACGATCGGATCGTACGCCTCCGGTTGCGCAAGGAAGGAGAGGAGAGCGGCCATCGCTGTGGCGCCCGTGACCGCGACCGAGAGCGTGAACCGCACGCCAATCCCGCGAAGCGTCTCGAGGCCGGGGGGCGGCCACTCGATCAGTGCGTGCTGCGATGGAAGCAGGGTCCGCATGCATTCCGCCGCACTCGGCCGGTCCGCCGGTGACTTCGCCAGCATGCGATCGATGAGCGTCGCCATCGTGGGATCCACATCGGGGCGTCCCAGCGCGACCAGCGGTGGTTGCCGATTGATGTGCGCCGCGATGAGCGCCATCGGGTTCGTCTCGGCGAAGAGCGGTCGCCCGATCACGAGCTCGTACGCCACGACACCAAGACTGTAGATGTCGCTCTTGGCCGTGATCTCCTCCCCGGACGCCTGCTCGGGACTCATGTACGTGGGCGTGCCGATCGACACGCCCGGCTGCGTGAGCTTCGTTCCCAACTCGGCCTGTCGCGCGGGCGTCGACGCCGCGCTGATCCCGAAGTCGAGGACCGTGACGTGATCGCTGTCGGCATCGAGCATCACGTTGGCGGGCTTGATGTCGCGATGGACGAGTCCGCGCGCATGGGCAGCGGCCAGCGCCGAGGCGACCTCGCCCAGGATCCTCCGCGCACGCCCCTCCGCGACGACCGTCCCCAGCGGGAACGCGTCCTCGAGGGTCTTGCCTTCCACGTGCTCCATCACGAAGTAGCTCGTCCGCGAGCGTGCGAGCGCCCCCACCTGGAAGACGCTCACGACATTCGGGTGCGCGACCGCCGCTGCGGTCTGCGCCTCGCGTTCGAACCGCGAGCGGGACACCGGATCGAGCGCGAGCGCCGGCGCGAGCACCTTCACGACCACGTTGCGCTTGAGCGCCGGGTCGCGCGCGAGGTACACCACGCCCATCCCACCGTGACCGATCACCTGCAACAGCTGCAGGCCCGGTGCGAGCACCTCCGCGAGTTCTGCTTCGACGTCAGGTGCCAGCTGGAACCGATCCGTCACCGGGCGCCTCCGTCCGCCGCGACAGCGGGCGAGGTCTTCTTCATGTTGCTGTCGCAGTCGGTGAAGAGAACGGAGAGCAATCGATCATTGCGCACCGGGGCCGCGTCGAGTGCCCCACTCGGCGACTCCGTCGCCAACAACCGCACCGCACCCTCGAGGCACGACACCGTCGCCTTGATCGACTGGTCGAGCGGCCGAAGCAGGAGGACACCCGGCGAGGTAACCGGATCCACCAGTCGGACGTCGGCATAATCCGTGTCGAGAGTCGCCGCGAGGCCCTCCTCATGCACGTCATGGACATCCCACCCGGGCGCGGCGAGGACCGCGCGCGCCGCACGCGGCAGGTTCTCGTCAAGCTTGAATCGCACGCCTACGCAGGAATCGGTAGAATGCGATCGTGAGCGATCTCGGCGGCGAACGCGAGGGCCGCTCGGACGTGCACGGACGTCAGCGTCGGATACTCAGTGAGGATCGTTGCCTCGCTCTCGCCGGCCGCAAGGTTGTCCAGGATGACGTACACAGGGATTCGCGTGCCGCGCATACAGGGCTGGCCGCCCTGCCGTCCCGCGTCGACCGTGATGTGTTCGCGCCAGTCCATAGGTCCTCCGAAGGTCTGCCGGTAAATCTATCCGACCTCGACCTCGTGCGTCTAACTGCGACAACGGCCAGCGGGTCGACAACCCCCGCTGGCCGCCGTCCATCATCCCTCATCCCTTCCAGCTACTTCCTCCGCGCCATCTCCGGCGGCTCGCTCAACGCCGCTAGGATCGCACCGCACGCCGTGATCAGCGGCGGCAACGCGGCCGCCAACTGCGGCACCGCGTTACTGAGCGCCGCGAGCAACGCGCTCGTCGGATGCACCGTCGCCAACGCGCCGACGATCGCGATCGCCGCGCCCACCAGCGCTCGCACTCCCTTCGGCCGCGCTACCGACACAGCCGTCCCGCTCTTCGATTCCTGCACCTGACCTCCTGGATGTGGTGAAAGGAAACGGTTGCGTCGCTACTTCCCATCCCGTGGCGGGAACGGGTCGTTCCCGTACGAGTTCTTCGCTCCGATCTCGCCGTCCTCGAGGTGGATCGTGTGCTCCACCTTGAGGCGTCGGGCGATCTCTCGGCCCGCCGCGACGGCCGCCGACTTGACCCGGTGCCGCGAGAGCACCTTGCCGTCGACCTTGTTCCACCAACCCTCGCGCTCCACTGCCGGCACGGTGTGCACTCCCCCGCCCCGCTTCACGCGGCCTCCGCCGGCACCGGGACATCCACCGGGGTGGTAACACTCACGCTCACGCTCGGCGGACCCGAGACCCGGTGCACCCGCCGCGCCGAGCGCCAACGCCGCCAGGACCACTTCGTTGTCCTGGAACGTCGCCCGCACCACCGCGTCCAGTCGGCCTACGGCTCGACGCCCGCGACGCAGTTCCACCTCGACCCCCTTCCGCGCCGCCACGTGCGTCCCGATCAGCACCGCGCGGTCACCGAGGATCGCCTCCAGTTCGTCCCGCGCGCTCTTGAACTGCGCGAGGAACTCCGCCGGCAGCCCGGCCGCGATCAGCGCCGCCTCGAACGGCTTCGCCGCCTCGATCATCGAGTCGCACGCCTGGAGCATCCGCGTGACGCCCAGATCCGCGGGCGGCATCCGGAGCGCGGCCGGGAGTCGCACGTCCGACTCCGCTTCGATCTGCCCGCGCGCGATCGACACGATGGGCCGGATGCGTACTCGCGCATCCGCCGCACCGCTTCGTCCAGCGCCTTCGGGTCGCCGCAGTAGCTCAGCGGCCCCGGTAGCTCACGGACTGACAAGGACTTGGCGATCCTCTCCGGACCCTTTGCGCCCGTACGCTATGCGCATGGTGCCAAAGCGCATACCTTTCAGCCATGCCTACGCCGCTCCGATTCCCAGACGAGGTGGTTCATAGCGACCCGGACCGGTTGGGCGGCACGCCCGTCTTCGTGGGCACGCGCGTTCCCGCGCAGTCGCTTTTCGACTACCTCGAAGCCGGCGACACCCTCGAGGAGTTCCTGCATCAGTTCCCATCGGTGCGCCGCGAACAGGCCGTGGCGGCATTGGAGTACGCGCGCGACCAGGTGATGGCCGGTGCGCGTACTGCTTGACGAGTCGATTCCAATCGACTTCGCTCAGGACCTTTCCGCGCTCGATGCGCAGACCGTGATCGGCCTCGGGTGGGCTGGGCTGAAGAATGGCGCCCTTCTCCGTCAGGCCGCCGGCCAGTTCGAGGTCTTGGTCACGATGGACAAGAACCTGCAGTTTCAGCAGAACCTCTCCGCGCACGCTATCGGCGTTGTGCTGATCCGTGCGCGCAGCAACCGCATCGACGACCTGCGGCCACTGGTCTCGCAGATCCTCGCCGCAGTCGCGGCCAGTGAGCCCGGCGAGATCCGCATCGTCGGT
>JANPCH010000008.1:0-30716 GCA_031430835.1 Gemmatimonadaceae bacterium
TGGGATCGGAGAGGAGTTGCGTTGGCGTCAGCAGGTCCACCGACATCATCAGCACTTCCTCGGTGCTGAGGCCGGTCTCCACCTGGGAGAGCCGGAGCATCGTGCGGGTGAGGAGCCCCGCGCCGGCCAGCAGCACCACCGACACCGCGACCTGCGCGACCACGAGGGAACGCTGCAGCCGCTGCCGGCGCAGTCCACCGCCGACCCGCCGGACCCCCGCCGAGATCACCGAGGCGAGCGTCCCCTCGCGCGGGAGGAAGGGAGCGAATGAAAGGGCCAGCGCCAAAGCGACCGCGAGCCCTAGTGTGAAGAGCAACACCGTGCCATCGAGGGCGACCTCGTCGGCGCGCGGCGAGTACCGCGCGGCGAACGTGGTCAGGAGGCGCACGCCACCGATCGCGATCAGGCTCCCAAGTGTGGCACCGGCGAAAGTGAGCAACAGGTTCTCGACCAGGAGAAGGCGGCGGAGTCGCGCGACGCCGGCGCCGAGCGCGGCGCGGACGACGAGTTCGTGCTCGCGCCGCACCCCGCGCATCAGGGTGAGGTTCGCGACGTTCGCCGCCGAGATGAGGAGCACGAAGGCGGCCGCGGCCATCAGGAGCCAGAGCGTGGTCCGGGCTCGTTCGCCGAGCGCCTCGTGGAAGGGCATCACCGCGACCCGGTGGTGCGAGGCGGGGTCGTAAGCGTCCTTGTGTTGCTCGTGAGCTCGCGACGTGACCGCCTCGACTTCGGAGCGCGCCTGCTCGATGCTCGCGTCCGGCGCCAAGCGCGCCACCACCTCCGTCATCCGGTGCGTACGCCCTTGGACCATGAACGAGCTCACGTGATGCTCGCTCACCGACATATTGAGCAACGCCTCGATCTTGTCGGGATAGAAGGGGGCGGGCTGCAGCACGCCGATCACAATCGCCGACGTGCCGTCGACGCGGAGCTGGCGACCGATCACGCCAGAATCGCCGGCGAAGCGGTTGATCCAGCTCTCGTGCGTCAACACCATCACCGGCGGCGCGCCGGGGCCATCATCCCCCGGTTCGGTTACTCGCCCGAGCATGGGCGCGAGGCCCATCACCTCGAAGTAGTTGCCGGTCACGAGTCCGGCGTCGATCGTCTCGGTGCCGTCGGCCTGTTCAAGACGCAGCGTCCAACTGGAGAACTCGGCGATCCCGCCGAGTGAGCGGACGCCTTCGCGGAAGTCCCGCACCTCGGGGACGGAGAAGGCGATGCTCGCGCCCCCGGGCCCATCCATCGAGTGCCGGAGATAGACGAGCCGTTCCCCGTCGCGGTGGGGGAGGGGCTTGAGCAGCACGCCGCGCACCACGGTGAAGATCGCGGTGTTGGCGCCGATGCCGAGTGCGAGCGTCAGGATGACGACGATGGTGAAGGCGGGGCTGTGCCTCAGGGCGCGGAGGGCGTAGCGGAAGTCCTGAGCGATCCCATCCATCAATGGAATGCCGCGCTGGTCGCGCACCGACTCGGCGGCCTGCGTGAGTCCCCCCGATGCGATGCGCGCCTGGCGACGTGCTTCGTCGGGCGACATCCCGCGGCGGATGTTCTCGTCGGTCTCCATCTCGAGGTGCGCCTCGAGTTCGGCGCGAAGGTCAGCGTCGGCCTGGTTGCCGGCGAAGAGGCCGCGCAGGCGGGCGAGGGCGAGCCGAAGGGAGCTCACGTGCCCTCCGGCCGCGGCGCGAGGAATGCCGCAATGAGATCAGCGGTGGCGTGCCACTCCTTCGCCTCTCGCGCGAGGCGCCTCCGTCCGGCGGGGGTCAATGAATAGAACTTCGCCCGACGGTTGTTCTCGGACACTCCCCACTCCGCGGTGACGAATCCTTCCTGCTCGAGGCGCAGTAGGGCGGGGTAGAGGGTGCCGTAGTTCAGGGCGAGACGATTCTTGCTCGTCTCCTCGATTCGCCGCGCGACACCGTAGCCGTGGTTGGGCCCGAGCACCTCGAGGGTCTTGAGGATCATCAGGGCAAGGGTGCCCTGTTGGATCTCCTGTTTCTCCTTCGGGCTCATTGACCTCGTCCGTCGTATGGGGTACCCATATGACGGTAAGCGATTCAGATAGTTTCACGCAACCTTCGTCAGGGGGTCCGATGAGTGAGCGCGCGACGCTGACGGTCACCTCCGTCCTGGGGGTGCTGCTCTTCATCGTCCACTGGACGCAAGACGTCGTGGTCGGGATCGACACCGTGGGGATCCAGAGTTACGGTGGCGTGGCCCTGATGGTCCTCTGGCTCTCAGCCGCCACGATCCTCCGTGACCGGCGCGCCGGGAAGGTGACCCTCCTCCTCTTCTCGATCCTCGCGGCAGGGATGCCGGTGCTCCACTTGAAGGGCAGCCGCATCCTTGAGATCGCCCGCGGCGACGGGGGGCTGCTCTATCTCCTCGTGCTGCTGACCCTGGCGGTCACGGCGACGTTCTCGGCGATTCTCGCGATCCGGGAGTTGCGGCGGCGCTGAACGGCGCGGCATGATGTAGCGGACACGTTCGAGTCCGCAGACATGTCGAGGCTCCCCATACTGAACGACCTGCGGTACGGCTTGCGGATGATCGCCAAGCATCCGGGGCTCGCGGTGGTCTCGATTGTCGCACTCGGCCTGGGTCTCGGCCTGACCACAATGATGTGGAGCATCGTCTATGGTGTGCTCCTGCGCCCACTGCCGTTCGACGGCGCCGACCGTATCGTGGCCGTCCAGCGCTCCAACGCGGCGAGGCCCCGCGAGCGGGAGAACGTGGACATCCGTGATCTCGACGCGTGGCGATCGGCGGAGACCGCGTTCGAAGACCTCGGGGGCTTCTCCGGCGCGCTGATCACGCTCAGTGGCGATGGCCGGCCCGAGCGATACCGCGGCTCCTACGTCACGCCGAACACCCTGCGACTGTTGCGCGTGCCGCGTGCCCATCTCGGCCGTTGGTTCACCGACAATGACGACGCGCCTGGCTCGGCTCCCGTGCTGATCATCGGCTACGACGTGTGGCGGACGCGGTTCAGCGGGGACTCCGGGGTCATCGGACGGACGCTCCGCGTGAATGGCAGATCGGCGGAGGTGATCGGTGTGATGCCAAGTGGCTTCGGCTTCCCCGACTACGACGTGATGTGGCTGCCGCTCATCGTCGACCGCAGTCGTCTCGACCCCGACAATGCCCCGCAGGTGGAAGTGTTCGGTCGCCTGAAGCCCGGCGTCACTATCGTGCGCGCGCGCGAGGACCTGCGGTCCGTCGACCGGCGTCTCGCCTCCGACCCGGCTACCCGGGAGGGCCGACTCCTTCCCGTCGTCGAGCCGTACGCGGAGAACGCCCTCGGACCCGAGCCCCGCACCGTGCTGTTGACGATGCTCGGCGCCGTGCTGGGTGTGCTGATGATCGCCTGCTCGAATGTCGCGAACCTGTTACTGGCACGCGTCGCGGCGCGCTCGAAGGAGGTCGCCGTGCGATGGGCGCTCGGCGCGACCCGCTGGCGCATCGCGTCGCAACTGCTCGCTGAGTCGCTGGTCCTCAGCCTGGCAGGTGCGCTCGTCGGACTCGGTATCGCCATCGTGGGAGTCCGCATCTTCAACGACGGCCTTCGCAGTCACGTGCGAGACGTGCCCTTCTTCGTGCGGATCGAGGTCGACGTGCCGGTGCTGGCCGGCGTCGCGGTCCTGACCGTGCTCTCGAGCTTCCTGGCCGGCGCCCTGCCGGCGTTTCAGGCCACCGGTGCGGCGTTCGCCGATGTGCTGAAGGACGCGGGTCGTGGTGCGACTTCGCTGCGGCTCGGCCGGTTCTCCCGTGGACTCGTGATCGCCGAGATCGCGCTGACGTGCGCGCTCCTGATCGGCACAGGGTTCATGGTCCAGAGCGTGATCCAGCGCAGCCGGATCGACCGCGGCGTGCCCGCCACCAATGTCTTCACCGCAAAGCTCACGATGTTCGAGACGAGCGAGGCGACACCGATCCGTCGTCGGCTGGCGTGGGAGGAGCTGCTGCGGCGTCTTGAGGTGCTCCCCGGACAGCACGGCGTTGGAGTGATGACCACGCTCCCGGGGATGGAGGCCGGCGTCACGATGTTCGAGGTCCAGGGGAGGCAGTATGACCTGGATCGCGACCGGCCGCGCGCCCGACTCGTCGCGGTCTCGCCGGGGTTCTTTAGCGCCTTCGCGTTGAATCCCAGGGAGGGCCGCGCCTTCGGCGCCGCGGACATCACCGGTGCCGCGCCGGTCGCCGTCGTGACGGCAACATTCGCGGCTCGGCACTTCCCGCGCGCGTCCGCGGTCGGCGCACAGGTGCGCCAGGGCAATGGGAGGTTCCCGCTCCCGTGGCGCACGATCGTCGGCGTCATTCCCGACATCTGGTACGAAGGCGATTCGGATGACGGAGTGGCGGAGGTCCTGCTCGTTCCCCTATTCCAGTCCGGGATGTCACAGCCCTTCAGCCTCGCGGTGGCAAGCGACGGCGGGGACCCGCTCCTGTTCACCGATCCGGTTCGCCGTGCGGTCGCCGAGTTGGACCCTGACCAGTCGGTCTTCGAGGTCCGTTCGCTCGAGACGGCGATTGCCGACGAAGGCTGGTTCTTCTACATCTTCGGCGCACTGTTCACTGCATACGGGGCCGCCGCGCTCTTTCTCGCGGCGATCGGCGTCTATGGCGTGATGGCCTTCTCGGTCACGCAGCGCACGCAGGAGATCGGCGTGCGGATGGCACTGGGAGCCGATCGCCGGGACGTGCTGCGGCTCTTCCTGCGCCAGGGCGCTCTGCAGGTCGGGATCGGGCTCGCGCTTGGTGTGATGCTGGCGATGCCTCTCACCCGTGGGCTCGAGTTCATCCTATTCCGCGTGGACACGAGGAATCCCGCGATGTTCGTCTTGATCGCCGTCTTGCTCGCGGCGACGGGCCTGCTCGCCACTTTCATTCCGGCGCGACGCGCGGCTCGCATCGATCCGATGGTGGCGATGCGGCACGACTAGCAGGGCGATCCGCGCCGCCGCTACGAGGAGATCCCGATCAGGAAGCCATCGGGATCCGCGACGCGGAAGGCGCGCGAGCCCCACGGCATGTCGGCGGGCTCGCTGAGCAGGGCGTAGCCCGCCTTCTTGAGACGCGCGGCGACAGCGTCCACCTTCTGCGCCGTGACGAACGAGATCGAGGAGGCGACGCCCTTCTTGCGATCCCAACCCTTGGCGCCGTCGTCCTGGCTCAGGTAGAGCTCGACAGTGCCGGCGCGGAGCTCGACAGCGACGACCTTGCCGCCCTCCTTCCACGTCTCACTCACCGTGAAGCCGACGCCGGCGACGTAGAAGGCGACGCTCTTGCCAAGGTCATTCACGGTGAACGAGGCGTGACAGGCGCGGGCGCGGAAGGCCTGTGGCTCGGCGCGGGCGGGCGCTTTCGTTGCCTTCTTCCGTGCGGCCTTCTTGGGGGAGGTCTTCTTCTTGGCGGCCATTGGGACTCCTTAGTGGTTGTCACGAGTATCGCGCGCGGCCGTCACCGACGCCAGTGAAACCCTTCGCCGAGGCGCACCGTCTAGTTCGACATGCCGAGCCCCTCCGTGTCGCTCTTCCCGTCGCTCCTCGCCGACACCCGCTTCGCCCTCCGATACTTCTCGCGCCACAAGGCCACGACCGCGATCATCATCGCGGTCCTCGCCCTCGGCACCGGTGCGAACACGCTGATCTTCTCGATGGTGCAGGGCCAGTTCCTCCGCCCGGCTCCGCTGGTCCCCGACGACCCGGCCCACGCGCGGATCTTCGCCCAGGAACGCCCCACCAAGGACGGGGCCTGGAATCCTCGTCGCTTCACTGTTCCCGAGTTCACGGCTCTCGCAGACCGCCGCGAGACGTTCGCCGCCGTCGCCGGCTGGACCGAAGACGAGGTGATCCTGGGCGGCGGCGACAGCACAGGCGCCCGCTTGGCCCCCGTTCAGTTCGTCACGCCGAACTACTTCACCACCATCGGCGTGCCGAGTGTCGCCGGCCGGGTGCTTCGGCCAAGTGCGTCGCCCGACGGCGCAGCCGACTTGACCGCGGTGATGTCGGAGCTCGCCGCCGAACAGCTCTTCGGCACCGCCGCCGCTGGCGTCGGGCGCCGCGTCCTCGTGAATGAGGTCCCGATCGAGGTCGTCGGCATCGCGCCGCGGCGCTTCCAAGGGGCGATTCGCGATATGGACGAGCCGGTGCTCTGGCTCCCCGTGAGCGCGCGCGCCGAGATCACCGGTGCCTCGTACCGCTGGATCACCGACGAGGAGGCGCTCTCCGTCGTGACGCGGATGGCGCCCGGCGTCACGCACGAACAGGCCAGCGCGGTGGCGCAGCAGGTCGTACAGCGCACCCTCCCCGATTCGGCCGAGCGAGTGGGGATGTCGCGCTTGGCCGAAGTCCGCCATCTCAGCGCCGCGCCGCCGGGGAACGAGGGGCTCGAGGTCATCTTCGCCTTCACGGTGATCTCGCTGCTCGGCATCCTGATCCTGCTCGTCGCGTGGACGAACGTGAGCTCGCTGATGGTCGCTGCGGCAGTCGCACGCCGGCACGAGATCGCGGTACGCCTCGCACTCGGCGCTTCGCGACTGCGGCTCATCCGGCAGCTCCTCACCGAGTCCACCATCCTCTCGGTGATCGGCGCGAGCGGCGGCCTGCTTACGGCGTACTGGGTCATCACCGGGGTGATGGCGCGCGAGGTCGACGGCGTGAACCTCACGCCCGACGTCGGCACATTCGCCTTCGTGCTCCTGATGGCGGTGGCGACGGGAGTCCTCTTCGGCCTCTCCCCGGCGCTCCACGCCACGCGTGGCGTCGCGGGCGCGCTGCGCGATTCCGGCGGTGGGTCGAGTCACCGGTCGCGGCTGCAGCGTGGGTTGGTCATCGCGCAGATCGCGCTGTCGCAACCCTTGCTGGTCCTCCTCGCGGTGATGCTTTCGTTGGTGATCGCAGACTACAAACCCCTCGCGCCAGAGATGAGCCGCGAGGTCATCGGCGCGGCCTTCCGGCCATTGGAGCGCTCGAAGAGCGCGTCATTGAGCGAAGCGGCGGTCGAGGCGTTGATCCCGCGCTTCGCTGCGCGGCCGGAAGTGCTCGCTGTTGTGCCGGCGGCCTCAGCGTTCGACATCCGCGGAGTGTACGCGCCCGATCGCGAGGGGCCCGCGGCCATCGCGCGCACCGGACCCACCGTGATGCACTTGGAGGGCGCCGCGCCGGGATGGTTCGGCGTGCTCGTTGTGCCGATCCTCCTCGGTCGCGATGTCGTGTGGGCCGACACCAACTCCACTGACCGGCCGGTCGTGATCGGCGCCGATCTCGCGAAGTCGCTCTGGGGGGATGCGAACCCGATCGGGCGCATCCTCTACTCACCGACCCTCGGCGACCTCGGGCAGGACTCGATCGCAATGTCGGTGGTGGGCGTGTACGACTCAGAGATGCGCGTGCCGGGGATGGTGTGGGCGGGCGGCACGGCGCGCACGAACGTGCCCTACCGCGTGTACACCGCGCACGGGAAGGCGTGGCAGAAGAATCGGCTCCTCATCCGCACGCGCGGGCCGGCGGCGCAATATCTCCCCGACCTTCAGCGCTTCGTGATCACGGAGTCGCCGTCGCTCCCGGTGAGCTCGATGCGGACGCTCAAGCAGATGGACGAGCAGGAGTACCGCACCACCTTGCAGGTGTCTGCGCTCGCCGGGTTGGGAGGACTGCTCGCGCTCGCCCTCGCGTCGCTCGGACTCTATGGCGTCATCGCGCTCGCGGTGCGGCAGCGCACGCGGGAGATCGGCATTCGGATCGCGGTCGGCGCCCACCCGATGCAAGTGGCGCGGATGTTCCTGTCCTCAGGAGTGAAGTCCAGTGTCGTCGCACTCGCGATCGGACTGCCGATCACGCTCGCCGGGCTCAAGCTGCTGACGACGTCGGGGGATCTGTTCATCCCGGGCGTCAACTTGTATGTCATCGGCGGCGGGATCGCGGCGATCCTGCTCGCGGTGGCAGCGACGGCGACGTGGATCCCAGCGCGTCGTGCGGCGCAGGTGGACCCCGCGGTGACGCTCAGGGCGGAGTAGGGGAGCTCGCCGCGCACGGATTGCATCGCCACGATCCACCCACCGCCCTTCGCGCCGCGATCGCGGCGATGATCGCGCTGCCGACCCTGGGGGCACTCTCGACTCTGTCGATTCGATTCGGCGCCTCGTAGATTTGCCCGGTGGCGAACACGATCGACCAAAGGTGGATCCAGCGTGACTGACGCCGTCATCAGTGTATCGGAGCTGACGCGCCGCTTCGGCGCCCGGACGGCGCTCGACGCGGTGACCCTCTCGGTGCCTCACGGCGCCGTTCACGGACTCGTCGGCGCGAATGGTGCCGGCAAGACGACGTTGATCAAACACGTACTCGGTCTGTTCGGCGCGCAGAGCGGATCGGTGCGCGTCTTCGGACTGGACCCGGTCGCTGATCCCGTGGGCGTGCTCTCACGGATCGGTTACCTCTCCGAGGAGAACGATCTTCCCGGCTGGATGCGAGTGGATGAGCTCATTCGCTATTCGCGCGCCTTCTACGCCACCTGGGACGACGGGTACGCCGAGGAACTCCGGCGCGCGTTCGAGATCGACCCGGCGATGAAGGTCAAGGAGCTCTCGAAGGGACAGAAGGCGCGCGCGGGCCTCCTCATCGCGCTGGCGCATCGTCCTGCGCTCCTCGTGCTCGACGAGCCGTCGTCCGGACTCGACCCGATCGTTCGCCGCGACATCCTCGGCGCCGTGATTCGCACGATCGCCGACGAGGGGCGCACGGTGCTCTTCTCGTCGCATCTCCTCGATGAAGTCGAAGAGGTGGCTGATCACGTCACGATGATCAGCTCTGGGAGGATCGCGCTCAGCGCCCCACTGGATGTGATCCGGGGATCGCACGGTTCGCTCGCGAATGCCTTCGTCGCGCACGTCGGGAGCTCCGCGCCGCGCGCGACGGAGTCGTAGCCGATGCGGTCCCACACCCTCGCGATCGGCTGGGAGTTCCGAAAGCGCCATGCCTGGCCGTTGATCGCGGCTGGCGTCTACATGCTCGGTCTGGCAGCCTTCTGGCTGGCGGGCTTCGGGCCGGTCGAAGCGATCACCGTCGTCCCCCCTGATGGCAGGGCCGGCGTCCTGATCGCACCGCTTTCGACGACGTACCTGTACTATCTGGCCGTGTTCACATTCGGATTGTCCGGCGACCTTGCGGCACGCCAGTCGATCTACCCCGCGCGCCTCTACACGCTCCCGGTGCGGACCGAGACCCTGGTGCTCGGGCCGATGCTGCATGGCGTAGTCGCGGTCGCGACCCTTGTGCAGGCAGCGACACTGCTCGTTCGGTGGGCCTGGGGCCGGGAGACCCCGATCGTCTGGCCGGCACTCCTGGCTGCGGTGTTCCTCGCGTGGACGCAGGCGCTCACGTGGATGCCCTACGGCCTGGCCGGGGTGCGCGTCGTCGTGACGGTGCTGTGGCTAGTCGTGCTCGATGCCGTGGTGCTGCTGGCGATGTATTTCAAGGTTTCCGAACCGATGATGCTCGCGATGCTCGCGCCGCAGCTCCCACTCGCCTATCTCGTCGCGAGGTACGCCGTCGCGCGAGCGCGGCGCGGCGACGTGCCCGATTGGCGACCGCGCTTCTGGCGAGCGTCGGTCACTGTAGTGACGGCGCCGGGCGCAGGATTCGCCTCACCGGCCCGTGCGCAGCGCTGGTTCGAATGGCGACGGCAGGGGCGCACACTGCCGGCGCTCGTGGGCATCGTGCTGCCCTTCGAGCTCGCGCTGTTCTGGATCGCCCGCGGTGCGCCGGTACTCTTGCTCGAACTTCTGGTGTTGGCGCTCCTCACCCCACCGCTCCTCGCGAGCTTCACGGCGACAACGGTGAGCAAGGCGAATCCCGATGCGCGCGATTCCTACGCGATGTCTCCATTCATCGCGACCCGGCCCCTGTCGTGCGCAGGGCTCATCGCCCCGAAGCTGGCGATGGCGATCTGGAGCACCCTTGTCACGTGGCTCCTCGTCGTCGTTGCCATCCCGCTTGCGCTGGCGTGGTCGGGCCACTGGCCGCTCGTGAGCGAGCGGGCGAGCCGGCTCGTGGAACTCGTCGGAATGCCGCGCACCATCGTCTTCGCCCTGCTCGTGTTCGCGGGATTGATCGCGTCCACGTGGAGGCAGCTCGTGCAGAGCCTGTACATCGGCCTGACCGGCCGCGAGTGGATCGGCAGGGTGATCTCGATGGTCCTGCTGGCTGGCGTCGTGTGTCTCAGCCCGGTTGCGCAGTGGATCATCGATCACAAGGGTGCGCAGGCAAGATTGTTCACCGCGCTGCCCGCGATCCTCGCGGGTCTCGTCACCGTCAAGATGCTCGCCGCGGCCTGGGTCGCCGCCCGACTGACGCGAAGCGGCCTCGTCAGTGAGCGTACCCTCGTGCGCGGTGCCGTCGGGTGGGTCGCTCTGGTGTTCGCCCTGTACGGCGTTCTGGTCTGGATGCTCTCGGGGCCGCTCGTCGCGCGCTACCTCCTGCTGCTCGTGGCGATCCTCTCGGTCCCGCTGGTGCGACTCTCCGCCGCGCCGCTGGCACTCGCCTGGAATCGCCATCGATGAGCGCGACCGGCAAGCGCGGCGTCCTCGGCGCCATCCTGGCGATCCTCAGCCTGCCGCCGCTCCTGGCGCTGATCGACGCCGAGTCGTTCCGCCGTGCGAATCGCGACAGTGGAGCGATCGTCTCGTCCGGAGAGCAACGTGAGTACTTGGTCTACGTGCCGCGAAGTTATGACCGGACCAGACCGACACCGCTCATCATCACGCTGCACGGCGCTGGGCTGTGGGGCGCCGCGGCGAGGGATATCAGTCGATGGAACGAGGTGGCCGATCGTCACGGACTGATCGTCGTTTATCCCTCTGGACTCGGCGGAGATGGACCGAGGGCTTGGCGCGCCAGTGGCGGACCCGGCCTGACAACGGAGGTCCGCTTCTTCTCGGACTTGATCGACACGATCTCGGCGGCGTATAACATCGACTCGAGGCGGATCTATGCCAACGGGCTCTCGAACGGCGGGGGGATGTCGTTCGTGCTGTCGTGTACACTCTCCGACCGGATCGCGGCCGTCGGGCTGGTAGGCGCGGCGCATCTGATCCCGTGGAGTTGGTGCACCGATGGGACTCCCGTCCCGATGATCGCATTCCACGGAACGGCGGACAACGCCGCGCTGTACGATGGCGGCGTCTCGTGGGTCACTCCTCGATCGATGCCAAGCATCCCCCGCTGGACGGCGAGGTGGGCGCAACGGAACGGCTGCGCCGCGGGTCCCGTCGAACGGAGCATCGCCGCCGATGTCATCCGCATCGCGTACCGGAACTGCGCCAGGAACGCGGCCGTAGTGCTCTACCGCATCGAAGGGGGCGGACACACCTGGCCCGGGGGTGGGGCGGTCCCGGAGTGGTTCATGGGGACAACGACGCAAAGTATCGACGCTTCGGAACTGATGTGGGAGTTCTTTCGATTGCATCCGCTCCCGGACGAGCAGGCGAGTCGTGGCACTCGATCCACGAGCGGCCACCCGCATCGACCAACATTCTGAGGCGCTTTCGCCGAGGTGAGTGGGCACGATGACTGAGAAGAAGCCAGCACCGAAGGGCACGAAGGGATCCGTCAATAGCACCGCCGCGATTCGCAAGGCGCCCAAGGGATTCACGGCCGAGGAACGAGCCGCGATGCGGGAGCGCGCCCTGGAGTTGAAGGCCGCCGGCCCGCGCGCGGGAACGGCGGGCGAGGAGAGTGCCGTACTCGCGAAGATCGCCGCGATGCCGGCACCGGATCGCGCGATGGGCGAGCGGCTCCATGCCATCATCAGGGCCAGCGCACCAGGGCTCTCCCCGAAACTGTGGTACGGGATGCCGGCGTATGCCAAGGACGGCAAGGTTGTCTGCTTCTTCCAAGGGGCGGAGAAGTTCAAGACACGCTACGCGACGCTCGGGTTCAGCGACAAGGCGACTCTTGACGACGGGCGCATGTGGCCGACGGCTTTCGCACTGATGGAGTTGACGGCTGCCGACGAGGCAGTGATCGGCGCGCTTGTGAAGAAAGCGGTGGGTTGAGAACTCCATCTTCATGAGCCCCAGCGTCGTCGCGGTACGAAGGATGTTCCCGCTCCTCGGTGTCCTCGCGTCATCCGTCCTCCTCGTTCTCGCGGCCGCGAGCTACCCGGGTGGCTACGACTGGTTCGATCAGTCCGTCTCCAGCCTCGTCCAGCCGAGTGCCGTGAACGGTTCGCAGAACGCTGCAAGGACCTTGCGCTCGTGGTGACACCGATGACGACGTGCTCGTCGGCGTGGCCCTGGTGTTCTTCGTGACGGCGATGGTCACGATTCTTCACGGGCTCTACCTGAAACGGCGCGTCGGCATGCTGAGCGCGGGAATGGGTTGCCTCGCCCTGACCCTGTGCAATGCGACCATGTACTACGGTGACCTGCTCAACGGGTTCCTGCCGATGGTCCAGAAGCTCTCCCTCGTCCTCTGGGTCTCCTGGCTCCTCTGGCTCTTCTGGGGTGACTTGCAGCACGGATCTCGAGCTCCCAGGACGAGAACATGACGATAGCGGACGCGAGCGCGGGGCAGTCGGCACCCGACCTCATCTCGCAACGGATCGCCGAACTCGCTGACTGGCGCGGAAAGACCCTCAGCCGGATGCGCAAACTCATCAAGGCTGCGGATCCGGACGTCGTCGAGGAATGGAAGTGGATGACTCCGGTCTGGTCGCACGACGGCATCATCTGCACGGGCGAATCCTACAAGACGGTCGTGAAACTCACCTTCGCGAAGGGCGCGTCGCTGAGGGATCCTTCCCGTCTCTTCAACTCGAGTCTCGACGGAATGGTGCGCCGTGCGATCGCCTTCAATCGGACCGGCAAGTCGAAGCCTTCGAGGAAGGCAAAGGACTGAGGAATCCGGCAGACATTCGTTATCATCCCTACGATGCAGGTTGCGGCCGCTGGCCTGACGCGATTCACCGGGAGTCCGATGCGAGTCGTGGACGCGAGTCGAAGTGCCAGTGCCCGACCGCTGCCGAGGTCGGTCCTGTGGGCCGCTGGTCTCGCCGGCATCGGCGCGATCGGCGCGTTCGACTACGCCAGCGGCACCGAGCTCCGCGTCTACCCGCTCTACTACGGGCCGATCGCACTATTGGCGTGGCACGCGGGTCGCGGCGGGGGCGTTGTCGCCGCGGCGCTCTCGGCGGCGACGTGGCTCTCTTTCAACTGGCTCGCAGGGATGAATCACTCGAACCGCATGATTCTGGCGGCGAATACCCTCGTGAACGGCGCGTCATTCCTGTTTGTCGCGTGGCTGATCTTCACTCTGCGAAGAACACTGGCCAGCGCGCGGGAACTGAGTCGCACCGATCCGTTGACAGAACTGCGGAATGCACGCGCCTTCTATGCGGACTCGGTTCCGCTGTTGGCGCTCTGCCGCCGGACGAAGCGCCCCGTGACGATTGCCTACCTGGACCTCGACCACTTCAAGACCGTCAACGACACCCTTGGCCATCAAGCAGGCGATGCCCTTCTCAAGGCTGTCGCTGGAGGATTGCGGGAGGCCCTGCGGCCGAGCGACCTGTGCGCTCGGCTCGGCGGGGACGAGTTCGTCGTGTTGCTTCCTGAACTTGGCGAGAACGAAGTGGCCGTCGCGCTCGAGCGTGTCCAGGAGACGGTGCGTCGCGCAGCGCTCGACACGCCCGGGGTGACCGCCAGCATCGGCGCGGTCACGTTCCTCGCGCCGCCGCCCGAGCTCGAGCTCCTCGTGCAGCAGGCCGACGCCCTGATGTACAACGCGAAAGCCGACGGGCGCAACCGCGTCGTTCGCGTGGTCGTCACCGCCGCGGGGGGTCTTTCCGCAGGCTGACGAGGCCCGTGGCCGATCGCCGGCGCCATATCTTCTCCGGCATGCCCGTGCGATTCCTTGACGAAGCCGCAGTCCGTTCGCACCTCACGATGCGCGCCCTGATTCCCGTCATCGAAGAGGCGTTGCGCTCCCTCTCAGCGGGCGAAGCGGTGCAACCGGTGCGGACCGTGGTGCCGGTGACCGGGCACGCCGGGTTTCTCGGCAGTATGCCCGGATTCGCCGGAGGCACGCTGGGCGCGAAGCTCGTGACCTTCTATCCCAGCAACAAGGGCGTTTCGACGCATCATGCCCTGATCGTCCTCTTCGCACCCGAGACCGGCGAGCCGATCGCGGTGATGGACGGACGGCTGATCACCGAGATGCGCACCGCGGCCGCGTCCGCCGTCGCGACGAGGCTGCTATCGAAGTCCGACGCATCAGTCCTCGCGATCATCGGTTCCGGTGTGCAGGCCGAGAGCCATCTTGAAGCGTTGCGCCTCGTGCGCGACTTCTCCGAGGTGCGAGTGTGGAGTCCGCGCCGTGCGGGTGCGTTCGCGGAGAAGCACCACGTGCACTCGACCACCTCAGCCGAGGCGGCGGTGCGCGGCGCCGACGTGATCGTCGTCGCCACGTCGTCCACGGAGCCAGTCCTGCGGGGGGAGTGGGTGGCGCCTGGGGCGCACGTCAACGCCGTCGGTGCGACGCGGCCCGATTGGCGCGAACTCGACGATGCGCTCGTGCGCCGTGCGAAGCTCTACGTGGACTCGCGGGAGGCGGCCTCTCACGAATCAGGGGATGTGATCGCGGCGGGCGCGATCGTCGCCGAGATCGGGGAGGTCATCGGCGGAACGTGCCCTGGGCGCGAGTCGGCGCAGGAGGTCACGCTCTTCAAGTCGGTCGGCGTCGCGGTCGAGGATCTGGCGAGCGCGGGGTTGGTTTATCGCGCCGCCTCCGCTGGTTGAGCGCGACTCGGCCCGGCGAGGATCTGGCACCCTGTCGCCGAGGCCGTCCACAACGCGTTCATAGACCGCGGGTTCCGGCCATGAAGGTCAAGTATTTCAAGGACACAGACACTGCACTCTTGGAGTTCTCGGATGCGCTCGTCGATGAGACGCGCGAGATCTCTGAGAATGTCTATGTTGATCTCGACACGAGCGTCGCCTAGCGCACGAACTCCGCCTCGAAGGCGCGTCGCACTTCGGTCAGGAAGATCCCGTTGGTGCTGTTGGTGAGCACCACCAAGCCGACTCGCCGCTCGGGAAGGAAGCGTGCCGCCGCGACGAAGCCTTCGTCGCGCCCACCGTGCTGGAAGGTGAACCCAGCGCCGCTCCCCGTTAGGCCGACACCGAGTCCGTGCCAGTTGCCCGGCGGCGCCGCGCCCGGTCCGCTGCGTGGGAGCGCGACCTGCGGCCGGAGCATTTCGCGGGTCATCGTCGGTGAGAGCACGCCGCCCGACTCGCCGTGGTACCAGCGGATGTGCGCCGCCCCCCACCGCGCGAGGTCGCTCGCGGTGGTCCAGAGGCCGGCCGCCGCCATCTCGGGGTAGACGTGCCAGCCCCCGCTGACGACGGTGTCGGGCCTCTCGTGCCCGCTCGCGGCGTTCGAGGCGAGTCGCGGCGCGATCGGATTCGCGTAGCTGCTCCGCGACATCCGGAGCGGCGCGAGGACGAGCCGCTCCATCAGCGCCGGGAATGCCTCCGCTGTGGCGTCGGTTGCGGTGAGTTGAGCGATGGTGATCCCGCCGCCGGAGTAGAGCCAGCGGGCTGCCGGCAGGGTGTCGCTGCGCACCGCGGCGGTGTTGGCGGGCCGGACCCCATCAAGGAGCTGGGGGACCGTGGGGATCACGCTATCAACGTGATAGCCCGGGAAACCCCACACGGTAAGGCCAGCCGAGTGCGAGAGCAGGCGCCGGAGCGTCACCTTCGCGCTGTCGGTGAATCGCGAGGCCGGGACCTTCCAGGAGGTGAGGTGCGAGTTGATGTCGCCGTCGAGCGAGAGCACGCCGCGCTCGACCAGCGCGAGAACGCCGGTGGAGAAGACCGGCTTGGAGATGGAGCCCGCGAGGAAGACCGTTCCGGTGTCCACGCGCTCAGGCTTGCCGGTCTCGCGAAACCCGAACCCGCGCGCGAGCACGATCTCGCCGTCCACGACGAAGGCGAGGCTCGCGCCAGTGACGTGGAGGCGTGCCATCTCCTGGTCCACGGTGGCGCGCACGCTGGTATCGGCGCCCGGTCCAAGTTGCCTGAGGGATCTCAGCGCCCGTTCGGCCCGCTCGGAGGCCGACTGCGCGGCCGCGACCTGGCCCAGTGCGAGGAGGCCGAGCAGCAGGAGAACAGCGCTACGACGCATCGAGGAGCTCCCAGTGTGGCCTACACCACCTTCCCGATGGGCAACGCCCTGATCCGCTTCCCCGTGAGGGCGAAGATCGCATTGCACACCGCCGCCGCGACCGGCGGCGTGCCCGGTTCGCCGACTCCGCCCTGCGAGTCGGTGCTCGGCACGATGTGCGTCTCGACCAGCGGCATCTCGGACATCCTGAGCATCGGGTAGTCGTCGAAGTTTCCCTCGACGACGCGTCCCTTGTCGATCGAGATCCGCCCATAGAGCGCCGCCGTCAGACCATAAACGATTCCGCTCTGCATCTGCGCCTCGACGATCGCCGGATTGACGACCGGTCCGCAGTCGATCGCGCAGACGACGCGATGCACGTGGACGGCACCGCCCGAGGCCACCGAGACCTCAGCGACCTCGGCGACGAACGACTCGAAGGCCTTGTAGACGGCGATGCCGCGCCCGCGGCCGGCGGCGAGTGGAGTGCCCCATCCCGCCTTCTCGGCCGCGAGTTCGAGCACACGAAGGTGTCGCGGTGCCTTCGCAAGCAGCGCACGACGATACTCGTACGGATCCTCTCCCGCCGCGTGCGCGAGCTCGTCGATGAAGCTCTCGACGACGAACCCATTGTATGAGTGATTGACCGACCGCCAGAAGCCGACGGGAATCCCGGTGTCGGCCATCGCGTAGTCGACGTGTACGTTGGGGATCGCATACGGCATCTCGACGGCCCCCTCGACTGTCTCGGTGTCGAGCCCGTTCTGGACGGTCTGCGGGAAGACGCGCGCCATGATCGACGGGGCGACCACACGATGCGTCCAGCCCGTCGGCTGGCCGGTCGCGTCGAGCCCGGCGGTCAGGCGATGGTGGCTCGCCGGACGATAGTACTCGTGCTGGATGTCATCCTCGCGCGACCAGACGACCTTTGCTGGTCCACCGATCGCCTTCGAGATCTCGAGGGCCTCCTGGATGAAGTCCATCTCGAACCGCCGACCGAACCCGCCGCCAAGGTAGGTGGTGTGCACCTTCACCTTGTCGGGCGTCACGCCGCCGATCGCCGCGCCGAGGCCCTGGGCGCCGGTCTGGAACTGGGTCGGTGCCCAGATGTCGACGCCATCGGCGCGGACGTGCGCCGTGCAGTTCTGTGGTTCCATCGTGGCGTGTGCGAGGAAGGGGGCGTCGTAGGCGGCCTCGAGCTTCGTCGCCGCGCGACCGACCGCGCCCGCCGCGTCCCCATCGTGTCGCGCGCGCGCCGCCGGACCCTTGGCCTTGGAGGCGAAGAGCGCGGCGATCGAGGCGTCGGAGACATTCGCATTCTTCCCCTCGGTCCACGCGATGTCGAGCGCTTCGCGCCCCTTCCGCGCCGGCCAATAGCCGTCGGCGACGACGGCGATGCCTGAGGAGATCTGGATGACCTTCTTGACCCCTCGCACCGCCATCGCGCGTGAGGCATCGAACTTCGCGACGGTCCCGCCGAACACGGGGGAGCGCGCGACGACCGCGACCGAGAGGTTCGGCACGCGCACGTCGATCCCGAAGATCGCGGCGCCGTTCACCTTGAGCGGGGTGTCGAGGCGCGCCGTGCGCGTGCCGACGATCGTCCAGTCCTTCGGATCCTTCAGTGGCACCTTCGCCGGGGCCGGCAGCGTCATCGCCGTGGCGACGAGGGCGCCGAACCTCGCGCGACGGTTCGAAGCCGCGTGTACCACCGAGCCCTTCTCCGCGTGACACTCGCTCGCCGGCACGTTCCAGTCCTTCGCCGCGGCGGCGATCAGGAGTTCGCGCGCCGAGGCACCCGCTTCGCGCAGCGGCGTGAAGGCCGCGCGTGTGCTCGAACTCCCGCCCGTCCCCTGGAACCCGAAGAGGGGATTGTTGTAGGCGGCGTCGGCCGGCGCGAACTCGATCCGGATCTTGGACCAGTCGGCCTCGAGCTCCTCGGCGACGAGCATCGGCAGCATCGTCGCGACGCCCTGACCCATCTCCGAGAAGCCGACGACGATCAGCACGCTGTCGTCCGAACCGATGCGGAGCCAGGCGTTCGGCTTTGCGGTCACGACCGGGAGAGCTTCGCCGGGCGCGCAGCCCTCGAGGTAGAACGCGACCACGAGGCCGGCGCTCGCGACAGAGGCGGTGGCGACGAAGTCGCGGCGGGTGAACCGAGTGGGAATGCTCATCTTCAGCCTCCTCGCGCGACGCGGTGGATCGCGGCGCGGATCGCTTGATAGGTACCGCAGCGGCAGATGTTCGTCATCGCCGCGTCGATGTCGGCGTCGCTCGGGTCCTTGTTCTCCTTGAGCAGCGCCGCCGCCGCCATGATTTGGCCCGATTGGCAGTAGCCACACTGCGGCACGTCCTCGGCGATCCACGCCTGCTGGACCGCGCGCTCGCGCCGCGAGGTGAGACCCTCGATCGTGGTGACCTTCTTCACGCCGACCTGCGCGACCGATGTGACGCAAGAACGGGTGGCAACCCCGTCGACGTGGACGGTGCAGGCGCCGCACGCCCCGATCCCGCAGCCGAACTTCGTCCCGGTGAGTCCGAGGTTGTCACGAAGCGCCCACAGGAGCGGCGTGTCGTCATCGACATCGACCTGGTGCGACGTGCCGTTCACCTGCAGCGAAATGGGCGCCACGGCTGGCTCCGGTTGTGGACCGCGAGAACGTGTCGCCGGGCTGGACAACGCGCAAGCGACGACGAAGGTGCGTGCGGGGTGTATCATCCGTCGATGCTTCGGTCGTCGCGCTCCTTCGCCATACTCTTTGCCTCCGCGACCGTCGCTGGGTGCGCGTCAGGTTCACGCACCGAACCGACGGCGCCAGTACCACTCGACACCACCTTCTATATCTCGGCGCGCGTCCGCGACGCCGGCCGGGCCATCCGCCAGCTCTCCGATTCACTCGAGTACGGCCTGATCGTCACGCCGCGCCCGACCGCCGATGAGGCGCTCAATGAACGCGAGCTGCCATTCCGCGTCGCGGATTCGATTGCCGTCTCGCGAGAAGGGTTCGTGAGTGCCCTCCGCCAGCGCGTAGGTCCGGGCGACTTCGCCGTGCTCTACACGCACGGCTTCGGAACGTCGATGGCCGAAGCGTGGGAGCAGGCGGTGCAGGCGCGTGCGCGCTCGCAGGGCACACAGCCTTGGGTGGTCTTCACCTGGCCGGCGTCGGACTCCTGGCTCGCCTGGCCACGGAACGGCGACGGGTTGGCGACGTCGTATCGGCAGGATTCCGCGTCGGCGGTGGCGAGCCGCGGGGCCTTCCTTCGCGCGTTCGGTACGGTGCGCGCAGCGGTCGGGAGCTCCGGACTCCTCCTCTTCACGCACTCGATGGGTGCACAGCTCGCGGGCGAGGCGATCACCGCCGACGACACGCTGCGGACCTCTCTCGCCGCCGATCCGCTCCGCGCGATCGCATTCTTCGCGGCGGATGTCGAGACGACGCATTTCGGCGACGTACTCGTGACTTCGTTGTTGCCGGTGACTCGACGACTGGTCCTCTACGCCTCCTCCAAGGACCGGGCGCTCGCGACAGCGGGGATGATCAGCAAGACCGCGCGAGCAGGTCGCATCCCGAGTTGGGCCGCGCTGCCGTTCACGCGTCCGGGACTCGAGTCGATCGATATGACCAAGGGCACCTCGGCCGGCGGCCCGATGCGGTACATCTTCGGGGCGCGACACGGGGTCCGGCACGCGACCGCTGCGCTCTACGACATGGTGCACATCGTCGGCGGCGGCTATCTCCCCGAATGCCGTGAGGTGATCGCCCTCGCGACGCGCTCCGGGCCCGACGCCTGGAAGCTGCTTCGTGCGCCCCTCCCATCACCGACCGCCACTTCTCGCTGCGCTCTTCGACTGGCCCAGTAGCAGCCTCACCGAGTCGGCGACGGAAGCATCATCGCCAGGACCGCGTTCCCGTGCCCCGCGCGAGGCGCGACACCGGTGAAGGAGACGGTGAGGCGATAGGTCCGTCCGGCCGTGACCGGCACGCAGAGGCGCTTCACCGAACCGGTGACGATCGCTGCGCCGGGGGTCAGGCTGCTGACCGCCGAGCTCCAGAGGGTCGCGCCGCTCTCGACGTCCACGAGGCTGATCGACGCGGCGTTCGCGAGAGGAAGACCGGCCATCGCCAACACGCGACCGTCGCTCGTCGGCTGCCACTCCCACGACGCCTCACTATCGATCGCGGGACGGGCCCCGACGTGCTCCGACGTGAGGGGCAGCCGGGTCTGACGGCGGTCCGTCGGCTCGAAGTCGATGCTGACGCGCAGGTCGCTCCCATCGTCCTGGAAGCCCGCGATCTCGAGGAACACGGCGATCGAGTCACTCGCGCCAAGGCGAATGGCGAAGGGGCGGGGAAGGGCGAAGTCCCACGAGTCGTGCGAGAGGCGAACTTGGCTGCTTCCCGAGCCGGTCACGACATGGAGCGTGAGCGACGTCAGCGCGGGGAGCGCGAGCGCGATGCCGTTGGCATCGAGTGCCACGAGCCGGAACCGGTAGGCCAGCAGGTCGGTCGTGACCCAGCCCTCGAGGGGGATTCGCTGGACCGACGTGTCGGCGCCGTTGACGAGGACGTCGAGCCGGTTCGGTGCGCTCCGCTCGATGCGGGTACTGCGGTGGCCGCCGTCGAGTGCCAGAAGCTGCGCCGGACGGGTCAGGAGGGTCGTCGCGATCAACAGCGGAAGGCAGCTGAGGGCGGTGCGGAGCGGGCGGGGCATCGGGTTCTCCAGGCGGGGCGGTGAGCGGTCGTTCTCGCAAGGAGAGGATGCCGCTCCGCAAGTGGCCGCCCTATCGGCCAAGTAGCGCACTTCGAGGCCTTCCTTGACGTAGGAGTCCGCGCAGGGATACCTAGATGCTCGCGGCTCGCCTCATGGCTCCCCCGAGCGTGGAGTTCCCCTCGTTGCGTGCAGGTGCCACCCTCATTCTGACGGTGCTCGCCCTCCCGATCGTCGCGGGGGGCCAGTCTCGTGCACCGGTGGCCGGGGGCGACACGCCGTCGATCGGACAGCCGAGCGCCTGGCGATGGTCTGCGGGGACGGCAGTCGCCGGCGCTCGCAGCGCAGGAGAGTCCGTCGTGGTCGGCGAGTTGCGGGGCGCGCTCTCCAGAGACCTTGGTCATCCCCTGATGGGGGTCGGGTCATTCCAGCTGGAACCATACCTGAGCAGCGCCGGAGGAGCCCCTACCAGCGGCGTTCGCGCGCGACTGACCGTCCCTTTCCTCCAGACGGGTGTCGGAGTGCAGCAGCGCTTCACTGGAGCGTCGCCCGACTGGTTCATCACGGCCTTCCACCCGATCCGTCGGGGCGGGGTCTTCCACGACGGAAGCGTGCTCCGGTTCGACTTCAGTCCGGGGCGTGATGGCTCGATCGCGATCGGGCTCGAGAAGCCGATCCAACGGCGAGTGGACCCCGGCAAGTCGCGCCCCGGGCGGGACTATGTGCGGCTCTCGGGGACGCGGGTCCCGCCGACGCCCGTGCCGCAAACGACCGAGGTACAGCAGGCGCTCCGCGACGTGCGCGACCGCGCCGTGTGGATCGGGACACTCACCGTGCCGTGGCTCGACCATCCGTCAGGGAACCGCGCTCGTTCGGAGACGGCGGTGCTCGCCAAGATCGCGCAACTCAAGCGCGACCTGACGACCGTTGATGACGCCGGGAAGGCGACCCCTCGCCTGATGGACAACGAGGTGCGGCGCTACCACGAAGCGGTCGATCGGGCGTTCTCCGGAGCCCTGCGGGCGGCGTTGCCGACCGCTGGAGAGGCGGCAATCGGAGCGCAGGCCAAAGCCGTCGCCGACCGCGCGCGGAACATCGTGCTGGATGAGGTGCTGCTGCCGTACGACCGGTTGCTCGGCCAGGTGAAGGAGGTGGACTCCACCAACGAGTTCGCGCGAGCGGCTCGCGGGATCTTCCTGCACTGGCTCTACGTCGACTCCGACGTGCCGCGCGAGGCGATGGAAGGCGTGCTCGGTGTCTTCATCGCCGTCCTCGACCTGATCGAGGAGAATCGCGCGCGGATCAAGGCCGAGTGGGGGGATTCGAGGTTCGTCTGGCTGCCGCTGCAGTACGCGCTCCGCCCCGAGGAGCACGACACGCAGCCCGAGCTCGATGCGATCGTGGAACGCGCGATCGGCGAGCGATTCTCCGGCGGCAATCGCGTGTCGTATGTGATCAACGAGCAGGCGCAGTACCAGTTCTCCCGGATGATCCACGCGGCGCGTGAATACCACGTCCTCTGGATCCACGATTTCCGCGGCACCGACGATCAGGGCGACATCGACCAGCAGTCGTATCGCCACGTGCTCGCCTCTTACCTGCGGGCGATGACCGACCGGGTACGCGAGTACGATTCGACGGGGACCTTTCCCACCTACGTGATCCTGATCGACCAGTGGTTCTACGCCTTTCGCGGCGCCCGTCTCTGGATGACGCTGCTCGAGGACCCGATGAACCACGACATTCAGCTCCCGCGCGCCTTCCGGGGTTGGGAGGATTCGCTGCAGGCGGCGCAGGCCGCACTGCGGGAGGCGGTCGCGCAGTCGCGTCTGCTGCAAGCCCAGCGGGCCCAATGGGGCGACGAGTGGCTGCGCAGTCTCGTGAAGGTGCAGGTGAACGTCACGAACTCCGCGGAATGGTCGTTCCAGAGCAGGCGCCTCGCCCCTCCGGTCGCGATCGGCGACAACATCCTGCGCGACCACCGCAAGATCTCATTCTACGATGTGTCGGAGGATGACCCGAACCGGGGCGAGGCGATGTTCACCGGGGCGGGCGTCGGCGAGAACTACTCGAATCTCTCGTGGGAGGATCGCTCGCTCCTGGTGCGGGGCCCCGCGGCCCTCCACCTGAAGGAGGTCGCCCGACAGGTCCTGCTGGATCAGGGCATCGACTCGACGCGGATCCCGTGGGTGCTCCGGGCGCGCCCGATGGCGGCGGACTACGACGCGAAGGTGCTCGCTCAAGCGGCGGATGCGCGAGGCGCGCACCGTGCCATCGGCATCCATAACGCCACCGGGTACGGCGCCAAGGACCTGAACGTCGCGAAGGCCGTGCTCTACACGCTGATGCCGCCGGGATCGGTGATCAAGGTGCCGGACTCACTCTGGAACGCGTCGTTCTGGGGCGCCGCGCTCGCCGGCTGTGCGTTGCGCGGCGGTCGCGTCATCATCATCGCACCGGCGCACGCGAACTCGCCGGTGCCCGCCTTCGGCTCAGCCGAACACGCCTACGAGCTGATGTGGCGGACGGTCGCCGTCGCCCGCGAGCTCGAGCCCGAACTGAAGGCGCGGGGGGGAGTATTGCGGCTCGGCATCTTCGCCTCGACCATCGCAGTGACCGACGTCCCCGGGAAGTTGAAAGCCGCGCAGAAGACCTTCGCGGAACAACCCTGGTTGCGCGAGCTCTTCGGCTTTCCCCCCTCGGTGTACCAAGGGCTGGGCGAGCTGGTGACCGCCTTCGCCGGCGTGGCAGTACCGACGGTCCCCAACGATTTCGAATCCGAGCCCGTCCCGAGTCTCCACCTCAAGGCCAACCTGATCTTCTCGCGCGAGGCCTGGAGCCTGATGGCGCGTCCGGAATGGTCGAATATGACGTGGGAGTTCAGCCAACAGCGGCTCGCGCAGGTCCAGATGCGAACCGCCGCAGTGGAAGACTTCACGGAGCATCCGGACGTGATGCTCGAGGTCGGCGACGCGCCCATCCGGGCCTGGTTCGACGCCCTCTCGCCAGCCGACCGCGAACGCGTGGTGTTCTACACGATGATCGGATCGCAGAACCACAACTTCCGCAGTATGGTGACCGACGGCGAGGTCGCGCTCGTGGTCTCGGGTTGGCCGAGTGTGATCCCGGTCCTCGATCTGATCGCACTGATCGGTGTGAGCCACTGGCCGACCGACGTGAGCGAGATCGCCGCGCTCCATCCGCCCCGCGGTCGCGTGCAGACGCGGATGGGGCACTGGTTGCGACTCGTATTCTAACTTGACGACACCCCGGAGTTCTCAGGTGCGACCTGTCCGCGCGATCCTCCCCACACTGCTCTTGGCTGCGGTTGCCGCGTTCTCCCTCACGGCGCAGTCGCCGGCCGCGCAGCCGCGCGCGAAGGTCCTTCTCATCGCCACCGGCGGAACCATCGCCGGCGTGCAGAACCAACCCGGCACGCTTGGCCAGTACCGCTCCGGCACGCTGACCGCTGAGCAGATCATCGCCTCGGTGCCCGAACTCGCAAGGCACGCGACGGTCGAGACCGAACAGTTCTCGAATGTCGCGAGCAGTCTCATCACGCCTGTGCAGTGGGTCGCACTCGCCAAGCGCATCAATGTCGTGCTGAGTGAACGCGCCGACCTTACCGGGGTGGTCGTCACCCACGGGACCGATCGGTTGGAGGAGACGGCGTTCTTCCTCTACCTCGCCGTACGGTCCGACAAACCGGTGGTCGTCGTGGGAGCACAACGGCCGGCCACGGGGATCAGTGCCGACGGACCGATCAACCTGCTCGCTGCGGTGCGCACCGCCGCCTCGCCGCAGGCCGTGGGGAAGGGCGTGATGGTCGTGATGGATGACCGGATCCTCTCGGCCCGCGAGGCGCGGAAGCAGTACCAGCGCACCGGCGGTTTCGACAGCGGGGAGATGGGGATGCTCGGCGTCGTCGCCTCGAGCGGACCCGAGTTCTTCTTCGCACCCGTGCGTCGGCACGGGCCCTCGAGCGAGTTCGACCTGAGCGGCGTGGACTCACTGCCCCGGGTGGACCTCGTCTTCTCGTATCCGGGCGGCACCGGGCCGGCGTTCGAAGGGCAGCCGGCGGGCGTGGTCGTCGCGACCACCGGGTTCACGCGCGCCGAGTCCGTCGCGTACCGGGCGCTGCGGCAGACCGGAGTGATCGTGGTTCAGACATTTCCGTCGGGGGACAATGTGAATGCGGGCGCCCGCCCCGATACGACCACTCGTCCCGACTCGGCCGCCCGCGCTGAAGCCTCCGTGCCGTTGATGGTCTCTGCGCAGCACCTCACGCCGCAGAAGGCCCGGATCCTGCTGATGCTCGCGCTCACGCGGACGCGGGACCCGCGCGAGGTGCAGCGTTACTTCGAGGTGTACTGACGATGGCGACGAGGCGGCGCGCCGCGAGCGGCAGCGAGGCGAAGGCGGAACTGCAAGCGTACTTCGCGGCACTCCCGGCGCGCAGTCGCCGGCGGATGGCGGAGGTGCGCAAGACGATCCGATCGGTGGTGCCGGAAGCCGAGGAGGCCTTCAGCTATCGCATCCCCGCCTTCAAGCTCGACGGGCGGATGCTGGTGTGGTACGCGGCCTGGACCGAACACACGAGCGTCTATCCGCTCAACGCGGCAATGCGAAAAGCGGCGGGGACCGTGCTCAAGGAGTATCAATCGTCCAAGGGCACGCTCAAGATCCCTTTGGGGGAGAAGCTGCCGGTCGCACTCATCAAGCGCATCGTGATGGCGCGCGCAACCGAGATCACAGCCCGATGAAGTTCATTCGCCCGCTTTTCATGGCGCTCGCGGTGTTCTGCGGCGCGGCCGCAGTGTTCCACTACGTGAGGAACCCCGAGAAGAGCCGGCTCGACGACGCGGCGCGGGCCACCGCGGGCGGGAGCTTCGTGACGCTCAGCGGCGGCACCACGCACTACGAGGTCGCGGGGCCCGATACCGGTCGCGTCGTGCTCCTGGTGCACGGTTTCTCGGTCCCCGCCTACATCTGGGACTCGACCTTCTACTCGCTCAGCGCCAATGGATTCCGGGTGATCCGGTACGACCTCTACGGGCGCGGCTTCTCCGATCGGCCGAACGTGGCCTATGACGGCGCATTCTACGATGCGCAGGTGGGCGAACTTCTCGATTCCCTGAGGGTCACGGGGCCGGTGGATCTCTTCGGCCTCTCCTTCGGCGGCTTCGTGGTGGCGCACTTCGCGTCGACGCATCCGACCCGCGTTCGCACACTTACGCTCGTGGATCCTGTCACGGCCGCCGGATCCGTCCCGACCGCACTCAAGCTCCCACTCGTCGGCGCCTACCTCTTCCAGACCCTGCGCGTGCCGTACATGGCGGAGGGGCAGCCGGGGGATTTCCTGCACCCGGAACGGTTTCCGGGATGGGCGGATCGCTATCGTCCACAGACGCGGTACCGCGGATTCGGGCGATCCCTTCGGAGCTCGTTGATCCATATCTCGCACGCCGACTTCGGCGCGATCTACGAGTCGGTCAGCTCAGCGGGCACGCCGGTGCTCCTCGTCTGGGGGAAGCAGGACCCCGTCGTGCCGATCGCCAATGCCGCGATCGTGACGAGTGCGATCCCCACGACGGAGTTCTTCGCCGTGGACTCGGCCGGGCACCTCCCGCATCTCGAGCAGGCGCAGGCGGTGAATGCGCGGCTACTCGCATTCCTCGCCGCGCACCCGTAGGGACCATCGTGTCTTGAGTCGGCGTTGGCGTCCCCGTAGCTTCCGCCGATGTCCAGCGCCGACTCCCACCTCCGGATCTCCGATCTCCCCCGTCACGTCGGCGCGGGGGTCACCGTCAGTGGCTGGGTGACCCACACCCGCTCGTCGGGGAAGGTCGCTTTCGTCGTGATGCGTGATGGCACCGGGATCCTGCAGTGCGTGGTCGCGAAGAAGGAGGTCAGTGAGGCGGCCTGGGCGGCATTCCAGACGCTCACGCTCGAGACCTCGATCACGGTGACCGGCACCGTGCGCGCCGATGCTCGTCAGGTGGGAGGCGTGGAACTCGGCGTCACCGAACTCGCGGTCATCGGGCCGAGTGCACTCGACTATCCGATCCAACCGAAGGAACACGGCGTCGACTTCCTGCTCGACAATCGGCACTTCTGGCTCCGCACGCCGCGGCAGGTGGCGATCGCCCGGATCCGGAACGAGGTCGAGCAGGCGATCCACGACTTCTTCTACGAGCGCGGCTTCCTTCGCGTGGACACGCCGATCCTCACGGCGGCGATCGGCGAACGGAGCGGGTTGTTCGCCACCGAGTACTTCGACGAGGGGAACGCCTACCTCGCGCAGACCGGACAGCTCTACGGCGAGGCCGCCGCGGCAGCATTCGGGAAGATCTACACCTTCGGCCCGACCTTCCGCGCCGAGAAGTCGAAGACGCGGCGTCACCTCACCGAGTTCTGGATGATCGAGCCCGAGGTGGCGTTCAACGACACGCACGACAACATGCGGCTCCAGGAGGATTTCGTCGCCTTCCTGGTGCAGCGCGTGGTCGCCCGACGCCCGGCCGAGCTCAAGGAACTCGAGCGCGATGTCGCGAAGCTTGAGAAGGTGCAGGTGCCATTCCCGCGCATTGACTACACAGATGCCGTCGCGACGCTGAAGCAGAAGGGCAGTGCAGTCACCTGGGGCGACGATCTCGGCGCCGAGGACGAGGCACTGCTCGTGGCCGACTACGAGAAGCCGATCTTCATCTGCAACTACCCGAAGGAAGCCAAGGCCTTCTATATGAAGGAGAACCCGGCCGACCCGCGGACGGTGCTCTGCGACGATATGCTCGCGCCCGAAGGTTATGGCGAGATCATCGGCGGGTCGCAGCGCGAGGATGACCACGACAAGCTCCTCGCGCGGATCCACGAGGAGAAGCTGCCGGTGGAGGCGTACTCTTGGTACCTCGACCTCCGGAAGTACGGGACCTTCGTGCACTCTGGCTTCGGTCTCGGGCTCGAGCGCACGGTCGCGTGGATCTGCGGCACGCAGCACATTCGGGAGTGCATAGCGTTCCCGAGAATGATGAATCGGTTGTACCCCTGAACTGCCGATGGAAGGGGGAAGGTGGAAGGAGAAAGGTCACGACAGCCGCTACGCCGCCATTCGCTTACGCCTGCCGAGTAGTTCCTCCCGTTGTGCCTGCCTCTGCTGTTCCTTCGTGTCCTTCGCGTCTTCGTGGTGAGCCGTTGTGATCCAACTTCCGCGCAATCCAGGCCAGGCCCTCGATCTTGATCGCGTCCTCGCGATCCGGGTGAACCGGAGTGCGGCCGAGCGACGCGCGGCGACCATCCCGACGCGCCGCACGGTGAAGAAGGAGTGGCAGGCGGCGTGGCTGCTCAAGGCGATCACCCTGATGGACCTGACGACGCTCTCGGGTGATGACACCGCGAGCAACGTGCGTCGTCTCTGCGCGAAGGCGCGGAATCCGCTGCGGGAGGACTTGCTCGACGCTCTGGGTGCGCGCGCTCTCGACATCCGCGTCGGCGCGATCTGTGTCTATCATCACTGGGTCGAAACGGCGGCCCGTGCGCTCGACGGGAGTGGGGTGCCGGTGGCCGCAGTCTCCACCGGATTCCCCGCCGGGCTCTCGCCCTTCGAACAGCGGCTCGAGGAGATCCCCGCCTCGGTGAAGGCGGGGGCGAAAGAGATCGACATCGTCATCACCCGCGCCCACGTGCTGACCGGCGATTGGCCCGCACTCTACGACGAGGTGAAGGCCTTTCGCGCGGCCTGCGGCGAGGCGCACCTCAAGGCGATCCTCGCGACCGGCGAACTTGCCACGCTCACGAATGTCGCGCGTGCGAGCTGGGTCGCGATGCAGGCCGGCGCCGACTTCATCAAGACGAGCACGGGGAAGGAGGGCACCAACGCGACGCTCCCCGTCTCCCTCGCGATGGTGCGGCAGATCCGCGAGTACGAGGCGATGACCGGCTTCAAGGTCGGCTACAAGCCGGCCGGTGGGATCCGCACCGCGAAGCAGGCGCTCGACTATCTCCTCCTGATGAAAGAGGAACTGGGCGACCGCTGGCTCCAGCCCGACCTCTTCCGCTTTGGTGCCTCGGCGCTGCTCACCGACATCGAGCGCCAGCTCGAACACTTTGTGACGGGCCGCTATGCCGCGGCCCATCGCCACCCCATGCCATAGGCAAATAAGAGCCAGCGATGCCCAGCGTAGCCGAGATCTTCACGACGATGGACTACGGCCCCGCGCCGGAGAGCGACGGGCCCGCGCGCGATTGGCTGGCGCGGCACGGGAGTCGCTTTGGACAGTTCATCAGCGGCGGCTTCACCAAGCCAAGTGCCACGTTCGACGTGACCGACCCGAGCACCAACCAGCTGTTGGCGAAGGTGTCGCAGGGGAGCGCGAAGGACGTCGATGCCGCGGTCGCGGCGGCGCGAAAGGCGTTCTCGAAGTGGTCGAAGCTCAGCGCGCACGCGCGCGCCCGTCACCTCTACGCGCTCGCGCGGATGGTGCAGAAGCACTCGCGGCTGCTGGCCGTGGTCGAGTCGATGGACAACGGCAAGTCCATCCGTGAGACGCGCGACCTGGACATCCCGCTCGTCGCCCGACACTTCTATCACCACGCGGGCTGGGCGCAGTTGATGCCCACCGAGTTCGCCGGCTACGAGCCACTCGGTGTGATCGGTCAGATCATCCCCTGGAACTTCCCGCTGCTGATGCTCGCCTGGAAGGTCGCGCCAGCGCTCGCGGCGGGGAACACGGTGGTGCTCAAGCCCGCCGAGTTCACGCCACTCTCGGCGCTGCTATTTGCCGAGTTGGCGGCCGAGGCGGGACTTCCGTCGGGGGTGCTCAACATCCTCACCGGCGACGGGCGCACTGGCGCTGCGCTCGTCGAGCACAAGGACGTCGACAAGATCGCCTTCACCGGATCAACCGAAGTGGGGCGGATAATCCGCAAGGCGACGGCCGGGAGCGGGAAGAAGCTCTCGTTGGAGCTTGGCGGGAAGTCGCCGTTCATCGTCTACGAGGACGCTGACCTGGACGGCGTGGTCGAGGGTGTGGTGGATGCGATCTGGTTCAATCAGGGGCAGGTCTGCTGCGCCGGGTCGCGGCTACTGGTGCAAGAGGGGATCCACGACCGGTTGATCAAGAAGCTCCGCGCGCGGATGGAGAAGCTCCGCGTCGGTAAGCCACTCGACAAGGCGGTCGATATGGGCGCGATCGTCGCGCCCGAGCAGCTCGAGCGGATCAAGAAGCTCGTGAAGCAGGGGCAGGACGAGGGGGCGGAGATGTGGCAGCCGTCCTGGAGTGTTCCGAAGAACGGCTGCTTCTATCCGCCCACGCTCTTCACGAACGTCGAGCCGGCGAGCACGATCGCGCAGGTGGAGATCTTCGGTCCGGTGTTGGTCGCGATGTCCTTCCGCACGCCGGAGGAATCGGTCGCTCTCGCGAACAACACGCCATTTGGACTCGCGGCGAGCGTGTGGACCGAGAACATCAATCTCGCGCTCGACATCGCACCGAAGATCAAAGCCGGCGTGGTGTGGGTGAATGCGACGAATCTGTTCGATGCGGCGGCGGGGTTCGGCGGGTACCGCGAGTCGGGGTTCGGGCGCGAAGGGGGTCGGGAGGGGATGTATGAGTACTGCCGAAGGGAGATGGGAGATGGGGGAGGTAAGAGAAGGGCGGCGTCCTCGCGCGCAGTGGCCTCACACCTCCCCTCTCACATCTCCCCTCTGCCGTCCGTCGATCGTACCCCGAAGCTCTTCATCGGCGGCAAACAATCGCGCCCCGACTCGGGCTACTCGCGCGTCATCGTCGGTCCCAAGGGCCAGCGCGTCGGCGAGGTGGGGGAAGGGAACCGGAAGGACCT
>JANPCH010000009.1:0-12429 GCA_031430835.1 Gemmatimonadaceae bacterium
ACGCCGTGGCGGAAGGCCTCGATCACGACGAGCCCGAAGGTCTCGAAGCCACGAGTTGGCACGACGAGGGCCCGCGCGTGACCGTAGAGCGGCGCGAGGGCCTCGGGCGTGACTCGACCGAGGAATCGGATCCGCGGCGACGCGCCGGCCCCTGCGCGCAGCTCGTCACCGAGCGTTCCGTCCCCTGCGATCAGCAAGTCGAACGGACCGTCGCCTTCGAAGAGTGGCAGCAGGTCCGCGATCCCTTTGGAGGGCTCGAGCCGGCCGACGAAGAGGAAGTAGGGCCGCGACTGTGGTGCCGCGGCAGACTGACTCCCGGCCTCGGCATCGTCGACGAATCCCGGCAACACCTCCATCTCGCGTGGGAATCCGAACTCGCGGTGCTTCTCCCGACTGAAAGCGCTCATTGCGAGGAAGAGGTCCACGTGCTCAAGCTGACGCTCGAGGAGGCCGGTGTACCGCCACACCTGTGGGGGCCGGTGATGCCGAAGCTGGCATCGCAGACACTCACGGCCGACGCAGGGCTCGCGGCGATGCCGCCAGAGCACGTGCGTCGGGCAGACGAGCCAGTGTTCGTGTGCGGTGTAGACCTTGAGTGCCGAACCGAGCGCGAGCACGCCAGGGCCGCCCACCAGCGAGATGTTGTGGTAGTGGATGACGTCGAAGTCACCTTCGTTGAGCAACGCGGCGATGCGCCGGCCGTGCACGACCGGACGCCCGAGTTGTTGAGTGAGCACCGACGAGAGAGGGCCGAGGGTGCTCTCGAGCGTCACGACGCGGAGGCCGGGCGGATCGGGATCGCCGGCTGGAAGCGCGGGTGCACCGCCAAGCGATCGGAAGGCCTCCGCATCGTGGATCACCGTGACGTGGTGGCCCGCGCCGACGAGCGCCCGGGCGAGTCGCTGCACGGCGATGCCGTCGCCGCCGAAGTTGTAGGGCGGATAAAAGGTCGTGAGGAAGCAGAAGCGGAGGCCGCTCACTGGACCGCCTCACGCAGTGCCGCGAGGGCCGAGCGTGCTCCTCCACTCCAGGAGAGTGCCCGGGCGCGACGGAGCGCGGTCGCGGCGAGCTCCCGACGCAGTGGCTCGTCATCGAGTAGCTTCGCCAGCGCGTCCGCCAACGGACGCTCGAGGCCGGGTTCAACGAAGATCCCGCCCCCCTCGAGCAGCTGCGGCAGTGGACTGGCGGTCGTTGCGATCACTGGCGTGCCGCACGCCGCTGCTTCGACGGAGGGGAGTCCGAAGCCCTCCGAGGCACTCGGCAGCACCGAGGCGACCGCGCCCGACAGCAGGTGCCGCAGTTCCTCGTCGGTGAGGAACCCCGTCCACCGCACGAGGGACTCGGTCCCCGAGGTGCGGATCGCTTCGCGGATCGCGCCCTGCGCGCCGTGGAAGACGTCGCCCTCGAGCGTGCCCACGAGGAGGAGCATCGGAGGATCGGCGCGGCCCGCTGCGACAGCGGCGTGGGCGCGGACCAGGATGTCCACGTGCTTGTGCGGATTGAACCCACCCACGTACACGAACCAGCGTGCTCCATCGGGGACGCGGCACTTCTTCCGCACGGCGTCCACTGCGGCCGGCGAATCGCTGGGATGGTACGCGGCCGCCGGCGCCTCAAGAGCGACGCGAAGGCGCTTTCGCTCGACGCGATGCACGTCGACGATCTCATTGGCGGCGTACTCCGAGACGGTGAGCACGAGCCGCGCTTGCCAGAGCGCGAGCCGCACCTTCGCGTTCCAGAAGAACCGCGCCCGCCAACTTGGGAGCGTCAGCTCCGGGAATCGCTCGGCGATCGCGTCGTGTACGGTGACAACGGCGGGCAGGCCGAGCGGCAGCGGGAAGTAGGTGTAAACACTCGGCGAGAAGAAGACGTCGAGCCGTTCGCGCGCGACGGCGCGGGAGAGGCGCAGCATATCGGACGGCGCCCGCGCCGAATCGGCGCTGGCCGCCTGCGTCGGCGAGACGCCCTGGGCGACGACGACCAGCGTGACGTTTGCCGGTTGGGCGCCGATCCTCTCGCGCGCCCGTTCGTCGAGGAAGCAGACGAACTCGTCCTTCGGTGCCTCGGCGAACATCGCGGTGACGAGCTCACGCGTGAACCGACCGTAGCCTCGGCCGTTCGCCCAGCACGTGGCGTCGACCCCGATCCGCATCGGACCCGCTACGAGGCGCCGCCGGACGCCTGCTCCGGCTCCAGCCGTTGCTCCTCGTGGTACTCGTAGTCGGTATTCACTTCCCAGATGTCGTGCGTCGCGCCCTGCATGTTCCACACGGCCATCATCGCGGTGAGCATGGAATGGTCCTGATTGTTGTACTTGTGCATCCCATTCCGGCCGACCGTGTGCAGGTTCGGGATCGGGTCGATGAAGCCGCGCACGACATCGAGATGCCCGCGGTACGCCGCGTCATAGATCGGGTACGCCTTGGGCATCCGGATCACGGTGCCGTCGCGCACGGCCGACGCCTTGGCAAGACCGAGCGCCTCGATCTCACGTGCGGCCTGCGCGATGAGGGCCTCATCGGAGCTCTCCCAGAGGCCGTCGCCCTTGAAGCAGAAGTACTCGAGGCCGAGGCAGGTGCGCCCCGCCTCGGGCACCATCGCCGCGCTCCAGTTATTGAAGTTCTGCACCCGGCCGACCTTCACTCCCGGCGTGTGGATGTAGACCCAGTTATCGGGGAAGAGGTTCTCCCCCTCGAGGATGAGTGCGACGACGAGGAAGTCCCGATACCGGAGGCCCTCGGCCGCGGCGCGCACAGCGGGCTCGGCGGTCGGAGTGATCGCGCGCACGAGCGAGCGCACCGGCATCGTCGAGATGACGTGGTCGGCCGGGAACTCCCGCTCACCGTCGGGCGTCGTCGCCCGCACGCCGGTGACGCGACGGACGCCGTCGGCACCGGCGGTGGTCGAGATCGCCACCGCGTGGTGCTGCATCAGCACCTCGCTCCCCAGTTCGCGCACGCGTTCGGTGCACTTCTCCCACATCTGGCCGGGACCGAGTCGTGGATACCGGAACTCGTCGATCAGACTCTTGATCTTGGTGGATCGCTTGTTGAGCGACGCGGCGGTGAGGATAGCGCGCGCGAGCGAGAGGCCTTGGATCCGCTGCGCCGCCCACTCCGCCCGGATCTCGGTGCAGGGGATGCCCCACACCTTCTCGGTGTAGGTCTTGAAGAAGATCTCGAAGAGGCGCTTGCCGAAGCGATTGGTCACCCACTCCTCGAAGTTCTCCTCCACCGGCGTCGGGTAGAGTCGGGCCTCGAGGTAACTCCAGACGATCCGCACCGCGTTCACGAGCCCGAGCCCACTCAGCGCGTTCCAGGGTTTGAGGGGATAATCGAAGTACTTCCCGCCGTAGTGGATGCGCGACATGCGCGGCACCGAAATGAACTCGTCGGCCAACAGCTCCACCCACAGATCCTCGACCGGGCGGATTTTCGTGAAGAACCGGTGGCCGCCGATGTCGAACCGGTATCCCTTGTACTGCGCCGTGCGCGAGATGCCGCCGACGATGTCGTCCCCTTCGAGGACCGTGACGCGGAATCCCTTCTTCGCGAGCAGGAATGCTGCGGTGAGGCCGGCGGGCCCCGCGCCGATCACGACGACGCGGTCGCCGGGATTGAGCGGTGCGACCGGCCTCACGGTGGCGGGGATGCTGGTCACGAGGCGAGGACCGGACGAGGCGACCCAGCGACGACCGATCTTCCTGAGATCGCACGGCGCGCACGGCTCCAGGCTGCGGTCACGGCGAGAGTCTCGGATGTGGGGATCGGCGTGGCGCGCTGGCCGCGCGTAGCTGCGTGGAATCGCGCAACGAGTTTGCGAAGCCCTGGGTACGCGAACTCGCGCCGAACGACACGCCCAGCGACGGCGAGCGTGGCGGCGGCGGCGGTGGCGACGGCCTGACGGACCGGACGGAAGAGCTTCATCGGTCGGGTCGCGGCCGATCGATCGAGCACCGCGTATCCATTGAACAGGTCGAGCTCGATGGTCCCCCTCTCGGCGACGACGCGAAGTCGGTTCGAGGGTGGACGCCCGCGCAGTGAGATGCGCAACGAGATCCGCGCCCCTCCAACGACCGCGCTCACCGCGCATTCTCCGGCGATCGCACTCGTGACCGACCATTCGGCCTCAGCAACGGCTGCCCCGAGCCAGCGTGCCGCGAAGGCGAACCCGTGGGGTAGGATCTCGAGCACCACCTCGTCGAACGTCGAACGGCCCCTCTCAGCGCCGGTGGAGGCGACCTCCCACTCGAGATGACGCAGGGCGCCGAGGTCCGGCAGGAGGCGCTCCGTTCGCAGCGCACCGTCCTGGAAGAGGAACTGATGCACCGGACAGATAAGCCGTTGGCGCCGATCCGCGATCGCGAAGAGCGCCTCGGCCGACTCGAGGTCGGGGGCGAAGGGCTTCTCCATCAGCACGTGGCATCCGGCCTCGAGCGCGAGTCGCGCGAGGTCGACGTGGGTGTCCAGTGGCGTACAGATGTGGACGACGTCGATCGAGCCTCCAGCGAGCGCCGCTGGCAACTCGGTGAGTGCGCGTGTCGCGCCGACGCGCCCCGAGAGCTGTTCGGCCCGAGCGCGATCGGAGTCCACGATCGCCTCGATCGTCGCTCCGGCGTGCCGAGCCGCGGTCGCGTGACAGCGACCCATCAGTCCGGCCCCCACGATCACGACGCGGACGCCGCTCACTGGGCGCGGCTCAACCGAGCGGGACGTCGAGCAACTCGGTCAGCAGCGCGTCGTCGACGCGCACGCGCGCACCGGTCGCCGCCGAACGGTAGGCGGCGGCGATCACCGCGAGCACGTCGCGCCCCGCCTCGGCGCTCGCCGGGGGCTGGGTGCCGTCGCGGAAGGCGTCCAGCGAACGCTCCAGAACGAAGCGCGTCGCGAGCATCCCCGGCTCCTTGGGATTGCGCGAGAGCAAGCTCCTCTTGTTCCCCACTTCGCTCCACGCGATCCCCGAGATGCCGTAGTCGATCCGCACGTGTGGCTTCGTTCCACGAAAGAGGCCGGCACTTACACGTGCGCGGCCGCCGAAGGACGCCCGAAGCGACGCCCGTGCGGCGTCCGCGCGGACCTCGAAGTACTGCGTCTCGCCCTTGCACAGCCGGTTCTGCACGATCTGGGCCAGTCGGCCCCGCGAGAACTCCAGGGTCACGAGAGCGACGGCGTCCGTCTCTCCCTCACGCACGCCACAGGTCGAGGTCGTCGCCTGGACGCGGATCGGGCGCTCACCGAAGAGCGCCATCAGGAAGTCGACCAAATGCACGCCGGCTTCGTAGAGCGTCCGCTGCAGCATCTGGCCTCGCCATCCCGGCTCGGCCCACGGTGGCAGGTCCATCAACTGCCACACCTGCGCGAACACGAGCCCGCCGTTCTCAGGTGCGCGCGCGGCGTCGATCAGCGCCTTGAAGATCGGCATCTCGCGGAACTCGTGATTCAATGCGACGCGGCGTCCCGCGGCACGCGCCGCGGCGATGATCGTGTCGGCCTCACGCAGGCTGGAGACGAAGGGTTTTTCGCAGATCACGTGGGCGCCGGCGGCGATGCTGCGCAGGCAGTAGTCGGCGTGGCTTCCCGGTGGCGTCGCGATGATCACGACGTCGGGGCGCGCGGCGGCCAGCATCGCGTCGAACTCGGCGAACACCGGGACCTTGAACCGCGTGGCCGCCCGCTGGCGCCGCCCTTCGTCGGGGTCCATCGCTCCCACCACCTGATGCCGATCCGCCATCCCCTCGAGCGCCGGCAGGTGAAGCGTGTAGCCGGCGTTTCCGAGTCCCACGAGGGCGAGGCGCAATTTCGATTCGGGCTGGAGAGTGAGGGCGCGACAACGACAGCTACAGCCTACCTACCATAGATAGGCGTCGACAGATAGGTTCGGAAGTCCGGGCTGCGCGGACATCGAGCCGCTGCACACGCGGACTCAGTCGCCGCTCCCCTCACGAGGACCGATGGACCGCAACAGGGAAGGGTCCGCACTCTCGGTGGTCCTCGCCTGTGCCGATTCGCGTTCGCGAGGGGGATCACGGTGCATCGCCGCGCTCGAGCGCGAACTCGCAACGACCGGTGGGGAACTCCTGATCGTCAGCTCTCCTGAAGCGCGGCGGGGTGCGCAGGTCAGCGCCAACGGGCCCGATACGCGCGAGATCCGCTCGGACGGTGTGCTTGTTCCGCAGCTCTGGGGCGACGGAGCGCGGGCCGCGCGTGGGCGCGCGGTCGCCTTCCTGATTCCCGAATGCGAGGTGCGGCCCGGGTGGGCGCGTGCCCTGCTCGCCGAACTCGACGCTGGGGCTGCGGGCGCGGGGGGACAGTTCGCGCTCCATGGTGATGCCACGTCCACCGATGTGGCGGTGTTCGTCCTGCGTTACGCGGCGTTCGTGGCGGACGGCTCGGAGCGTCGCGACGTTGCCGAGATCGCGGGGGACAACGCGATGTACCGACGCGATGTGCTCGTCCGCCACGCCGCGAGCATCGCTGATGGGTTCTGGGAGATAGACTTGCATCGCCGACTCAGGGCCGAGGGTGAGCGATTGGTCCTCACGGGCGGGGCCGTGGCGGAGTTCGCCAGTGCGCCTCCGCTGTTCGCGATGGCGCGTCAGCGCCTGACGCACGGCCGTCACTTCGGCGCGTGGCGAAGGTCCACCGGCGGGCGCTCGGCGTTCGCCACGGTGTTGTTCGCGCCCGCGATCCCTTTCCTGCTCGTCGCGCGCAACGTCCGCCGACTTCCGTCCCGCGCACGATCGGAGATGCGGCTCCTTCCCGCGATCCCGGCCCTCTTCGTCCTCGCTTGCGCCTGGGCGCTCGGTGAGGCGCTGGGTGCGATCGCCGGAGCCGGAACCGCAAGCACGGGCGCGGCATGACCAGCAGACCATCGTCCCCGCGCGCGACAGTCGTCGTCGCATCGAACCGCGATGTGGAGCTCCTTCTCGCGTGCGTCGATTCGCTCTGGGCGCAGTGCACGACGGCTGTTGCCGAGTTGATCGTGGTGCGGGCCGGCACCTTGCCGGTGACCGCGCAGGAGCGCGTTGCGAAGCGCGGTGCGCGAGTGATCGTCGCGGCTCCGACGGCGACGATCCCCGAACTCCGTGGTCTCGGCATGCAGCAGTCGTCGGGGGGCATCGTCGTACTCACCGAAGATCACTGCGTGGCCGCCCCTGACTGGCTCTCGGTGCTCCTCGCCGCGGCCACGGGCGACGTGACGGGTGGCGCGATGGACAACGCGCGCCGCGAACGGATGGTCGATTGGGGGGCGTACTTCTCAGAGTATGGGTTCTTCTCCTCGGGGCGCCAGGACACGACTGGCGGGTCGCCGCCACTGATCACCGGCGCGAACGTCGCGTACGGGCGGGAGGTCGCACGGGACGTTGCGGCGTGGGCGACCGCAGGAGAATGGGAGAACGTCGCGCATCAGCGACTTGCAGCGCGTGGGAGCAGCTTCCGCTTCGAGCCGCGCGCGGTGATCCTGCAGAATCGCTCCTACGAGCTCGCCGCATTCTGCGTGGACCGCTTCGAGCACGGCCTCGACTATGCCCGCACGCGTCTAGCATTGGAAGGCACCGCCGGGCGCTGGGCGCGCTTCGTCGCGACGCCGGTGCTCCCGCTCCTGCTCACCTGGCGGGTCGGCCGCGCGGCGTCTCGTGGGAGACTCCGGACGTTCGTTCGGGCCATTCCCGCGACCTTTATCTTCCTTTCCGCTTGGTCGCTCGGTGAGGCCGCAGGCTACCTCGCAGGACCACCGCCGCAGGGAGCTCAATGACCAGTCCAGAACTCACCGTCGTGGTACCCTCCGTGAACGGCCTGGGCGACCTCATTGGCTGCCTCGACGCGGTGCTCGCTCAGGAGTCGGTCACGCTGGAGGTACTGGTGGCGGATCGATGCGGCGACGAGGTGCGCCGCGCGGTGAAGGCACGCTACCCGAGCGTGCGGGTGCTCGAATCCCCTCCCGGAACGACGATTCCCGACCTCCGACAGCGGGCGTTCGCCGCAGCGACCGGCGAGTTCGTCGCGGTGATCGAGGACCACGTGATCGTGCCGTCGGGGTGGGCACGCGCCCTGCTAGAGGCGCAGCGTGCCGCGGGAGGCGTCGTCGGCGGCGCGGTGGAGAATGCCGCGACCGAACGGCTCGTCGATTGGGCGGCGTTCCTGTGCGAGTACAGCCATTGCCTCCCGCCGATCCCGGCGGGTCCGACCACGAGTGTCACCGGCAACAACGTCATCTATCCGCGCCTCCTCCTCGAGCGACACGCCGACGCGCTCGGGAAGGGCCGCTGGGAGAATCACCTCCACGACGCGTTCCTCGCCGCTGGCGTCCCGATGACCTGTCGGCCGGAGATCGTCGTCGGCCACAAGAAGCACTACACCGTCGGCGAGTACCTCTCGCAGCGCTACCTGTACGCGCGGTCGTACGCCGGAGCGCGGGTCGCGGGCGCACCGCTGGCGCGACGGCTCGCCTTCGCCGCAGCGTCGTTCGCGCTGCCGCCGGTCCTCTTCTACCGGACCGTCTCGCGCATCGTGAAGAAGGGGCGGAACCGGAAGGAACTCCTCAAGTCGCTCCCGCTGCTCGCGCTCTTCGTGACCTCGTGGGCCTGGGGTGAGGTCGTCGGATCGGCCGCCGGACCGGGCGACTCCCTCTCGCGAGTCACCTGATGGCCGGGGCGCGGGTCGGCGCGGCGGGTCCGTCGTTCGTCTGCCCGCGTTGTCGCGGTCCGCTGTCGCACCGCGATGAGGCGTACCGGTGCGACGCGTGCGCGCAGGACTATCCGGTCCTGCTCGGCATCCCCGATTTCCGACTCTTCCCTGACCCATGGATCGGATTGGTCGAGGATCGCGAGAAAGGCACACGGCTCGAGGCAGCTACGGCTGGACTCGGCTTCGCGGCGACGGTACGCGCGTACTGGGCGATGACCGAGGGGACGCCTCGCACTTGGGCCGAACGATTCACCGAGCGGGCGATCGCGGCGGAGGAACGCGCCGTGGATTGGATCGAGGCCGGCGTGCCCGAGGACCGACTGCCGACTGGGGCCACGCTCCTCGACATCGGCTGCGGCACCGGTGGACTGCTTGCGGCGGTCGCCGGACGCGGTGGTCGCGCGATCGGCGTCGACATCGCGTTCCGCTGGCTCGTCGTCGCGCGTCGTCGGCCCGCGATCGCCGCCGGGGGCGCGTTGCTCGTCTGTGCGAATGGCGAGCATCTCCCGTTCGCCGCGGCGAGCGCGGAGAGCGTCGCGATCGCGGGGACGCTCGAGCATTGCCGCGAGGCCGGCGCCGTCGTGCGCGAAGGACGACGCGTGCTACGAAGCGGTGGGAGCCTACGGATCCGCACCGTCAATCGCTATTCGCTGCTGCGCGAGCCGCACGTGGGGGTCTGGGGGGTCGGCTTCGTCCCACGCCGGTGGGCGGACGCCTTCGTCCGATGGAGGAGTGGACAGGGCTACATCCACCACCGGCCACTCTCGTTCCGCGAGGTGGCCGGGGCCCTCAAGTCCGCGGGATTTGATCGAGTGCGTGTGGCGGCTGCGCCGCTCCTTGCCTCTGATCGTCGGCACCTGCGCGGCGTGATGGGGTGGGCGGCCCGCGCCTACGCCCGGCTGCGGTCCCTCCCCCTCGTTGGCACGGGACTCGCATGGGTCGCACCAGAGCTCGAGGCGCGCGGAGTCGCGCCATGACACCTCCCTTCGCCCTGCGTTCGTGCCCGTGAGAGCCTTCCTCCTCGACCAACTGCTTCGCGACAGCGTCGCGAGTCACGCCGCTGCGGTCGCCGTCTACGGCCCCGGTGGATCGCTCACGTATGCCGAGCTCGATGATCGCTCCGCTCGCCTGGCGACGCTGCTGACGACGATGGGAGTGCGACGGGGGACCCGCGTCGGGTTCATGCTCCCCAAGTCGGTCGAATCGGTCGTGACGATCTTCGCCGTGCTGCGGGCGGGGGGCGTCTATGTCCCGATCGACGCGGCGTCACCGACGGGGCGCGCGGGGTACATCGTTCGCGATTGTGGGATCCGGCATCTGGTCACGCGCGGCGAGACGGCGGCTGCGCTCGCCGCGGACACCGAGCGGCCCCTGCGGGATCTCGAACTCCTCCTCGCCGTGGACGACGCCGATGCTCTCGCGGGGAGCCCGGTCCCGGCTGCGGCGCTGAAGAGCTGGCGATCGATCGACGAGTGTGCGCCGCTCGCGGCGCGCACCGACGGCTCCGACACCGACCTCGCGTACATCCTCTACACATCGGGTTCGACCGGCGTCCCGAAGGGCGTGATGATCACCCACCGGGCGTCACTGACCTTCGTGGACTGGACGCGTGACCGGTTCGCGGTCACATCGGACGACGTCCTGTCGAGCCACGCACCACTGCACTTCGACCTCTCGATCTTCGATATCTTCGCGGCGATCGGCGCCGGTGCCCGTATCGCCCTCGTCCCCGAGCGACTCTCGACCTTCCCGGTGAAGCTCGCCGAGTTCATCCGCGACGAGCGCATCTCCATCTGGTATTCGGTCCCCTCGGCGCTCACGCTGATGCTCGAGCGCGGCCAGTTCGCGTCCCACACGTATCCGGCGCTGCGGGTGGTGCTCTTCGCGGGCGAAGTCTTCCCCGTGAAGTTCCTCCATCAGCTGATGCGGGCCACCTCGGCGCGGCTGTACAACCTCTACGGCCCGACCGAGACGAATGTCTGCACCTACTACGAGGTGCGGCCCAGCGATCTCGCGCGCACGACGCCGGTCCCGATCGGAGTGCCGATCGCGAACTACGACGTCTTCGCGGTGGACGAGACCGGCGCGCGGATCACCGCCGCCGGGGTGGAGGGCGAGCTGTGGGGTCGTGGTCCTGGTCTGATGTCGGGCTATTGGGGGGACGCCGAGCGCACCGCCCGTGTGCTGCGCCCCAATCCGTTCCTCCCCGAGCTCTCGCACGACCTGATCTTCGCGACCGGCGACATCGTCTCGCTCGACGCCGACGGCAACTTCCTCTACCACGGCCGTCGCGACAACATGGTGAAGAGCCGCGGCTACCGGATCGAGCTTGGCGAGATCGAGGCCGCGCTCTATCGCCACCCACAGATTCGCGAGGCCGCGGTGCTCGCGCTCCCTGATCCGATGCTGACGAATCGGCTGCGGGCGATCGTGGCGGTCGACGCGCCAGCGGATCTGACCGTCGAGGCGCTGCGCGAGTTCTGCCGAGCCCAGTTGCCGCGATACATGATCCCGGACCTGATCGAGATCCGGGACGCACTGCCCAAGACCTCGACCGGGAAGATCGACCGGCAGGCGCTCGCGGCGGGTCTTGGGCAGTCCAGCGACGGATGATTGCGGGGCAGCATCATCGCGGCTGGCGGGTGCCTCGACGGCCATGGTATACTGCGATTCGGACCACTTGAATGGACAGAGGGAACATGCAGACGGCGGACCTTGATGTCGTGGTGATCGGCGGCGGCCCTGCGGGCGCGAGCGCCGCAACGATCCTCGCGCAGGCCGGGCGTCGCGTGATGCTGCTCGAGAAGGAGCGGTTCCCGCGATTCCACGTCGGCGAGTCCCTCTTGCCCGCCGGGTGGCCGCTCTGGGACCGGCTCGGCGTCACGCAGCAGATCGAGGACGCCGGGTTCGTCGTCAAGCAGGGCGCCAACTTCGGGATGTTCAACCAGCCTGAGGAAGTGACGCTGCTCACCGCCGAGTATCCCGAGTACTTCCAGCGACCGTACACGTACCACGTCGAGCGCGCGAAGTTCGACACGATCCTGCTCGACAACGCCGCGCGACTGGGCGTCGACGTGAGGCAGGAGTGGACCGTTGCCGACGTCGTGATGGAAGGGGATCGCGCGGTCGGCGTGATGGCGGGGCCGAACGGGGAACCCCCGCGCGAGATCCGGGCGAAGGTCGTCGTCGACGCGAGCGGACGGAACTGCATCCTCTCCCGCAAGCTCGGCTGGCGGCACCCGGATCCCGAGCTGAACAAGATCTCGCACTACGCGCACTTCCGCGGTGTCAAGCGCAGGCTGAACGGGGATCCGCAGTTCCCCGACAGCACGATGACCGACATCCACACGATCGACGGCGGCTGGATCTGGTACATCCCGCTCGGCGACGACATTGTGAGTGTGGGCGCCGTGCTCGACGCGAAGTTCGCCGGTCACCTGAAAGGGCCCCAGGCGCGATTCGACTACGCCGTCGCCAACTGCCCCGTGATCCGCGAATGGATGGCCGGGGGCGAGCAGACGACGGAGATGCACACAATCTCGAACATCTCCTACCTGAACGACGGTTTCGTCGGCGACGGCTTCGTGATGATCGGAGACGCATCGATGTTCGTGGATCCGGTCTTCTCGGCGGGGGTCACGATCGCGATCCGAGGGGGGATCTTCGCCGCCGAATCGATCCACGATGGGCTCACGCACGGCGACGTGAGCGCCGCCCGCCTGAAGCCCTACGAGGACAAGAT
>JANPCH010000010.1:0-42866 GCA_031430835.1 Gemmatimonadaceae bacterium
CCGAATCACTTCCCGCCGGCACGGTGATCGCGCCGTAGGCGACGGCGCCAGGCGCGGCCGTCACCGACCCCACTGAAAACGCGGGACGCGCACCCGTCCCCTGGGCCAGGAGCAATGCGGGCACAAGCCACGTACCGGCGACGGATGCGCGAAAAGGTGTCATGTGAGTCTCGGCTTACATCGTGGTCTTCTTCGAGTATTTCCCATACCAGCTCATCATGTACAGCTGCGTGCGCATGAAGTTCGACGGCCGTGACCCCGTGCCATGGTACTCACCTTCGAAGCGCAGTAAAGCCGTCGGAACGCCACGCATCTTCAGCGCCGTGTAGTACTCGTCAGACTGCGGCATCGGAGTGCGCATATCGAGCTCGCCCGTCATCACCATGGTCGGCGTGGTGACGTTACCGACGTACATCAGCGGCGACTGCTCGAGCCATCTGGCGGGCGCCTCCCAGAAAGGCTTGTCAAAGAAGTTGTACGTGAAGAGCGGAATGTCGGTCTGGCCGGCCATGCTGATCCAGTTCGTCACGGGGCATCGCACCGCGGCCGCGGCAAAGCGCGTCGTATGGCCAATGACCCAGCTCGAAAGAACCCCGCCACCGGAGCAGCCACCGACAAACATCTTGTCGGTATCGACATAGCCTCGCGCGACGACGGTGTCCACCGCGGTCATCAAGTCCTCGTAGTCTACTCCCGGATACCGGCGCTCGATCGCGTTGCCATAGGCGCTGCCGTAGCCCGTGCTGCCACGCGGATTGGTGTACAGCACCACATATCCGTTCGCGGCGAAGTTCTGGAACATGTAGTTGAAGCCCACGTTGTACATCCCGTGCGGCCCTCCGTGGATCTCCATGATCATCGGGTACTTCTTCGACGGATCGAAGCCCGGCGGCTTCACGACCCACGCCTGCACCTTCGTGCCGCTGGACGAGGTGTACCAGAGCTCCTCGACACCTCCCAACTTGATCCGCGCGAGCACGTCGTCGTTGACGCGCGTCAGCTGCGACATCGGGCCGGCCTTGTTCAGGTCGAGCCGCCAGACGTCGGGTGGTTGATGCGCGGCGGCGCGGATCACCGCGGCCACGCCACCCTTCGAGACCGAACCCAGCGACACCATCTGCGACCCGGTGGTGACCGCACGCGGCGTGCCTCCCGTGAGCGGGACTTGCCAGACATTCACGCTCCCGCGGTCCTCGGCCGTCAGTACGAGGCCGGTCCCGTTCGGCGCCCAGGCAACGGTGATCGGTTCCCGGTCCCAATCCCCAGTCAACTTGCGCAGCAGCGAGCCGTCGGCGCGCATCACGTGAAGGTCGGCCACGCGGTAGGTCTGTTTGACGGCGGGGTGACCGCTGAAGGCGATCCACTGGCCGTCCGGGGAGACGACGGGGTCGCTCCACGAACCGCGCTGGGTCGTGAGCTTCCGCGCTCTTCCCGTCGCGACCTCGACGATGTTGATGTCCGTGTCGCGATAGTTGAGGTCGAGGTCGCCCGCTATCAAGCCATCGAAGACGATCGACCGTCCGTCAGGCATCCAGTCCCATCCGGCGCCGCCCGGTAGCGCGTCGAAGCGGGCGCCAACGTTCCAATCGCCGTTCGTCACCTGGCGCGGCGTGCCGCCATCCGCAGGGACGACGAAGAGATGGGTGAACCCGACGTCAGTGAACCCCTGTCGGTCGGCGCGATAGTGCAATGACTTCACGTACCGCGGGGCCGGTGTCCACTTCGCACCCTCTGGCGCCGCCGGCAGGTCGACGTCCCATCGCTCCGGCTTCGCGGTGAACATCGTGAAGCCGATCGAGCGGCCGTCAGGTGCCCACTTGATGCTCGCCGGCGCGTGTTCGACCCGCGTCACCTGCGAGGTCGCGCCCTCTGCGTTCATCCAGCGCACCCAGAGTTGCGTCCCTTTCGGTTCGCCATCGGCGAGGTAAGCGATCCGCGTACCGTCGGGTGACCAGACGGGGTTCCCGCCCTTCACAAGGAAGCGATTCTCGCCGCCGTCGGCGTTCATCATCCAGAGCGCGGTGTCCCACCGATCCTCTTGCTTGTTGACCCATCGCCGCGTGTAGACGATCCGCGCGCCATCAGGGGAGATCCTCGCATCGCCCACCGTCTCATAGTCGAGATAGTGGTTGACCGTGAGGAGGGTGTCGGACGCCTTCTCCTGGGCGCCGAGCGGGACGAGGTCCCCGGCAACGAGAACGACGGCAGCGAGCAGCGGGAGGAGCGAGCGATAACAGCGGCGATCAAGCATCTGGACCTCGTGGTGATGTGCCTTGACCGGAGACGATACACACGCCGACGGGACTCGGCCAGCGGATCCAGAGCCGCTCCGGAACACCGCAAGCGCGTGTCATCGTTGGATCGCTCCCGGCGTGTCGCGGAGGACCGGGGCGAGCGTCCTCCACATATTCCGCGCCGCGCGACGCGCGCCGGACTCGTTCGGGTGGATGCCATCAGCCTGGTTCAGCGTGTCGACACCGGCGACCCCTTCGAGGAAGAAGGGGATGAGCGTCACGCCCTCGTCCCGCGACACGTTCATGAAGACATCGTGGAAGGCCCTGGTATACGAAGCTCCGAGGTTCGTCGGCGCTTCCATCTGGGCAACGAGGATCCGCACGTCGGGGTTCGCGGCACGCGCCTTTCGGATGATCCCGACGATGTTCGCCTGCGTCGAATCGGGATCGAGGCCCCTGAGGCCATCATTGGCGCCCGTCTCGATGATGATCAGGTCGGCGCGCTCCCGGAGGAGCCACTCGACGCGCCGGAGGGCCCCCGCCGACGTCTCCCCCGAGAGTCCAGCGGCGGCAATCGTCACTCGCAGACCGGCGGAATCGGCGAAGTGCTGCAAGAGCGCGGGATAGGCCGAATCGGGGTCAAGCCCCAGTCCGGCGGTGAGGCTGGTCCCGAGCACGAGAACTCGCACAGCAGACGTTGCTCCGGAGCGCGCCACGGTACTTGATTCCACGGGAACCGCAGCGGCCCCTTCGGGCTTCGCTCCGGAGTCACCGCCGCAGGCGGCGAGCGCGAGGACCATCACCGGGAATCGCGTCCCGACCATTCCGACCATTCCGGTCCATCGCATTCAGATGCTCTCTGCTCGGGGACTGACCAAGGAATATCAGAGCGGGACCACCCGCCTAGCTGTCCTCCGCGATGTCGACTTCGACATCCCGCAGGGGACCTTCGTCGCGATCGTGGGGCCATCGGGAAGCGGGAAGACCACCCTACTCGGTCTCCTCGCCGGACTCGACCTGCCGACCCGCGGGACGGTGTCGCTGGACGGCTCCGACCTCACCCGGCTCGACGAGGATGCCCGGGCACGGCTTCGTGGGGAGAAAGTTGGGTTCATCTTCCAAAGCTTTCAACTCATCCCGACACTCACGGCAGCCGAGAACGTGCAGGTGCCGCTCGAACTGCGGGGGGATGACGACGCCTCCTCGCGCGCGCTCGACCTCCTCCAGCGCGTCGGGTTGGGGGACCGGATCGACCACTTCCCGGCGCAGCTGTCGGGGGGCGAGCAACAGCGCGTGGCGATCGCGCGCGCCTTCGCGAACCAGCCGCGGATCCTCTTCGCCGACGAGCCGACGGGGAACCTCGACGGCGCGACCGGCGCTCGGATCGTCGATCTCCTCGACCAACTGAACCGGGAATCGGGAGCGACGGTCGTGCTCGTCACGCACGACCTCACGCTCGCCGAGCACGCCCAGCGCGTGATCCGCCTCAAGGACGGCGTGGTGGTCGAGGACCGTCCCTCCCAAGGGCAATGAAGCGGCGAGCGGGATTCGGTGTGTTGTTGACGCTCGCCTGGCGCGAGAGTCGCACGGCGCGACGCCGACTCGCGCTCTATATGAGTTCGATCTCGCTGGGGGTCGCCGCGCTCGTCGCGATCGACTCCTTCTCGGCCAACGTCCAGGACTCGATCGCCGAGCAATCACGCGCCCTCTTGGGCGGCGACGTGAACCTGCGAGCGCGCAATGGGTTCACGCCGGCGGTCGACTCTATCCTGGACTCGCTCAAGACGGCCGGGATCCCCTCGGCAAAGGTGGTGAGCTTCGCCTCGATGGCGACGACGTCGCGCTCGGGGGGCACGCGCCTCGCTCAGGTGCGCGCGATCGCCCCCGGCTATCCCTTCTACGGCGTGGTCGAAACGGCGCCGGCCGAAGCGTGGGTCGCGCTGCAACAGGGTCCGAACGCCCTCGTCGACCCGTCGCTGCTCATCTCGCTCGACGCCCAGGTCGGCGACACGCTGGGGATCGGATTCGGCCGATTCGTCATCCAGGGCACGTTGGTGAACGTCCCCGGCGATCCGGGGATCGCCGCGACGATCGGGCCGCGGATCCTCATCCCCGACCGCTATCTCGCCGAGACGCAGCTCCTCGGTTTCGGCGCGCGGGCCGAGTACGAGGCAGTCTTGCGGCTCCCGGCGAACACGCAGAGCCCGCTCTGGGTGGCGCCACTGCGTCCGCGGTTCGAGGCGGCGAACGTCCGGGTCCGCACCGTGGTCGAGAACGAGATGGATCTCACGGAGGCGATCACCCAGCTCGCGCGCTTCCTCGGCGTGGTCGGCCTCGTCGCGCTGCTGCTGGGCGGGATCGGGGTCGCGAGCGGCGTGAACGCGTTCGTGCAGCGGAAGATCGAGACCGTGGCCGTGCTGCGCTGCCTCGGCGCATCGAGCGCGCAGGTGTTGACGATCTACCTGATCCAGGCCGCGGCGATGGGCCTTGCCGGCGCAGCGGTCGGCGCGATGCTCGGCGTCGCGATCCAGTTCGTCCTGCCGCAGGTGATGGGGGACTTCCTGCCGGTGGACGTCTCGGTGAGGCTCTCGGCGCGGGCGATCCTGATGGGGCTCGCCGTCGGCGTCTCGGTCGCGGTGCTCTTCGCGCTCAGGCCTCTCCTCTCGCTCCGCCGCGTCTCGCCGCTGCAGGCGATCCGCCGCGACGACGTGGCCCTCGCCGCCTCGCGACGCCGCGACAGTTGGACCTGGATCACGAACCTCGCCCTCGTCGCGAGCGTGTTCGCCCTCGCGATCGACCGCGCGGCGACGACGCAGCAGGGCATCGGCTACGCGATCGGCATCCTCCTGAGCATCGGCGTGCTCACCGCCAGTGCCGCCCTCCTGTCGTCACTCACGCGTCGACTCGCCTCGAAACGGTGGCCGTACGTGATCCGCCAAGGGGTCGCGAACCTGCATCGCCCGGCGAGCCAGACGCGGGCCGTAGTGCTCGCGCTCGGCTTCGGATCGTTCCTCGTCACCACGATCATCCTCGTGCAGGCCAACCTCCTCCGCTCCTTCGACCTCACCGCTGCGGCCTCGCGGGGGAACCTCGTCTTCTTCGACGTGCAGGAGGATCAGGAGCGGGGGCTCGACTCGCTCATCCGCGCGCACGGCGCTGGCGTGGTCTCCTCGACGCCGATCATCGTGATGCGGATCGTCGCGATCAATGGGATCGGGAATGATGCGTACGCCGCCAGCAAGGCGATCCCCCAACGGTTCTGGGGCCTCAGGCGCGAGTACCGCTCGACCTATCGCGACTCGATCGTCCCCACCGAGACGGTGCTGACCGGGACTTTCCACGGAGCGGCGGTGCCACGCGACACGATCTTCGAGTTCTCGCTCGAGCGCGAGATGGCCAGTGAGCTCAAGCTCTCCCTCGGCGACACCGTCACCTGGGACGTGCAGGGGGTCCGCGTTCGGGCGCGGATGACGAGCACGCGCGAGGTGGACTGGGGCCGGTTCGAACCGAACTTCTTCGCCGTCTTCCAGAGTGGCGCGATCGCCGACGCCCCGAAGCAGTTCGCACTGATCGCCGCGGTCACGTCGGACACGACCGTCGCCCGGATGCAGCGGAACGCGGTGCGCGCCTATCCGAATGTCTCGAGTCTGGATCTCTCGCTCGTCCGGCGCACGATCGACCAGATCGTGCGGAAGGTGACGCTCGCGGTGCGATTCCTCGCGCTCTTCAGCTTCGCGATGGGCGTCCCGGTGCTCTTCAGCGCCGTCGCCGCGACCCGCCGCGACCGGCTGCGGGAAGGAGTCCTGCTGAAGACGCTCGGCGCGACGCGCACCCAGATCGGACGGATCCTGTTGGCGGAGTACGCCCTCCTCGGGATCCTCGGAAGCCTCTCGGGGATGCTCCTCGCCTTCGGCGGAGCGTGGGCGCTCGTGACGTTCGTGTTCGAGGACTCGTTCACGATCGCGCCAGTCCCCGCCCTGATGATCGCCGGGGCGATGACCCTGCTCTCGATCTCGATCGGATTCCTCACGGGACGCGATGTCTTCCGCGAGACGCCGATGGCCGCGCTGCGCGAGGCCTGACCCTCACTCGATCCGCAGGATCCCGAGTCGGGCGGTCGAGGGGAGCGCGGCGCCGCGGAAGCCCCTGAGCTCGAGCAGTTGGCGGGAGATGCCGCCACTGACCTGGAGCTCGAACACCGCGAACCCGCCGGGCGCGACCGACGGCACTTCGACGAGGAACTCCGACTGCAGGAGCTGGGGCGCTCGGAGCGGATGCTCGCGCACGAAGGGGGAAACGCGACCCGGATCACCGCACGTCCCCGCGAGATCGCAAAGTCCCTTGAAGAGTGACGCGAGGTTCCACGAGGGGAAGCGGAGACGGAGCGATGTCGGCGTCATTCCCAGCCGGTCGTCGGTCGCGAGCGTCAGCGACCACTGCGTGACGATCTCATCCCACGTGCGCCCGGTGCGCGCCTGCAAGTTTTCGATCCCCGACAGTCCGCTGGTGGTGAGGGCGGTGAAGAAGGCAGGCTCGGCGAGGGACTCCTGGTCGATCAGCCAGCGGGTGAGTGACCAGGCGCTGCCGTAGTAGGTGGCGTCGCCGGGTGCGGTGGGTCCGAGGGGAGAGCGCGCCGTCGGATCGTCGAGGAATGACCAGAGCGCCTCGGCGTGCGGCCGCATCGCTCGTGGCTTGCCGGCGCAGGCCGGAAAGGCTGGATCGCCGGCCCGGAGTTCGCACTCGAGTGTCGCCGTGACGCCATCATTCCCGAATCGCGCCCTGCCGTACACCGCTCGCGCGAAGAGCTCCTCGGCGTGACGCGCCGTGGCCTCCTCGAGCCAGGGCTCCTCGAGCGGTTGGCCGCGCACGATCCGCTCGGCGTACGCGGTGACGTGCTTCATCTCGTGGGCGAGCGTCCCGCGGATCTCGTGCATCCAACGGGTGCGCGTGCCGGCGCCGAACCCCGCCTCGAGCGAGGTGGGCACCTGCGCGTACACGTACTCCCCGACGTTGCTCGACGCGAACTGCGCCCGGGAGAAGAAGTCGCAGTTGACGACAGCGGCCATCACCGCACCGGAGAAGAAGGCGTTCACGCGTGGAGAGAAGACGAGCAGGATGCGGCCGTTGTCGTCCAGCCTGCTGTCCATCACCAGTGCGTTCCCAAAGGTCTCGAGGATCGGCCACACGGTGCCGTCGAGTTCAGCCCCGAGCGCCTGATACTCGGCATCCATCTGTCCGGCGAGCGTCGGAGCCCCGCCGAAGATCGGGATGGTGTCTTCGAGCAGGACCACCTTCGTCCCCGAGTACACCGTGCGGGCGCCGATCGGAGTGAAGTTCGAGCAGAAATTGGGCTGGTCGAGCGACGGAACACGCACCGGGACGATGCTCCCGATCGCGGGGGCCGTGGCGTTCGCCTGGCGTGGCGCCACGCGGCGCTGGATTGTCAGCGATCCCGCGGCGGCGACGGCGCGATTCGCCTCGAGCAATCGCCCGTGGATCGCATCGCGGCGGCTACTGCGGGACGGCACCGTCGGGCGAGGCGTCCGGAGTGAAACGAGCGCTGCCGTCGCGGCCGCTGACCCCGGCGACGAGAGCATCGTGCCGCGGAGCGAGAGCGCCATCGTACCCGAGCCCAACGAGCGCGCCGCATTCGGCACCGTGATGAGGTAGCGCGCGGTCGCAGGAGTGAACTCATTGCATCGTGCGTCAGCGAGGCTCGTGAGCTCAGCCGCCTGACCGACCGCGAGGGCGCGCTGCGCCGCGACCTGGAGCATCACCGGGGATACGCCGATGCCACCCGGCGAGGTCACCTGAAGCGCGACTGTCCGCGACGGCTCGCAAGGCCAGTTGGCGGCGGGCGGCAGCGCGAGGACGAGTTGCGTCGCGCTCGCGGCGGTGATCGGCACGGCGGTGCCATCGATCAAGACGGTATTCGCAGAGGCGTTCCCGGAGAAGCCGGTGCCGTTCACGATCAGGGGCGAGCCGGGGAGTGCGACCGACGGTGCGATCCCAGTGATGACCGGACTCGTCGGGCTGGGCGGCGCCTCGACGGAAACCGCCACCGCGCGCTCGACAACCTCCCCCCGAACGGCGATGCGCGCCGAACCGACTGCGTTCGCGGTCACGAATCCGGTCGCGGTGACGGTGGCGATCCGCGAAGCGCTCGAACTCCAACTCAGCGGTGCCCCGATGATGGCGATCCCATCGGCGTCGAGCGGGGTCGCCGTCAGCGTGCGCGTTCCCCCTGGCAACGAGAGGAGGAGAGTCTCCGCGTCGAGGGAGATCGACGCGATTGGCGGATTGACGAGCGTGAACTGGAGATGCGCGGAGACTGAGCCGACGGAAGCACGGATGAGGCCGATTCCCGGAGCGAGCGCCCGGACCAGTCCATCATCGTTGACGGCGATCGTGTTGGGCGTGAGGCTCCGCCACTTCACCTGCGGGCTCTCGACGAGATAGCCGTTCGCATCCACTGGCGTCGCCGTCGCCTGCACCTCGTAACCGGGGCGGAGCTGCAGCGACAGCACGTAGAGCTCGACGCGACGGACGTTGTTCGGCCTGACCGGTTCGTCACAGCCGATCCCCAGCCCTCCTGCGAACAGAAGGAGTGCCCAGGGGCCGATGCGACCCACGGGAGCGGCGGGGAAGGGACGCACGATTGTATGATACCCCGCTCCACCGGGAAGGGCGACGGGGTGCGGGACTGCCCGTCAGGCGGCCCCGATGAGGCGGCCGAGGGCCGCCGCCAACACGTCGATCTCCTGCTCGGTGTTGTAGTAGTGGGGCGAAACGCGGATCAACGAATCGGCGCCCTGCCGGGTGAGAGCAAGGAGCGCATCGCCCCGCGTCTGCGCGCTCGTGTTGATCCCTTGGGCGCGGAGCCGCAGCACGAGGTCGCGTCCCTGATGTCCGGCGACCTCGAACGTCGCGATCGCGCAGAGCGTGGTACCCTGGTCGAGTGACCGCACTCCGCGCAGCGCCGCGAAACGCGCGCGCACGGTCGCGGCGAGGACTGCGGCCCGTTCTCCCGCTTCCTCGACCCCGACCTCGAGCGCGTAACGAACCGCAGCACCGAGTCCGAGCACGAGCGCGTAGGGGAACTCCCAACTCTCGAACCGCCGCGCGTCTTCGACCAGCGTGAAGGCACTGTCGCCGGTCCAGCGCGCGCCGCGCATATCGGGAAGCAGCGGATGATCGCCACGGACGAGGGCGCGCTCCCGCACGACGAGGAAGCCGATCCCGCGTGGCCCACGAAGGAACTTGCGCGCGGTGGTCGAGAGGTAGTCGCAGCCCAGCGCCTCGACGTCCACCGGGAGTTGACCGACGGCCTGGCACGCATCGAGCAGGTAGGGCACGCCAGCCTCGCGGCAGAGTCGCCCGATCGCCGCCGCAGGCTGCACCAATCCGCTATTCGTCGGGACCCAGGTGAGCGCGGCGAGCCGCGGTCGTTCCTTCCTGAGTAGGGCGCCGAAGGCTTCGACGTCCACGCCTCCCTCAGTTGCGTCGGGCGCGCGCACCACCCGCACCCCGCGCCTATCCCTGAGAGAGAGGTACATCAACTGGTTCGAGATGTAGTCGTCGCTCGAGGTGAGGATCGCGTCGCCCGGCGCGAAGTCGAAGGCGAGCAGCGCCTGCGCGAAGGCGTGCGTCGCACTCGGCAGGATCGCGATCTCCGTCGGCTTCGCACCGACTAGTCGCCCGAGATCGTGATAGGTCGCGTTCACGGATTCCGCGGCGGCGTCGGCGGCCTCGTAGCCTCCTTCGAGCGATTCACGCCCGAGGTGCGCGGTGATCGCGTCCTTCACCGGCGTCGGCATCAGGGACGCGCCAGCGTTGTTGAGGTGCACCCGGGCGGCGCATCCCGGTGTCTCGGCGCGCCACCGAGCGAGGGTCTGCGGGTCGAGCGCCCCGGTCACCGCGCTCGGCACTGCGGCCGCTGCGGCGGGAGTCCCGCGCACATGATCGATTGGTCCATCCCCTGCGTGATCGGTCCGCAAGCGGTGTTGACCGCTGAGCGCAACGCCTCTTCCTCGGTCTCAGCCGATGCCGTCGCGCAGTTCTCGCGCCCATTGAAGGTGATGCAGGCCGAACACTCCACCTGCTGCGCGGCGAGCGTCGAGTAGAGCAACAGCGCAGCGAAGCCCGCGACGAGTGCGATCAAGACGACCGTTGAGCGCTTCATCAGAAGCTCGCCCCGAAGAAGACGGCATTCGCGAAGAGCGGCAGCAATCCGCGCCAGAGATCGCGGAAGTTCGGGTCGAAGCCGAAACCGATGACACGTCCCTGCCCCACGCTCTCGGTGAAGAGCGCGGGCGAACCGCCGAGTCGCGCCGGGACCTCGGGCCAGAAGTAGCCGGAGAGACGCACCTGTTCGGGTGGGGCGAATCTCAGCACCGCCTCGCCCGGGCGGAGGTCGCGAGGCACCGCGAAGATCGTCGCGCCTTGCACTGGTACCGCGACCTCGTCACTCGTCACACCCGCCATCAACGGCGAGAGCCGGTCGGGGATCGCGCGACCGATCGCGCCCGGGACATTCGTCGAGAGTGGCGCTCCCTCGCTCCCCGGCACGCGCGCCGTATCGCGCCGCTCGCGGAAGCGAGAGAGTCCGGCGCGTTCGGTGACGAGCCACGTGGTCGCTCCCTGCAGCGTCACGAGCACGCCGCCGTCGCGCACCCAGCGCTGCAGCCGCGCCAGACCCGCGTCGCCGAGTTCCCGTTCGAGCGCGCCGCCCTGCAGCGAGGGGAGCACGACGACGTTGAACTCGTCGATCGCACTGCTTCCGAGCAGCGACGCGTTGACCGTCGTCACCGGATAGGCGAGCCGCTGGTCGAAGAGGTACCAGCTGAAGCCGAAGGAGTTGCCGTTGACCCCCGTGCCGCCGACGAGCGCGATCTTCGGGATCCGCAGCGGGAAGACCGAGTTGGACCCCAAGTCGGTGCCGGAGGAGACGAGGGCGGAGGGCAGGGGGCGGACGGCGGCGCCGGACTCCGCGACGCGCCAAGCGATCGACTCGGCGACACCCTCGCGATTGCCTGCCTTACGCACGATGAACGCACCGCGGGGATAGCTCGCGTCACCGACCGTGAAGGCCTTCGGCGCGTACCAGACTTTCACACCGTCGCGGAAGAGTCCGGCGAGGAGTCGGTAGCTCGCTTCACTCCCCGCCTCGAACGCCCAGCCGTGCGCGGCGTCGGGCATCGCGGTGCGGACCGGGCGCGGGAGCGCGCGCACCAACTCGAGCCCGGCCGGCACGGTCGGCGAGGTCCAAGCGCGCACGCGGAAGGTCATCGGCAACGACCAGGCCGTGATGTCGTAGAAGCGGCTCGCCTGCGCCGTGCGCCGCGATTCGAGCTCCTCACGGATGAACGTCGAGTCGAGCTGCGCATCGGGCTCGAGCAGCGCCTTCGCGACCCGGCCCTGCGGTTGCGCCAAGTCAATGACATACCAACCGGCGTCAGCGCGCAGCGTCGTCGGGGTCGTCGTGCCATAGGCAACGGCTCCGACGATCGAGACGGCGGACGGCAGACGGCTCACTTCGATGGCGTTGCCCTGCAGCCGCGCCGCGAGCGAATCGCCGCGCCCCTGCCCATCGCGCTCGAACACGATCGCCCGCATCGGCCCCTTCGCCAAGTCGGTCACGTTCTGCTGGCGAGAGCGGACGAAGTCACCCACCAACTCGGCGCGCCGACGCGCCGCGGTGAGCGATGTCGCCCACGCCGCCGTGAAGTGATGCCGCGCGGCGTCCCGCAGGTACATCACGTTGCCATCGTCGCGGAGCACCGCGCCCCCGGCGCTCGACGCTTGCTCGAAGGTCGCGCCGATCGCCCCATTCAGAGTCGGCCAGCTCACACCGTAGCCGGGATAGAACTCGTCATAGCCCTCGCGCCGGAAGTAGGGCCATCCGCGCGCATCGAAGCTCCCACCGATCGCCGCCGCGAACACCTCCCACCACTTGATCGTGTTCGGTGGGACGTTCTTGTTCAGCGGCTCCATCGGCGGGGCAAAGAAATACGTCGAGTTGGTCCCCATCTCGTGCAGGTCCACCGCGACCTGCGGCCACCAACTGAGCAAGGCCCCCGCGCGCGCCCGCGTCTCGGCGTGCGACTGGATGAACCAATCCCTGTTCAGGTCGAAGTAGTAGTGGCTCGTCCGGGCGCCCGGCCACGAACCCTGGTGGATGAGCGCACCGGGATCGGTCGGTGGACCGAACACCCCGCGGGCCCGCATCACATCCTGCACGTGCCGCTCGTGGCCGTCGGGATTCTCCATCGGGTCGATCAACACCACCGCGCTGTCGAGGATCAGTTGCGTCTCTGCATCCAGACCCGCCGCAAGCTGGTAGAGCAGCGCGATCGACGCTTCGGTACCCGACGCCTCGCCCCCGTGGACCGAGTGACCGAGCCAGATGATCGCCGGCTGTCGCGCCACGATCGCGGAGATCGCGGTTGGCGTCGCCGTGCGCGGGTCGGCGAGCGTGCGCGCGGCCGCGCGGATCGAGTCGAGCCGCGTGTGGTTCGCCTCACTCGTCAACACCGCCATCACGACCTCGCGCCCTTCGGCGGTGACGCCGAGGGTGTCGACCCGGATGCGCTTGCTCGTGGCCTTCAGCTGCTCGAGGTAGCGTACAATCCGGTGATGGGGCGTGAAGCGCTCGCCAACGTCGTAGCCGAGGGAGGCCCGCGGGGTGGTGACGCGCGGATCGAATGCGGCACCGGGCGCGGCGAAGGGCTGCTGCGCCGACGCCGTTGACGCGAGGACCAAGAGCAGGAGGGCGAGGCCGCAGGGGCGAGACATCATTTGAACGGTCCGGTCGGGTGGATGCGCATCGAGCCCGGAAGGGCATCGAGCAGCGGGTTGAGATCGCTCGCCCGTTCGAGCGAGGTGACGAAGGTCAGTCCATCCAGCGTGACGACGAGCATCCGGCTCACACCGAAGAGCACCACGGTGCCGCGGCCCGAATGGACCACGTTGCAGTCGGCGTCGACGAAGTGCACGTCGCCCAAGGCACCATTGCCATCGTCGTCCAGGTCGCGGGCGCGGCGGAGCGACGCCCACGTGCCGACATCGTCCCATCCGAACTCACCGAGGAGCACGAGAAGCCGCTCGGTTCGCTCGAGGAGCCCGCGCTCGAGAGAGGTCGCTCGGACCATCCCGACGAAGGCGGGGAGGTTCCCTTTCGCGAGGGGTTCGAGCGCCTCTCGCACCTCGGGCGTGTGGAGCGCGAGTTCGGCCAGGATCCGGCCCGCCGATCCGACGACGATCCCACTGTGCCAGAGCGCCCCCTCCTCGATCTTCGATTCGGCTTCCTGCTCGCTCGGCTTCTCGGTGTAGGCGCGCGTGAGGGCAGCGCCGCCGCGCGCGAGTGGGACATCGGCGTCGAGCGCCGCCCCCGGCTGCACGTAACCGAATCCGGTCTCGGGGCGTGCCGGCTTGATCCCGATCGACACCAGGGCGTCTTCGCGCGCCGCATAGGCGGCGGCGCGCCGCAGTGTCCGTCGATACTCCTCAGGGAAGTTCACCGCGAGGTCAGCGTGGATCGCGCAGCACATCGCGCTCGGGCCCGCCCGGCGTGCGAGTTCCTGCGCTCCCCATGCCAACGCCGCCGCAGTCCCCAACGGTCGCGGCTCGACCAACACGTTCGTCTCCGGCACTTCCTTCGTTACCGAACGGATCGCCGGCGCGATGTCGCGACTCGTCAGGATCAACACGCGCTCCGGCGGGATCTCCGGCTGCAGACGCCCCACCGTGTCCTCGATCAGCGTGCGGTCGGAGACGAGGGCGAGGAGCGGCTTGGGGCGCGCCGGCGTCGAGAGGGGCCAGAAGCGGCTCCCGATCCCTCCCGCGAAGATGATCGCCCAGAGCGCGACGTCGGTCTCGGGCGTTTTCGCCGCGACCAGTTGCTCGGCGGGCAGCGTGCCAGCAGCGCCCCCCGCGGTGGGGCCGCTGGGAGAGAATCCACCGGGTTCCTTCATCGCCTGCGAAGGTAAGGGCGCAGGGAGATCATCGCCACCGCGCTCACGATGAGCAGCATCGCCGTGATGAGGCGGAGCGTCAGGTGCTCCCCAGCGAAAAGTGTTCCCAACAGGACGGCGACGACCGGGTTCACGAACGCGTACGTGCCGACCAGGGCCGGGCGCACCCTTGTGAGCAACCACTTGTAGGCGCTGAATCCGATGATCGAACCGAAGACGATGAGGTAGCCGAAGCTGAGCACGCCGCGCAACGTGAACCGCGCAGCGTCAACCGTGCCCCACTCGCCCACGACGGCGCTGAGAAGGAGGAGCGCCACCCCGCCGACGAGCATCTCCATCGCCGTCCCGAGGACGGGCGCCGGCCGCGGCGGCAACGCGCGTGAGTAGAGCGACCCGAGCGACCAGGCGAAGGTGCTGACGAGGAGTACGATGAGGCCCAGTCCGCTGACGGCCGCAGCGGTCGATCCCCACGGCGCGACGAGCAGGAGGATCCCGATGAGCCCCAGCGTCACACCGGCGAGGTCGAAGTACGACGGACGCACGCGACGCTCGGCGAGCCAGCCGAGCACGAGCAGCCAGAGCGGGACGAGCGAGACCACCAGCGCGACGACGCCCGAGGGTTCGCGTCGCCCCGACCAGGTCACCGCGCCGTGCGCGACCCCAAGCAGCAAGAGTCCGACGATCAAGGCCTCGCGCCAGCGCGATGCATCGGGCCGCGGCGCACCGCGGAATCTGAGCCAGAGGTAGAGGATCCCCCCGGCGATGATGTTTCGCGCGCCGCCGAGGAGGAAAGGGGGCAGCTCGCGGACCGCGAAGGCGATCGCGAGGTAGGTCGAGCCCCAGATCAGATAGATCGCCGCGAAGGCGAGGAGGATCTTGAACCGCACCCCTATCCCGGGCGCGGGAGGAAGTGCGAGAGGAACATCCGCTCCTGCGGACTGAGACTCCGCTCCCCTTCGGCGGCGATCTTCGCGAGGAGGCGCTCGATCTCCTCCCGGTTCACCTCGTGGACACCAGAGAGGTCGACCTTCTTGATCTCACCGAGGTTCTCGACGCCCGGACGCGCAGCATCCACACGCGCCCGCCACCGGCGCGCCGGCGAGTAGCGCTCGGCGAGCACGAGATAGATCCAGGCGCCGAGGTAGCCGCCAAGGTGCGCGAAGTGGGCGACGTTGCCTCCGCCCCGAACGCCGAAGGAGAGGGAGAGGACCGTCATCACGATGACGAGGGTCCGCGCCTCGACCGGGAGCACGCCCCAGATGAGGAGCTTCTCGCGCGGCCAGAATCTCGCGAAGGCGAGTTGTACGCCGAAGACCGCTCCCGAGGCACCGATGATCGCCGCGTAGGGCGTGAAGACCGAGAGGAGGGCGCCGGTGATCCCCGCCGCGAGGTAGAGGCGCAGGAAGTGTCCCGATCCCAGTCGCGCCTCGACGCGCGGCCCGAAGATCAGGAGCCCGAGCATGTTGAAGAGGATGTGCGAAAAGCTCCCGACGCTGTGCGCGAACATGTACGTCAGGATCGTCCACGGCCGTTCGAGGATGTACGCCGGGATGAAGGCGAGGAACACCGTCGTCATCGGGACGGTGATCTGCAGGACGAAGACGGCGATGTTCGCGACGAGGAGCCGCCGGACCCAAGGAGTCATCCGGGAATCCTAACGGGGCGCGATGCGGTGGTACACGCACACGCCCCCGCCGGCCAAAAGGCCGGCGGGGGCGTGAAATGAGCATCCGAAGTGGGCCTGGGAGGAGTTGAACCTCCGACCTCACGCTTATCAGGCGTGCGCTCTAACCACCTGAGCTACAGGCCCGGTCAGGACTGTTAAATAAAGTCGGCTCGCCCCCCTCGGTCAACGAGGAGAAGACACTCTGCGCGAACCCCCGACTTGACCAACCGCCGCCAAGGCGTAGCGTCTCCTGCCTGATGCTCGAACTCGCCGAGAAGGGGAAGGTCCTCAGTGACGCCCGGTACGACGTGGCGGTGGAGCGGCTCCGCGCCAAGCTCCTCGCCGCACACATCGCGCTCCGCGAGGTCAAGCGGCAGGTGATCGTGGTGGTCTCTGGGGCTGACGGCGCCGGCAAAGGCGAACTCGTCCACCGGCTCAACGAGTGGCTCGACCCGCGCGGAGTCGTCACGCACGCATTCTGGGACAAGAGCGACGAGGAGCTCGAGCGTCCCCACTTCTACCGTTTTTGGAAGGCGATGCCCGGCACGGGCAGGGTCGGGATCTTCTTCGGATCGTGGTATACTCGGCCGATCATCGACCGGGTCGCACGCCTCAGGAAGAAGCGCGACTTCGCCCGCGAACTCGAGCGGATCGCCGGATTCGAGCGGATGCTCTCGGCCGGCGGCGTGGTCCTCGTGAAGCTCTGGCTCCACCTCGCCAAGCCGGCGCAGCGCGCCCGACTCAAGGAGCTCGAGCGCTCGGGCCGCATCGGCCCCGACGACTGGAAGCACTTCGAGTCGTACGACCGATTCCGCCGTGTCTCCGACCGCGCCCTCACGGCGACGAACATCCCCGAGGCGCCGTGGCACCCGATCGACGCCACCGACCGGCGGCACCGCGAGGTCGCCGCAGGCCGGCTGCTCCTCGCGGCCCTCGAACAGGCGACGCGCAGGCCGCGCCCGGGCGACGCCCCGACTCCGGTCGCCCGAAAATGGACTCCCGGCCCCTCTCTGCTCGACCAGGTCGACCTCAAGACGAAGTTGGACGAGGAGGAGTACGAGCACACGCTCGCGAATCTGCAGGGCCGCCTCGCGCAGCTCGCCTGGGAGGCGCGTGACTCGCAGCGTGCGACGGTGCTCGCCTTCGAGGGATGGGACGCTGCCGGCAAAGGGAGCGCGATCCGTCGGGTGACGCAGGCGATGGACCCCCGACTCTACCGTGTGGTGGGGATCGCCGCGCCGACCGACGAGGAGCGGGCCCAACACTATCTCTGGCGCTTTTGGCGGCACATACCCCGCGACGGACGCCTCACGATCTTCGACCGCACCTGGTACGGGCGCGTGCTGGTCGAGCGGGTGGAAGGGTTCGCGCCGGAGGCCGACTGGGATCGCGCCTATGGCGAGATCAACGACTTCGAGAAGCAACTGACGGACCACAGGATCGCGCTGTCCAAGTTCTGGATCCACATCAGCGCGGCCGAGCAGCTGCGGAGATTCAAGGAGCGCGAACGGGTCCCATACAAGCAGTACAAGATCGGGCCAGAGGACTGGCGAAACCGGAAGAAGGCTCCGGCCTATCGCGAGGCGGTGGAGGAGATGCTCGCGCGCTGTGCGCCACCTGAGGCCCCGTGGACGATCGTCGCCGGGAACGACAAGCGATCGGCCCGCATCCAGATACTGCGGACGATCGTTACGCGGCTGGAGCGCGCGCCCTGAGGACTCGCTGAAACGCAGCGGGGGCGCCTCCCGGCGCCCCCGCTTCACCACGCTCGCTCACTCGTCGAACCGCGTCGGGTGAGGTCGATCCTCCTCCTCACCATCGTCGTACTCGTCGTCGAGGTCGATCAGGTCGTCGTCATCATCGTCGTCGTCATCGTCGTCGAGGTCGTCCTCATCGTCGAGGTCGTCGTCGAGGGCATCCTCGTCATCGACCGCGTCGAGCTCACCGCCCTCGCCCACGTCCTTCCCGGGCCCATCGTCCTCGCCCTTCGCCTTCCCCATCGGCGGCATTTCCTTTCGTCTCCAGGAGGGTACACGGCTCGCCTGCCCGCCCGCCTTACGAGGCGGCGCGTTCCTTCTTCGCATCCCGGTTGATCCGCTTCCGATCGCTGACGCCGAGGCGGCGTTTGCGCAGTCGGATCGCCGCCGGGGTGATCTCGATCAACTCATCGTCCTCGATATACTCCAGCGCACCTTCCAGCGTCAACAGCCGGGGCGGTTCGAGTTGGATGGCGTCGTCGGCGCTCTTCGAGCGCATGTTGGTGAGCTTCTTCTCCTTGGTCGGGTTGACGTCCATATCCCCCGGCCGGGAGTTCTCCCCGACGATCATCCCCTCGTACACGTCGTCCCCGGGCGCGACGAACAGTGTCGAGCGATCCTGGAGGTTGCCCAGGGCGAAGGCGATGATCGTCCCCGCTTCCATCGAGATCAGCACCCCGCGCTGGCGACCGGCGAGCGTCCCGGCCCAGGGCCCGTACTCAAGGAAGCGGTGATGGATGATCCCCATCCCCCGGGTGTCGGTCAGGAACTCCGAGCGGTATCCGAAGAGCCCGCGGGCGGGGATCTTGTAGACGATCCGGACCAGTCCCATCCCCGGGTTCTTCATCTCGATCATCGACGCCTTTCGCGGTCCGAGCTTCTCGATGACCGTCCCCATGAACTCCTCGGGAACGTCGATCGCAAGTTCCTCATACGGCTCGAGACGCTCCCCGCTGGGTCCGGTGTGCAGGATCACGCGCGGACGGGAGACCTGGAACTCGTACCCCTCGCGCCGCATCGTCTCCATCAGGATCGAGAGATGGAGTTCCCCACGCCCTGAGACGGTCCAGGAGTCGGTCGCGTCGGTCTCCTCGACCCGCAACGCGACGTTCCGTTCGAGTTCGCGCTCGAGGCGCTCCTTGATCTGCCGTGAGGTGACGTATTTTCCGTCCCGCCCGGCGAAGGGGGAGTTGTTCACGAGAAAGTCCACCGAGATCGTGGGCTCCTCGACCGCGATCCCCTCGAGCCGTTCGGGGTGCTCGGGGTCGGTGATCGTGAGGCCGATCTCGACCCCCTCGAGTCCGGCGAGGGCAACGATCTCGCCGGCGACCGCCGATTCCACCTCGACCCGTTCGAGCCCCTCGAACCCGTAGAGCTTGGTCACCTTCCCCGCAGCGGCCTTCTTCGCGTGGTCCACCGGCAGGAGGTTGACGATGTCGCCGACGTGTACGGTGCCCCGCTCGATCCGCCCGATCGCGAGGCGCCCCAGATAGTTCGAGTAGTCGATCGTCGAGACGAGCATCTGGAAGGAGCCGGCCGCGTCGCTCGGCGGCGCCGGCACGTGGCGCACGATCGTGTCGAACAGGGGCGTCAGGTCGACCGGCGTGACGTCCATATCCATCGTCGAGGTGCCCTCACGCCCCGAGGCGTACACCACCGGCGCGTCGAGCTGGAACTCGTTCGCCTCCAGTTCGATGAGGAGGTCCAGGACCTCCTCGTGCACGCGCATCGGGTCGGCGCCGGGCCGGTCGATCTTGTTGACGCAGATGATCACCGTGCGCCCGAGGGCGAGCGCCTTCCGGAGGACGAATCGCGTCTGCGGCATCGGCCCATCGAAGGCATCCACGACGAGCAACACGCCATCCACCATCCGCAGGATCCGCTCGACCTCGCCGCCGAAATCGGAGTGCCCCGGGGTGTCAACGATGTTGAGCTTGGTGTCGCCCCAGTGGACCGAGGTGTTCTTGGCGAGGATGGTAATGCCGCGCTCGCGTTCGAGCGGGTTCGAGTCCATCACGCGCTCGGCGACGACCTGGTTCTCGCGGAAGGCGCCGGCTTGCCGGAGCATCTTGTCCACGAGCGTGGTCTTACCGTGGTCGACGTGCGCGATGATGGCGATGTTGCGGATTCGCATAGCCCTGCAATCTAAACCGCTCCCCCCCACGAAGTGGGAGGGCGAGGCTCAGCGCTTCGGCGCTCCCGGCCTCGGCGCCGCCGGCTTCGCCGGCATGCCGGGCTTTGCTGGGGTGGGCGCGCCTCCCGGATGTGATCCTCCCGGCGGGCCCGGGGCGTTGGTCGGGTCGGCGTCGATGAAGCCGGTGTCGTAGCCCTTCGCCTTCAGCGAGTTGATGAACGACCCCTTGTCGACCGAGCGCATGTAGGCCTCCTTCGGCTCGACCAACTTCTGCTCGACCAGCTCGAGCAGCGTGTCGTTCATCGTGATCATCCCGATCCGCTTCGAGGTCTGCATGATGCTCGGGACCTGGAAGGTCTTCCCCTCACGGATCAGGTTCGAGATCGCCGGCGTGACGAGGAGGATCTCCCTCGCCGCGACCCGGCCCCCGCCGATCTTCTTGCAGAGCACCTGCGAGACCACGCCCTTCAGCGACTCGGAGAGCATCGTCCGCACCTGTTCCTGCCGGTCGGCCGGGAACTGGTCGATCAGCCGGTCGATCGTGCTCGCCGCCGTCGTCGTGTGCAGGGTGCCGAAGACCAAGTGGCCCGTCTCGGCCGTCTCGATCGCGATCGCCACCGTCTCCAGGTCGCGGAGTTCGCCGACGAGGATGATGTCGGGATCCTCCCGCAGCGCGGCGCGGAGGGCGGTCTTGAACGAGCCTGTATGCACGCCGACCTGGCGCTGGGTGATGATGCAGTTCTTGTTCTCGTGCACGAACTCGATCGGATCTTCGATCGTGATCACGTGGTCCGAGCGCGACCGGTTCACGAGGTCGACCAGCGCGCAGAGGGTCGTGCTCTTGCCCGACCCGGTGGGACCGGTGACCAGCACGAGCCCCTTCGTGAGGTAGCAGAGGTTCTGCACCTCCTGCGAGACTCCGAGCTGGTCGGCGGTCACGATGTTGGTCGGAATGACGCGGAAGACCGCGGCCATCCCCTTCCGGTCGCGGAGCGCATTCGCGCGGAATCGGGCGACCCCCGCGATCTCGTAGGCGAAGTCGGTGTCGTTCGTCTCCCGGAACTCGCGGAGGTTCTTCTCTGGCATGATGGAGGTGACGAGACTCTCCATCGTGGCGGGGTCGAGCTTCGGTTGCCCCTCGATCCGCTCCATCTCGCCGCTCTTGCGGAGGATCGGCGGCTCGCCGACGCGCATATGGAGGTCGGAGCCGCCCGCCTCGACGAGCAGACGAAGGAGCGCTTCGATCGCCTGCTTCGCTGCCGATGGGTCCGCCGCCGCTTCCTTCACATTGGGGACGCTGAGTCGCGCACTCGGGCTCGTCGCGCTCGGGGCCGAGGCGGCCGGCGCGTCCTCGGGCAGGATCACTCGCTGCATCATCCCGGTCGAGCGCTTGAACTCCCCGTCGGCGTCCACCGCGATCTGGACTTCGAGGAGGTCGCCCTTGAGCATCGCCCGCACGGCGAAGACCGAGTCCTCGCTCGTGTAGCGGAACTTGGTCGGCTGTTTGGCATCGAGTGCCTGCGCCGCCGCGGGAGGCGCGATCTCCTTGAGGAGGGCGATCACCTGCGGCCCGGTGAGCGCCTTGGTGACCGGGCGGGTCTGGCCGCCGACCAGCAGCACCGCCGGTTCCCCTTCGCGTAGCGAGAGGGAGTCGGCGCGGTTGGAGATCATCACCGAGAGGAGGCGGTCGAGTTGCGCCATCAGGAGGTGGCCGGCGTGAGGGGAGGGATCGTCGTCGGGGGACAGGCCCCGAGGGGTTCCCCCTCGAGTTGGATCGTGGCGTGATGGATCCCGAAGCGGGCCACCGCGCCGTGGAGGTCCTCGAGGACGCGCTGGTGCGCCACCGGATCGGGCGCGACGGCGTGGGCACTCATCGCCACCACGCCCGACGTGAGGGTCCAGACGTGGAGGTCGTGGACCTCGTGCACGCCGCGCACGCTGGCCATCGCTCCGCGCAGGCGGTCCAGCTCGATGTGCTTCGGCGTCGCCTCGAGCAGTACGTCCACCGCTTCGCTCACGAGGTGCCAGGCCCCGCGCACGATGAGCACCGTCATCAGGAGCGATGCGATCGGGTCGGCGATGAGCCAGCCGAACTGGCGGACGAGCAGCGCGGCCGAGATCGCCGCCACGGAGCCAAGCAGGTCGCTCAACACGTGGAGGTAGGCGCCCCGAAGGTTGAGGCTCTCGTGCTGGCTCCCGTGGAGGAGCCAGGCGCTGACCGCATTCACCAGGAGTCCAGCCACGGCGATGACGAGCATCAGCCCGCCGCGGATCGGCTCCGGCGCGCTGAGGCGCTGCCAGGATTCCCAGAGGATCCACGCCGAGGCCATCAACAGGAACGCGCCGTTGATCAGCGCAGCGAGGATCTCCCAGCGCAGGTAGCCATACGTCTTGCGCGGCGTGGCCGGCTGCCGGCTGAACCAGGCCACGAAGAGGGAGAGGGCGAGCGCACCGACATCGGTGAGCATATGCCCGGCGTCAGCGAGGAGGGCGAGGGAGTTCGAGAGCCATCCGCCCACCACCTCGGCGACCAGGAAGAGCGCCGTGATCACGAGCGCGAACGCGAGGCGGCGCGTCGACTCGGCGTTGGCGAACGCGCCGGCACCGTGGGCGTGCGAATGGTCGTGCGCGTGGCCGCGATCGTGCGAGTGCTCGTGCGCGTACGAGTGTGCGCCCTCGTGCACCGTCGCGTCACTCGACTGGCGACCGATCACGCAGTCGTCATAGCTTTCGCTCGTGTTCTCGCCCTTGTTCGCCATCGTCGCCTTGTTGGCCCTCAACGCCTTCTTCGTCGCGGTGGAGTTCGCGCTCGTGCGCGCCCGCCGCTCGCGCCTGGAGGCGATGGTGCGCGCCGGTGACCACTTCGCCCGGTTCGCCCTCACCGCGACCTCACGCTCCAATCTCACACGCGTGCTCTCCGCCGGCCAGTTGGGGATCACGCTGGCGTCGCTCGGCCTCGGCTGGGTGGCCGAGGGGACCGTGGGCCACGCCCTCGAGGTCTGGTTCTCCGCCCTCCCGCTCCCGCTCGAACTCAGTGTGCGAGTGGGGATCGCGGCGACGGTCGCGCTGACGGTCGTCACCTACCTGCACGTGGTGTTCGGCGAGCTCGCGCCGCGCGCCCTCTCGCTCAACTATCCCGAGACCTTTGCGAAGTGGCTGGCCCCGCCGATCCTCGCCTTCACCTGGTTGGTCTGGCCATTCATCTGGGTGCTGAATGGCTCGTCCAACCTCCTCCTCAGGGTCCTTGGCCAGAAGAACGTCTCGGAGGAGGAGTCGCCCCACTCCCCCGACGAACTGCGGCTCCTGGTCGAGCGCGCTTCGGAGGGCGGGCTCCTCCCGACGACCGACGCCGAGATCCTCGGCGGGGTCTTCGAGTTCTCGGAGAAGAACGCCCGCGAGGTGATGACCCCACGCACGGGGATCGTCGCCATCGGCGCCAACGCGACGCTCGATGAGGCGATCACCGTCGTCGAGGAGGCCGGCTTCTCGCGCTATCCGGTCTTCCGCGAGACGATCGACGACATCCTCGGAATGGTGCACTCGAAGGACCTCCTCCGCGTGCTCCGGAACCCGCCGCCGGACTTCACGATCGAGAAGATCATGCGACCGGTGCACGTCGTCCCGGGGTCGCGCGAGGTGGAGGAAGTGCTCGCCGACTTCAAGCGGCGGAAGGAGCACCTCGCGATCGTGCTCGACGAGTACGGCGGGACAGCCGGGATGGTGACGATGGAGGACCTCCTCGAGGAGATCGTCGGCGAGATCCTCGACGAGTACGACGAGACTCCCGCGGCCGGCGGCGCCGCCGACCCTGCGGCGGCCGGTGCCCGGCTCGTGCCGGGGGATGCGAACATCTCCGAACTCAATGCCGAGCTCGGCCTCACGATCCCGGAGGAGAACTACACGACGGTCGGGGGTTTCGTCTTCGGGGTGCTCGGCCGCCTCCCCCTGGTCGGCGACCGGGTGAGCGGCGGCGGGGCGCAGTTCACGGTGCGCGAGATCGAGGGGCGGCGGGTGAAGACGCTCTCGGTCGAGGTCTCGGCGAGTCCCTAGCTGCCACTGCTTTCACCACAGGGGACACAGGGCGCACAGGGAACCGCAACGGCTCACCACGAAGACACGAAGAACTGCAGAAGAACTACAACTGCACCACGGGGGGAACCACGCGTCGCCGGCGACGCGCAGTTCCCCTCAAGTCCTTGCCGTTGTTCTTCCTTCGTGTCTTCGTGCCGTCGTGTGATTCGTTCGTGCTGTTCCCTGCGACCCTGTGCTCCCTGTTGTGAAATCCGTTGTAGTTGCAGGGACAGCTCAGCGGGCCGCGAGCCGCGCCGCGAGCAACATCGCCGCGACCATCGACTCTGTCCGCGCGACGCCCTGCCCCGCGATGTCGAGCGCGGTCCCGTGGTCGGGCGACGTGCGCACGAAGGAGAGCCCGAGCGTGACATTCACCGCTTCCCCGAAGCTCGCCACCTTGATCGCCGTCATCCCGACATCGTGGTAGGGAGCGATCACCGCGTCGAACTCTCCCCGCATCGCGCGCACGAAGATGGTGTCGGCACTGAACGGCCCGGCGATCCCCGCTTCGCGCGCCGCCGGCGTGAGCAAGCGTTCCTCCTCGTCGCCGAACCGGCCCTGCTCCCCGCCGTGGGGGTTGAGCGCACAGAGCGCGATCCGCGGCGAACCCACGTCGAACCAGCGCTGCAGGCCCTCTCGGGTGAGCCGCGCCGCCCGGAGGATCGCTTCGCGCGTCAGGGCGCGCGGCACGTCGCGCAGCGGCAGGTGCGTCGTCGCCAACACCACCCGCAACTTCGGCGAGACGAGCATCATCGCGGTCGGTGTGCCGGTGAGCGCCTCGAGCATCTCCGTGTGCCCGGGGTAGTCGTAGCCTCCCGCGTGCAACGCGGCCTTGTCGATCGGCCCGGTGACGATCCCCTGCACGCGCCCTTCCTTCGCGAGCTCGACGGCGCGTTCGATCGCCAACCCCGCGAGTCGTCCCGCGCGTGCGTCGCGTTCGCGTCCGGCAGCGTCTGCCGCACTCGCGCCCGTACTCCCATCCCACGTGCCGACCGATTCCTCGACCGCGAGACCGACTCCCGCCGGACCGACCACCACGAAGCGAGCGGCGCCCGCGACCCCGGAGGATGCGAGCGCCGCGCGAACGATCTCCGGGCCGATCCCTCGAGGGTCACCGAGGGTGAGGGCGAGGACCGGGAGGGGACTCACAACCGGAGGGAGACGTACATTTCGCGTCGCAGGTTGTCGAGCGTGCGACGCGTCGACTTCTCCTCGCGCAGCTGCTGGCGCACCCGCTCCTGGTACTCCTCGAGTGTGAAGGCGCCCGCCTCGCGGACGTTCGTCACGTGGACCGCCGCCCACTTGTTGAATCCGGTCGCGCGATCGGGGAGCGCGAAGACGGCGGAATAGGCGCCCGCCGAGAGATCGCGCAGGGCGTTGCGATACGCCTCGGGAAGGGAATCGCGCGGATATCCCTCGGGGATCACTCGCTCCTCGGCCCGGTCGTGGAAGCGGGCGACGAGCGAATCGTAGGGCGTCCCTTGGCGCCAGAGCGTGAGCGCCGAGTCTGCGCGCAGTCGCGCGGTCGCGACGTCCTGCGAATCCACTGTCGGCTTGATGAGGATGTGCCGCGCCCGCACTTCGGCGGCGCGCACCCGGTCGACTCGCAGGATGTGGAACCCGAACTCGGTCTCGAACGCCGGACTCAATCGACCCGGCGGCATCACGAACATCATCCGATCGAACTCGGCGACCATCGCGCCGCGACGGGCCCAGTCGAGGTCACCACCCTTCTCGGCGCTTCCATCATGCGAGAACTTCTGCGCCATCTCCTCGAAGGTGCTCGTGCCGGCCTCGATGACGGCGCGGATCGAGTCGATCTTCGCTTTGGCCAGCGCCACGCTCGCTGGGCGTGCCAGCGGCTTCACGACGATCTGGCGGAAGGCGACGGTCGCCGGGCGCGGCTGGATCTGACCGCGAGCTTTCTCGAACGCTTCCGCCACTTCCTTCTCGGTGACATTCGCCGGCGCAAGACGCCCCTTGGCCTTCAACGAGTCGAGCGCGATCCGCTGCAGCCGATCGCGGGTCGCTCGCTCCACGGTGCGCTTCCGATACTCCTCCGGTGTGCCGTACCCCTCACTCAGCAGCGCCGTGCGGTACTCCTGCTCGTTCTTGAACTGGCTCCGCACCCGCTCGATGCTCTTGTTCACGTCCGGCGCGACGTCGGTCTCGACGACCTCGATCTTGTACTCGTGGGCGACGGCGATGAGCACCTCTTGGTCCACCATATCGTTCAGGATCTGTCGAGCGACCGCGACCTGACCGGCACTATCAGGAGGCAGCGTGAGTCCATTCGCGCGCGCGCTGTTGATCGCTTCCAGCACCTGGCTGAACAGGATCGGCACCTTCCCGACGACGGCAACGATCTTGTCCACCTCGATGCCGCGGAGCGGACCCGACGGCGCGGTCCCCTGCGCGAACGCAGGGGCCGCACTGGCGAGGGAGAAGAGTGCGCCGAGCGCCGTGCGGTGGAGTCTCACGGTTGTGGCGCAGGCAGCGGGACCGCCGACGGCGGCTGGCTGGCGCCGCGGGCCGAGTCCGCTGCGGCGCGCAGCTTGATCGCCGCGGCGAGCGCCCGATCGACGCCGGCAGGCGAGACGCGGCTCTCGAAGCGATCGCGCAGCACGAGCACGACCGGTTCCGGGACGTCAACGAAATCGGCCTCGTTCTTCACCAGGCGCGTCAGATACCCCTCGATCCGCTCGGCGGCGATCTTCTCCTTGGCCGCGGCGTCGGTGGCACTGTCGCCGAGCGAGCCCGGGGTGAGGTTGAGCGCCTGCATCGCCCCCATCACTCCCTTATAGAACGCGTCGCGTGCCTGGAGCACATCGGCACTGTCCACGGGCGTGCCAGCCGAGTCGGCGGCCCGGAGCAGGAGTTCGTTCCGCATGATCTCCTTCACGAACTGCGTCACGATCGAGTCGGGGGCTTCGACGATCTGCGGCCGAAGGCGAGCACTGGACGGGATCCCCGCGATCCACTGGGCCAGCCGGCTCGCCGTCATCCCCCCCGAACGCGTCGTCACGACGACCGTCCGATCATCCCGATGGCTGTCCGGGTCGGTCGCGATCGACTTCACGATCTTCGGAGCGGCGGGCTTCACCTGAACGTTCGCGTTCTTCACGAGCCCGTCGAAGAAGGTGCTCTCCGCCTGCGCCGCCGAAAGGGTCTGGTACTGTTCGACGAACTTGTCCTTGATCTCGTCCCACGTGTGGCGTCGGATGATGTGGTAGCCGAACTGCGTCTCGACGACCTTCGAGATCCCGCCCGGTGCCGTCGCGAGGACCCCGGCGTCGAACTCGCCTACCATCGTCCCGGGGGCGAAGACCCCGTAGTCGCCGCCGTTGTCCTTCGACCCCGGATCCGACGACCGGGCCTTTGCGACCGCGGCAAAGGTCTTCGCGGTGACAGTCGCCGCGATCCTCTCGGCTTCCTTGCGGACCGAATCGTTGTTCGTCCCCGGCATCCCTTCCGGCTGCTTCGAGAGGAGGATGTGCGCGGCAGCAAGTAGCTTGCCGTCCGAGTAGGCCTTCTCGAAGGTCGCCGGATCCGGCGCCGTCCACGCCTTCGCGACTTGGCTGTAGAAGCGGTTCACGCGCCGCTGTTCGAGCTGGAACCACATCCCCGTCGCCGCATTCTCCGGCGTCGCGAGGGTGTCGCCGATCGCGGCGGCGTGCCCGAGCAGCTGATAGTTCACCCAGAGTCCGGCGATGCCGCGCACGTTGCTCGAGGTGAGCGGGATCTGCGAGGGACCAAGCAGGGCGGAGAGCCGTTCGACGGTGAGTTCGTGCGTTCCGGCACGGGCGACGACGTCGACGTGGGCGGTGAGGGCGTCCTTGAGTCCCTGGCAGGCGCTGAGGCCGAGGACAACGACGAGCGAGGCGAGGCGGAGTCGGGAGCGGGTCATCGGATGTCGAGAGGTAGGAGTGCTATTACCGTGATTCGGGCGAGATGGTCCGCAGCGCCCGGACGAGGCCGTCCAGCAGCGTCGCACCCCCGAGCCGCGTGAGCTTCAACGACAGGGGCTGCACCCGTCGCACGTCCACCTGGAACTGCACGTCCCGGAAGGCGGCCGCGAGGGGCTTGAGACGCGGGACAGCGTCCGCCCGGAAACTAATACGGGCCTCGTTGCCGTGCACGAGGATGCCTTCGGCGCCGAGCGGCGCCCCGAGAAGGCGGAGCCGCGCGACCGCGAGGTAGGCATCGGCCGGGGGTGGAAGGGGCCCAAAGCGGTCGCGCACCTCGTCCCGCAACGCATCCACCTGGGTCGCCTCGCGGGCTGCGCCAAGTCGCCGGTAGAGGTCGAGCTTCACCTCCGGCGAGGCGATGTATTCGTCGGGGAGGTAGCTCGGCACGTCGAGCGTGACCTCGGTGGGGGGCGGGGGCGGCGCGTCGTCGCCGCGTCGCACCCGGTTCACAGCCTCGTCGAGCAATCGCAGGTAGAGGTCGAACCCGACCGCGTGCACGAACCCCGACTGCTCGGGCCCGAGGAGGTTCCCCGCCCCGCGCAGTTCCATGTCCTTCAACGCGATCCGGTACCCGGCGCCGAGTTCGGTGTGGTGCTCGAGCACGCGGAGTCGGCGTTCGGCGTCCTCGTCGGTCTGTTCGGGCACGATGAGGTAGCAGTAGGCGCGCCGGTGCGACCGCCCGACGCGTCCCCGCAGTTGGTACAGCTGAGCGAGCCCCAACCGATCGGCCCGGTTGACGAACATCGTGTTCGCGTTCGGCACGTCGAGCCCGCTCTCGACGATCAGGGTCGAGACGAGCACATCGATCTCGCCGGCCACGAACTGCCGCATCACCGCCTCGAGGTCGCGCTCCCGCATCTGGCCGTGACCGATCCCCACCCGCGCCCGCGGCACGACGCGCTTCACGTGGTCGGCGATCGCGACGATCGTCTCGATCCGGTTGTGTACGAAGAACACCTGGCCACCGCGGTCGAGCTCCCGCCCGATCCCCTCTTCGATCAATCCGTCATCCCACGGTTCGAGGAAGGTGAGCACCGGCGACCGGTCGCGCGGCGGCGTCTGCATCAGCGTCACGTCGCGGAGTCCGGCGAGGGACTGGTGCAGCGTGCGGGGGATCGGTGTCGCGGTCAGGGTGAGCACGTCGGTCTCGAGCTTGAGCTGCTTGAGCCGCTCCTTGTGCTTCACCCCGAACCGGTGCTCCTCATCAACGATGATGAGGCCGAGTGATTTGAACGCGACGTCGGGGCTGAGCAGTCGGTGCGTGCCGATCACGACATCCACGGTCCCGGCGGCGAGCTCCACGAGCGCCGCCCTCTGCTCCTTCTGGGTCTGGAAGCGGCTCATCACCGCGATCCGTACCGGGAAGTCGGCGAAGCGTTCCCCGAAGGTGCGGGCGTGCTGCTCGGCGAGCACCGTGGTCGGCACCAGCACCGCGACCTGCCGACCGCCCTGTACCGCCTTGAAGGCGGCGCGCACCGCGATCTCGGTCTTTCCGTATCCGACGTCGCCGACGAGGAGCCGATCCATCGGTCGCGCGCCTTCCATATCGCGCTTCACGTCGTCGGTGGCGGTGCGCTGGTCGGGCGTGTCTTCGAAGAGGAAGGAGCTCTCGAGTTGCTTCTGCCACGCCCCGTCGGGATGATGCGACGGTCGGCTCGCGATCCGGCGACGCGCGTAGAGGTCGAGCAGTTCGACGGTCATCTCCTTGATCGCCGAGCGCGTGCGCTCCTTCTGCTGACCCCAGCGCTTGCCGCCGAGCTTGTGCAGGTGCGGGGCCGGCAGGTCGTCCGACACATCCCCCGCGGCACGGTACTTCTCGATCTGGTCGAGCCGGTAGAGCGGGACGTTCAGGCGGTCCCCGCCCTCGTACTCGATCACCGCGATCTCGATTGTCGCCTCGCCGTGGAAGACCGTCGTCATCCCGCGGTAGATGCCCACACCGTGGTCGAGGTGCACGACGTAATCCCCGGGCTTGAGCGCCGTGACCTGCTCGAGGGCGATGCCGGTGATGTACTTCCGCGTCCGGCGGATACGCCGTTCGCGCCGGAAGATCTGGTGGTCGGTGAGGACGCGGAGCCCACCAGGAGCGCCGCGCGGCGGGATGAGGAACCCACCGCCAAGAACGCCGATCACGAGCGCCGCCGGTGAACGGTCCCCTCCGGGAACGTCAAGCAGTTCTTCGAGCCGCTCGGCCTGGCCGGCGTTGTCGCAGAGGATGATCGTCGGGGTCGCGTCGCGGACCATCGCGGCGAGCCGCGCCATATCGCGCTCGACCGGCTCGGGCGCGCGGATCGGGAACGACACCGCCGTGGCATCTGCCGCCGCCGGCACGATGTGCAGTGTGGGGAAGGTGTCGAGGGCGCTGAGTGCACCTGCCGGCGACTGGAAGAGCGCCTCGCGTGAGCTCACCTCCTCGCCGCGCCGCCGCGCGAGGTCGAGGTGGTGCGCGGCCTCCTCCCACGTGCGGTCCATCTCGGGACGGGGAGAGACGCCTTCGGGGATCGTGACCAGCGTGCCCGGCGGGAAGAGGTCGCTGAGCGCGGCGCGCGCGAACGGCGTCTCATCGTCCTCGCCTCGTACCTCTACCGGGAGGATCACCACCGACTCCGCCGGTGAGGTGGTACGCTGGGTCGCGATGTCGAACCGGCGCAGCGCCTCGAGCTGATCCCCCCAGAACTCGAGCCGGATCGGCTCGCTCATCCCGAAGCCGTACACATCGACGATCCCGCCCCGCACGCTGTACTGCGCGACATCCTCGACCAGCACCACCCGCTCGAACCCCACGCGATCGAGATGCGCGGTGAGATCCTCCAGTCGCCACGCATCCCCACGCTTCAGTTCGAGTCGCGCTTCGGCGAGGGCACGGGGCAACCGAGTGCGTTCCTGCACCGCTCGTGCGGTGGTGACGAGGATCCGCACCCCGCCACGGGCCAGCCGCTCGAGGGTCTCGACCCGCTCTCCCGCCACCTCGGCGTGCGGCTCCACCTCGCCGAATCCCTCGCGCGGCGGATAGAGCGCGACCGACTCTTCGCCGAGCACCGACTGGAGGTCGGCGAGCCAGCGTTCGGCCTCGGCCAGCTGATCGGTGAGCACGACGAAGAGCCGATTTGGCTGTTGCTCGGCGAGCGCTGCGACGAGCACCGCGTCGGACGAACCGGCGAGTCCCGAGACCGACACGCTGCCACGGTCGCGCGGGAGTCGCCCACTCAACTGGTTGAACGCGGCGAGCGCCGAGAGGCGCTCGACGAGGATCGGCAACGCCATCAGCCTTCCTGCGGCTTCGGCAATCCGCGCCGGGCGACGAGCGTTTCGGCGAGGAGGAGCAGCAGCGCGAGTGCCAAGAGGGATCGATCGAGTACGCGACGACCGCCGGCCGCGAAGGTCGCGCGCCCGATGTCGCCTGAGGGAGTCGAGGAGTCCGCGCCGAGCCGTGCCGCGATCGAATCCGCAGCGAGCCCCGCGAGATCCGACTCCTCCGCCTCGGCGTTCACCACCAACGCACCGACCCGTTCCGGGCCGCGGCGCCAGAAATGGACGCCAGCCGTCCACGGCGACGTGCGCGTGGTGCCGGAACCTACCGGGATCGTCGTCCCGTCAGGAGCCTCAAGGAGATCGACCGATGCGGGCACACGCACGGTGCGACCCGGAGCGACCTCGACCGCGCCGGTGCTCCCCTCAACGAGGCGTTGACTGAGCAATGCATCGAGCCAAGGCACGAATGCCGCGCGCACCGTGAGGTCGGTGGCGGTGGCCTCGGCGGCACTCGCGATCAGCACATATCCGTCGCCAGCCACCGCCCAGGGCGCCCCGCCGACGCGCACGAGCGTGTCAGCCGAGCTCACGTCACCGACCGCCGACAGGACGTGCCAGGTGCGCGCGACGGCTCCATCGACGGCCGCACCGACGAGCGGAGCGGGACCATCACGACGCGCGCCGAATCGCCAAGGGATCCCCGCACGCTCGAGTGCGCGGTTCGCGTCGGGGACGTGGAGTGGATCGGCTGGTGCGAAGAGGAGTGCCGGCTTCCGAGCCCGCTCAGCCGAGGCGAGAAGCACGCCGCTGCCACGCACGGCACGGCCACCGCGCACCAGCGCTTCGACCGCGCCCGCGAGGAAGGGCCCCGACGCGGGATCGCTCGCGATCGGCGGCGGCTCACCGACGTGCGCCGCGAAATGCCGGGTGTCGTCGGCCCGGAGCTCGTCGGGAGCGAGCTCGACCGCGCCCGCGACCCATCCTCGTGCGGTGGGCTGTACGCGCGCGAGGATCGTCGCACCGGCTTGTGCGCTACCGCGCGCGAGGGTGCGCCCGTCAACGATCACGCGCCACGTCGTCGAGTCGCCGCCGCTCACGGTCGCGCGCACCGCACCGCGTGGATTCCAGTGCAGCGGCTCGGTCGCGACCATCGTCACTGCCGCATTCGCGCGCGGAGCACCGTCCATCGCGACGACGGACACGGGCGCGGAGCCCTCCGGCAGCGATCCGATCCGACCCCAGGTCGTCGCCTGCCCATCGGTAAGCACCACGATGCGTCCGGTCGGCACGCCGCTCTCCTTGACCACCGTCGCCGCGCGCTGCAGTGCCGCGGCCGCGTCCCCTGCCCCATCGAGCGCTCGCACGCGAGAGAGCGCGTCGGTGATCGTCGCCGCGTTGCCGCCCGTGACGACTCCATCCATCGTCACGAGCCAGAGGCGATCGGAGACACTCGCGGAGGAGACGATCGAGCGGGCCGAGGCCACGAGGCGTCCGAGCGTCGGCCCCGACGCCCCCGCAGCCGAACTCGAGAGGGAGTTGTCGAGCACGATCGCGACCGCCGTCGGCGGATGCCCCAGCCCCGGCACGCGAGCGATCGGGCGCGCGGCCGCGAAGGCGATCGCGAGGACGATCGCGACCCGCAGCAGCATCAGCAGGAGGTTGCGCAGCCGCACTTCGCGCGCGTGCTCCCGCTCCATCCGAAGGAGGTAGCGCACCGCCGGGAAGTCGATCGTCTCGCCAGTGCGACGACGAAGGAGGTGCAGCAACAGCGGCACCCCCGCCGCCGCTGCGAGCAGGAGCGCCCAGGGCGCGAGGAAACTCACGATCGCCGCTGCCGCGCCGCGAATGCCCGCCGGAGGGGCACGCCAAAGGGTTGATCGGTGCGGATCGGTTCGTAGAAGGCGCCGGACGACGAGAAGAGCGCGCGCCACTCGTCGATCGCCTCGGCGACCGTCTCGACGTACATCTCCTTCACTTCGGCGGGCGACACCGAGAGGGAGTCGCCGTGCTCGGGATCGACGAAGAGCGACTCCCCAGCCGGGAGGTCGAACGTGGTCTCGGCGGGGTCGAGGAGGTGCAGGATGGTGACGTCGTGGCCTTGGCTTCGCAGGACGTTGATCGTGTCACTCACCTCGTGCGGCTCGAGCAGGAGGTCGGAGACGAGCACCACCATCCCGCGGCGTTTGATCAGCTTCCCCGCCTGGACGAGAGCCCCGGACGCGTCGGAGCCCTTCCCCGATCCGGGATCGGCGAGCGCGGTGAGGATCCGCTTCCATTGTATGGTGCGCGACTTGGGTGGCACGACGGAGCGGAGCTTGTCGTCGAACCGGATCAGCCCGACCGCGTCCCGCTGGCGGATGAGGAGGAGCGTGAGGGCCGCGACGAGCCGTTCGGCGTAGGCGAGCTTCGTGAGACGGGTGGGCGAGGAGGTCCAGTCCATCGACCGGCTCACGTCGATCACGACGGTGGCGCGGAGGTTGGTCTCCTCCTCGTACTGTTTGATCAGCCACTTGTCGGCGCGAGCCGCGACCTTCCAGTCGAGGAAACGCAGGTCGTCGCCGGGCATATAGGCGCGGTGCTCGGCGAACTCGACCGAGAATCCTTTCTTGGGGGATCGGTGGAGTCCGGCCAGCAGGCCATCCACGATCCAACGCGAAATGACCTCGAGGCGCCCGAGCGCCGCGAGGGTCGCGGGATCCATGAGGTCGGCCCGAACGGCCGGTACGGCAGGTGCGGACATCAGCGGCGGGAAGTTATCGGGGGCACCCTCCGCCTCAAAGGGCGGCGACGACACTACGCGCGCGCGGCCGGCAACGCTTGCCCGAACCGGACCACTGCAACCGCTCACACGAAGGCACGAAGGCACGAAGGAATCGCACCTGCACCTGCGGTGCGGAACTCATCGACGCGCCGGCGTAACCGTCGTTCCCCCAGCTACTGCAGTTCTGGTCGTTGCGTGTCCTTCGTGTCTTCGTGTCGCAGGGGCCGTGTCCGGTGAAGTCGCCCATACGAGAAAGCCGCCGGACCCGCTAGCTTTGAAGGTTGCCGCGAACGCGGCTTCCTCCCTCGCGCCGAACGCCCGTGACCCCGCCGTCCCTCATCCGTAACTTCTGCATCGTCGCGCACATCGATCACGGGAAATCCACGCTGGCCGACCGCCTGATCGAGGCGACGGGGATGTTGCAGAAGCGCGAGATGAAGGCCCAGGTGCTCGACACCCTCGACCTGGAACGTGAGCGCGGGATCACGATCAAGCTCAACGCCGTCCGGATGTCGTATGACGCCAAGGACGGCACGACGTACGAGCTCAACCTGATCGACACACCCGGGCACGTCGATTTCACCTACGAGGTCTCGCGATCGCTCGCGGCCTGTGAAGGCGCGATCCTCGTGGTCGACGCGTCGCAGGGGATCCAGGCCCAGACGCTCTCGAACCTCTTCCTCGCGATGGAGGCCGGACTCGAGATCATCCCGATCCTGAACAAGATCGACCTCCCCGGCGCCGAGCCCGAGCAGCGGCGCAAGGAAGTCGTGGACCTCCTCGGCTGCAAGCCAGAGGAGATCCTCCTCGTGAGTGCGAAGGAGGGGCTCGGCATCCCCGAACTCCTCGAGGCAGTGGTCGCCCGCGTGCCGCAGCCACGCGGCGACGTGAACAAGCCGCTGCGCGCGCTCATCTACGATTCGTACTACGACAAGTACCGCGGCGCGATCCCGAGCGTACGCGTGGTGGACGGTGTGCTCAAGAAGGGAACGAAGATCACCTTCGGCGCCTCGGAGTCGGTCTACGAGGTCGACGAGGTGGGCTACAATCAGCTCCGGCAGGTGCCATCGCCGGCGCTCACGGCGGGCGAGGTCGGATATGTGGTCGCGAGCGTGAAGAGCGTGAAGGAGACGCGCGCCGGCGACACGATCTTCGACGCCGAGAACAAGGCCACCGAGGCGCTCCCCGGCTATCAGGCGGTCAAGTCGTTCGTCTTCGCCGGCGTCTATCCGACCGACACGCAGCAGTACGAGGATCTCCGCGACGCGCTGGAGAAGCTCCAGCTCAACGACGCCTCATTGCAGTACCTGCCCGAGTCCTCGACCGCACTCGGCTTCGGCTTCCGCTGCGGGTTCCTCGGACTGCTGCATATGGAGATCGTGCAGGAGCGGCTCGAGCGGGAGTTCGACCTCGACCTCGTCACCACCGTCCCGAGTGTGGAGTACCACGTGCATCTCACGGACGGGACGGAAGTGCTCGTCGAGAATCCGGCGTTGATGCCGCCGAGCACCGTGATCGACTACGTCGAAGAACCGTACGTGAAGGCGCGGATCATGGTGCCGAGCGAGTACATCGGCGCGATCATGCAACTCGGCACCGACCGTCGCGGTGAGTACAAGGGGATGCACTATCTCGACACCGCGCGGGTGGAGATCGACTGGGAGTTCCCGCTCGCCGAGATCATCCTCGACTTCTTCGACAAGATGAAGTCGTTGACGCGCGGCTACGCCTCGCTCGACTACGAGATGCTCGGCTACCGCCGGAGCGACCTCGTACGGCTCGACATGCTGATCAACGGCGACCCGATCGATGCCTTCTCGGTGATCACGCACACCGACAAGTCGTACGACTGGGGGCGGAAGATCGCCGACAAACTGAAGGAGCTGATCCCGCGCCAGCTCTTCGAGGTGGCGATCCAGGCGGCGATCGGCCAGAAGGTGATCGCGCGGACGACGGTGAAGGCGTTGCGGAAGGACGTACTCGCGAAGTGCTACGGCGGCGACATCAGCCGGAAGCGCAAGCTCCTCGAGAAGCAGAAGGAAGGGAAGAAGCGGATGAAGCAGGTCGGGTCGGTCGAGATCCCGCAGGAGGCGTTCCTGGCGGTGCTGCAGGTCGACTAGGACACGCGAAGCCCCTTGCGAGCGGCGACCTCGAGGAAATGGCCGACTCCCGAGATGCCGCGGCGGAAGCTCGATGGTGCCGGGCCTGGGTTCGACTCTGGATATTTCACGGCGCGGCCGGCGAGTCGGGCACCGATCTGCGGCCGGACGTCTTCCCGTACCGCGGCCGCGAGATCCACCTCCGCGAGCACCGAACTGACTGCCGGACCGTGGTAGGCCGAGAGGAAGAGAGCGTCCGTCAGGTCGCGCAGCACGGAGAGGTGCGTCCCCTGCCACATCGCGCCGCGGTGAAAATGGCTCCACCAGAAGTAGGCTTGGTAGAGGGGGTGCGCGGTGAGCGAACGCAGGCCGGGCAGCCGGACGATCCGGCGCGCCTTCGCCGGGTGCGTGTACGTTCGCCAGTACGGTGTGAGGAAGGTGTCACCCAACTGACCCTTCCAGAACACGACTCGCCGCTCCAGCTCCTTCGCGATCGCGCGGAGTTCCCCCGCCCAGCGACAGTGCCGCAGGTCGAGGCGACAGAGGTTCGCGATCACCTCGGTCTCAAGAAGCGACTGGTCCTCGTCCCGAAGCTCGCGTACCGGGATGTCCAGGCCGTTCTCCTCGACGAACCGCCGCACGAGGGCGAAGTTGGGCGCCGCGCTCAGGGCGATCACCGGGTGTTGCCAGGGTAGGAGCAGGAGGTTGAGGCTGTCCCGGCCGCCGCACAGCACGACGTTCGTGTGCCCGGCGTGCACCGATTCCGCCGCCGCGACATCGACCACGAGCGCGTCGGTGAAGCGCGCCACAAAGGTGTCGGCGTCCTGCAGCGTGAGGGCACTCACGCGTGGCGCACCCACGCGGAGCACGCGCGTGTCGAGCGTCTCGCGGCCCGACCAGTACCGAGCGTCCCCGCGCCCGATCCGCCTCGCCACGTCGCGGTCCAGCTGGAGTCCCCCTGCGCGTGCGATGAGCCCCAGCGGAGAATGGCAATACGCGTTCCCGAGCCGATAGAGCGGATAGAACGACGGCGTCGCGGACAACTCATCCGCCTCGATGATCCGGGACTCGCCGTCTCGCCAGAGGTCATCGGCCTCCACCGTCGCGCGGCGCTCGACCGACCAGCGGGACGGGTCCAGCAATTCGGGAAGGAGCACGCGATGGCCGTCGGTCGAAGGGGGCGCGAAGGGCCGTAGCCCGCAACCTACGCCGCGCTCACACGGGCGGCGAGGTGCCGCCCGCGCGCACCTCGTCATAGAGCGATTCGAGTGCAGCGGTCTGCTTCCGGAGATCGAATCGTTCCACGACGTGCCGGCGCGCGGCGTTCCCCATCCGCTCGCGACGCGCCGGATCGCGCAGCAACTCGACGAGACGCGAGGCGAGCGCCACTTCGTCGGCCGGCGGCACCACGAATCCCGTTTCGCCCTCCACCACGCCCTCCGCCGATCCGCCGCTCGCCGAGATGACCACCGGCAGGCCACACGCCTGCGCCTCGAGGAACGTGATCGGCAGCCCCTCGGCGTTGCCGCGCGCATCGGCGATGCTCGGCCCACAGAGGACACTCGCACGCCGCATGAGGTCGCGCACTTGCATCGGCGTCTGCACGCCGAGGAACCGGACGGGCACTCCGAGCCGCTCGGCCTCGCGCGCGAGCGGAGACCGGAGCGGTCCGTCGCCGGCGATGGTGATGGCGGACTCGGGCACGGATCGTCGCACCTCTTGCATCGCGCGGAGGAGGTGGACCACGCCCTTCTTCTCGACCAGCCGGCCGACGAAGAGCACCTCGTGGCTCTCTCGGTCGCCTCCGGGGGCGAATCGCTCGGTGTCAACGCCGATGTAGTGCGTCGTGATGCGTTCCGGCGAACACCCCGCAGTACGAAGCGCGTCGGCGATGAATCCCGACACCGCGATCACCCGCTGGGCCGCCGCGAAACCCGCCCGCCGGCGTTCCGCGGCCGCTCGGCTCCGGGGCACAACGGTGATGTCCATGCCGTGGTAGGTGACCACGAGGGGGACGCCGAGTGCGCGAGCGATATGACCGGCGGGGACAGCACTCGAACCGAAGTGTGCGTGGACGATCGTCGGCGATTCGGCCGCCAACGCCGCGAGCCAGCGCCGCGGCACGCGCCCGGCGGACCGGAGCAGAGCCCGCTCAAGCGCCGGGAACCAGCCGTGCTCCGCCAGGACGACGGTCGGGAATCCCCTCAGGTAGTCAGCCCCCCCCGCTTCGCGCGCGTAGCCGGCGAGCACCGGCCGATAGCGAGTCATCGCGCCAGCCTGCGACGTGATGAAGGTCTCCGACCAGGGCAGGAGCCGCTTGCGGAAGACCAGGACAGTCGGGAGACTCACGCCGGCCGGGCCTGCGCCGTCTCGCGCACGCGGTCGTAGATGGCCTCGAGTCGGCCCGTCTGCGTCACGAGGTCGAACCGCCGCTCCATGAGCGCGCGCGCCGCACGTCCCATCCGCTCGCGCAGTGCCGCGTCCTGCAGCACTCTCAGCAGGTGCGAGGTGAGGGCCCCCTCGTCTCCCGGCGCGAAGAGGAGGCCACTCTCGCCATCGTTCACGCCTTCCGCGGTCCCACCGCTCCGGGACACCACGACCGGTAGGCCGCACGCCTGCGCCTCAAGGAACGTCACCGGCAGCCCTTCGCTGTGACCGGCGTCGTCGTGGATACTCGGCCCTACGAGGACGGTTGCGCGGCGCATGAGCGCCCGCACGGCGTCCTGGTCCTGGACCCCGAGGAATCGCGCGGGGATGCGGAGCTGCCGCGCTTCCGCCTCGAGAGTCTGCCGCAACGGTCCATCTCCCGCGATCAGCAGCGAGACGCCCGGCACCGCCCGATGCACGGCGACCATCGCGTGCAGCAGGTGATGCACGCCTTTCAGCCGCACGAGTCGCCCCACGAAGAGAACCGTCGCCGGATCCCGCGGATCAGCGCCGGGCGCGAACCGTGTCGTGTCCACACCGATGTAGTGGACAGTGATCCGATCGGCGGGACACCCCGCGCTCCGCAGACAGCCGGCCAGGAACTCGGAGACCGCGATATTGTGGTCCGCGTACCGGAAGGCCCGACGACGATGCGCCACTCCGGCGGCCGAGCGGGGAGTCTCCGAAGCGTCGGCGCCGTGGTACGTGACGACGAGGGGGATCCCCAAGGCCGCGGCGATCGCGTGCCCGTTGTGCGCCTGCGACCCGAAGTGCGCGTGCACGAGCTGTGGATCCTGTGCGGCGATGGCCCGCCGCCAACGCCTCGGCACGCGATGCGTGAGCTCCATCAGCGCGCGCCCCAGTCGCGGCCAGGGATGGTGGTCGGCGAGAAGCACGCGAGGGATGCCGGCGATCATCGCCGCACCCCCGTCGTCAGGCTCGAGCCCGGCGAAGGCGGGGACGTAGCGCGTCAGCGTGCGCGCCTGCTGCGCGATGAACGTCTCGGCCCACCGCAGGATGCGCTTCTTGTAGATGAGGACCGTCGGTCGGCGAACCTCGAAGCCATTCACTCGCACTTGGTCGTCGCGCCGGACGGATGAGCGGTGTCCATTGAACGTCGCACCGGTTTGAGGAAGCTGGGGAGCGAGGTTAGGATTCGAGACTGATTGGCACGGCCGCCGCTACACCACCAAGCCTATCCGGGACGAACGCGAGATGCGAGTGCCGATCATCGCCGGGAGATTGCGGGGGCTTTGGTGGCTCCCCGCGAGCCGTGGGAAGATCCTCCGAATTCTCGGGGGAACCTACGAACCAGACCAGACCGCACTCTTCGAGCGCTGGATCCGCCCGGGCGGGACCGTGCTCGACGTCGGCGCGCACGTCGGCTATTACTCGCTTCTCTCCTCCCTCCTTGTCGGGGACGCCGGCCGAGTCTGGGCCTTCGAGCCGAACCCGAAGAACTTCCGCTTCTTGGTAGAGCACGCTCGCATCAACCGGCGCGCGAACGTGCACGCCGAACCCGCCGCCGTCTCCTCCGCGAACGGCACCGCCCGTTTCGATTTCGGGACTGGAAGCGGGACCGGCCACCTCGCGGCCGGTGGGGCGGTCGAGGTCAACACGGTGCGACTCGACGACTTCTGCCGCGTGCGGTCGATCCGTCCCACGGCGGTGAAGATCGACGTCGAGGGGGCCGAAGGGAGCGTGCTCGAGGGGGCGACGGAAATGATCGCATCGTCGCGCCCGGTGATCTTCCTCTCGACGCATGGCCCGGAGATCCACCGGCACTGTCTCGACTGGCTTCGCGCGGCGTCCTACCACCTCACGCCGATCGGGCGCGGCGCGCTTGAGACAAGCCCCGAGGTACTGGCCGTCCCGTCGGAGCACAGTGCCGTCTGATGCGGATCTCGGTCGTCGTCTCGACGTACCAGCGCCCGCTCTTCCTCGAACGCGTTCTCTGGGGGTACGCCAGCCAGACGGACCGCGCTTTCGACCTCGTGATCGCCGACGATGGCTCCGGCGCCGAGACGGCGTCGCTCATCGACCGCCTCCGCGGGGAGACCGGGCTCGACATCCTCCACGTCTGGCATGAGGACCGGGGCTTCCGGAAGACGGAGATCCTCAATCGCGCTATCGTCGCGGCCGGCGGCGAGTACCTGATGTTCACCGACGGCGACTGCATTCCGCGGCGAGACCTCGTGGCGGTGCATCGCGCACTTGCCCGCAAGGGATGCTACGTGGCCGGCGGCTATCTCAAACTGCCGGCCGAGGTGAGCGACCGGATCGGCGTCGAGGAGGTGGTCTCCGGTCGGATGGCGGACCTCGCCTGGCTCCGCGCGCAGGGTTGGCGACCCGGTCGACGTGCCCTTCGCCTCGGACGTTCGCCGACCTTTGGCGCCGTTTGGGACTGGCTCACCCCGACGGCCGCCCACTTCCACGGGAATAATGCCTCCACCTGGCGCACGGCGCTCGAGCTCGTGAATGGCTTTGAGGGAGAGATGGCGTACGGCGGACTCGACCTGGCACTCGGCTACCGGCTCGGGAATGCCGGAGTGCATGGGATCCAGGCGCGACATCGAGCGGTCACCATGCACCTCCATCACGATCGTCCCTACGCCGATCCGGACGGGATCCGGCGCAATCACGAGCGGATAGACCGCATTCGGCGCGATCGGGAGATCCGGGCCCACCGCGGGATCGCTGAGCTCGCCCCCGATCCTTCCCTCCGGGTGAACGGACGGCCCGTCGGCGGCGATCGCGGGTCGTGACGAGAACGGGCTGGCGTGTTCCGGCACTTACATTCGTGCGAGGCCGCGAACGCTGCGGCGAAACGGTGAAGGTCGCAGTCGCACCGAGGGGCCTACAGCAGAACCGGAGACGCAGGTGACGGAGCCCAACAGCCGAGCGGGCGGAACAGCTTCCGATCGCTACATCGTCGGCGTGGACCTCGGCGGAACGAATCTCGTCATCGGGGCGATGCCGGTCGACGGCTCGTCGCAGCACGCGATGCATTCGATCCCGACTCGCGCCGACCTCGGGGCCGACGCGGTGGTCGAGCGGATGGTGCAGCTTATCGAACGCGTGATCGCCGAGACGAGCGCCGCGACAGGAGCCGCCCGCGCGGACTTCCTCGGCGTCGGGATCGGGTCACCGGGACCGCTCGACCGCGCGCGCGGCCTCGTGATCTTCACGCCGAACCTCGGATGGCGTGATTTTCCGCTGCGCGACCGCGTGCAGGACGCCGTGAAGCTGCCGGCGACGCTCGACAACGACGCCAACTGCGCCACCCTCGGCGAATGGTGGATCGGCGCCGCGAAGGGCGCCCGCGACGTTGTCGGTCTCACGATCGGCACCGGCATCGGCGGCGGTCTGATCCTCGATGGCAAGCTCTACCACGGGGCGAGTGACGTCGCCGGCGAGATTGGCCACGCGACGATCGATTCCACCGGTCGGCGATGCAAGTGTGGCAACTATGGATGCCTCGAGGCCTACGCCTCGGGCCCCGCGATCGCCGAGCGGGCGCGCGAGGCCCTCGCCGGCGGGGAGGCCTCGGTGATGCCTTCGATGGTCGGCGGCGACCTCAGTCGCCTGACCGCGGCGACGGTATACGATGCCGCGAAGCGCGATGACGCACTCGCGCTCCACGTCGTGCGCGAGACAGCCCGCTTCCTCGGCACCGGCATCGCGAACCTCCTCAACATTTTCAATCCCGAAGTCGTCGTCCTCGCCGGCGGCGTGACCCAAGCCGGGGAGGCGCTCTTCGACCCGCTTCGCGCCGAGGTTCGGCGCCGCGCCTTCAAACCGGCCGTCGACGCTTGCCGGATCGTGCCGGGCCTCCTCGGCGGCAACGCCGGCGTCGTCGGCGCGGTCGCGACCTTCGCCCAACAGCACGGCCTCACGTGACGGCCCCGCGCCGGAAACGTCTCGGCGTGATCGGCACCTTCGTCTGGGACATCATCCACGGCCGGGATGTGCGGTCGGCGCCGGTCGAGGAGTGGGGCGGGATCACCTACGCCTTGAGCGCGGCGGATGCCGCCCTCGCCGATGACTGGGAGATCGTCCCCCTGATGAAGGTCGGCGCCGACTTGGCGCCCGAAGCCCGCCGCTTCCTCGGATCGCTGCGGCACGTCGCGAGGGACGCCGCGCCGATCGAGGTCCCCCAGCGCAACAATCGGGTCGAGCTCCGCTATCACTCCGCCGAGCGTCGGAGCGAGGTGCTCACCGGCGGAGTGCCGGGCTGGTCGTGGGCCGGACTCCAACCCCTCCTCCGCGACCTCGACGCGCTCTACATCAACCTGATCTCGGGATTCGAGCTCGACCTCGCGACCGCCCAGCTCATCCGGGTGCACTTCAGGGGGCCGCTCTACTGCGACCTCCATTCGCTCGTGATGGCGGTCGAACCCGACGGCCTTCGCACCTTCCGTCCGCTTCCCGAAGTGGCCGCCTGGTGCGCCTGCTTCGACCTCGTCCAGGTGAACGAGGAGGAGCTCGCGACGATGGCGCCGGACGGGCTGGCCCTCGCCGCGAC
>JANPCH010000011.1:0-4691 GCA_031430835.1 Gemmatimonadaceae bacterium
GCTCGACATCCTCGCGGGGTTCGAGCGAGCGGACCGCGGCACGCTGACGGTGGACGGCCGGCCGGTGCGCGAACCGAGTCCGAAGGGGATCATGATCACGCAGAAGGGCTCGGTCTTCCCGTGGATCTCGGTCCGTCGCAACCTCACCTTCGTACTCGATCACCTACCTCACGCTGACGCGATCGAGCGGGCGCGGCACTATCTCGAACTCGTCGGTCTCACGCCGTTCGGACTCGCCTTTCCGCACCAACTCTCCGGAGGGATGCTGCAGCGGCTCGAACTCGCGCGGGCACTCGTCGTGCGGCCCGACGTGCTCTATATGGACGAGCCCTTCGGCGCCCTCGACGCGCTCACGAGGCTACGGCTCCGGCAGGAGTTGCTCCGGATCCGGCGCGAGGAGCCGCAGACGACGGTGCTCGTGACACACGATGTGGACGAGGCGATCGCGCTTTCGGACCGGATCTTCGTGCTCTCCGAGCGGCCGATGCGGATCTTGGAGACCATCAAAGTGGACATCCCGCATCCTCGGTCGATGGCCGATCCCCGGGCGGTGGCGTTCAAGGACCGGATCCTCCGGCAGCTCGGGGCGATCGCGGACTGAGGCGGCGGTTGGAGCCGTCGCTCAGAGGCCGAGCGTGCGCGCGATGATCTCTCGTTGGATCTCGGAGGTCCCAGAGTAGATCCGGCCGCCCAGTGCGTCGCGCAGGTCGCGCTCGATCCCGCTCTCGGTCGAGTACCCGGTGCCGCCGTGAATCTGGATAGCCTGGAGCGACGACTGCACGAACGACTCGCTCAGGTGCAGCTTGGCGAGCGCGACCTCCTGCTCCGCCTCCTCGCCGCGGTCACGGAGCCAGCCGGCGCGGTAGAGGAGCAGGCGAGACGTCTCGAGCCGCAGCTTCATCTCGACGAGCATCGAGGCGACCAGCTGGTTCTTCCCGATCGGCTTGCCGAACTGTTCTCGTGTCCGCGCGTACTCGACGCAGGCATCCAACTGCCGTTGCATCGCCCCGACGTGGCTCGCGAGGATCCCGCTCCTCTCCCACCCCATCGAGTGACGGAAGATCGTGCCGCCATTCCCTTCGTTGCCGAGCCGTGCCGACGCGGGAACGACGCACTCGTCGAGGATGACTTCAGCGTAGGGCGCCGTGCGGAGTCCCATCTTCTCGATCGGCGGCCCCACCCGGAGTCCGGCGTGTCCCTTCTCGATGAGGAAGGCCGAGATGCCGAGGAACCCGCGCGTCTTGTCCGAGCGGGCGAAGACGAGGAAGAGGTCGGCGACCGGCGCGTTCGATACGAAGGTCTTCGTGCCGGTCAGGACGTACTCCTCGGCGCGATGCACCGCGGTCGTCGTCATCGCGAAGGCGTCGGAGCCGGCACCGGGCTCAGTGATCGCGTGCGCGCCGATGATCTCGCCGCGGATGAGCCGGGGGAGGTACGCCGTCCGCTGCGCTGGTGAGCCGAAGCGGAGGATCGGCGTCTGCACGGCCCACATCTGCGCATTCAACGCGAAGAGCAACCCGTTGTCACGGCAGACCGAACCGAGGGTCTCCATCGCGAGCATCGTGGTGAGGAGGCCTTCCCCACTCCCGCCGTACTCTTCTGGCATCGGCAGGCCGAGGATCCCGAAGTCGGCGCAGCGCTGCCAGCGCTCGCGCGGGAAGGTGCCGGTGCGGTTGTCGGCAACGACATCGGTGCCGAGGGCCGACGTCGCGAACTCGAGGGTGGAACGTTTGAGGGCGAGTTGTTCCTCGCTCCAGGTCAGGTTCATCTATTCAGTTCCTGTGACGGGGCGCGGCAGCGTCGACGGCAGAAACTGCTCCCAATCGGGCTCCAGCGGAACCCCGAGGCCGAGGGCCACACGATTGACGAAACCGAAGAATCCGGTGATCGCGACGATGTCGTAGATCGCCCGGTCTTCGAAGCCGTGAGTTCGTAGCGCCGCGACGTGCACTTCAGTCGACGCGGCCGGTGCCTGCGTGAGGCGCCGGGCGAACTCGCCGATCGTCCGGTCGGCCTCCGAGAGTCGTTCGGCCACGCGACGAGCGAGAACCGCATCGAGCACGGCTTGCGCCTGGGTCGCCGTCATTCCCTCGGTCACGAGCTCGGCACGGAGACACGCTCCGTGATGGGTCATTCAGTAGTGGCATCCGTTCTCGGACGAGACGACTGTGGCGATCAACTCCCGCTGTGACCGACGCAGTGGTCCCGGCCGGACCATCAGTTCCTGGAAGAGATCGTAGAATCGGCGTGGCAGGCCCGGGTGCGCGTCGTGGATCCGGACGATCCCGGCACGCGGTGCCCCAGTCGCCTCGGGGAGCGCGATGTAGGGGCCGGGCCCATCGTCGTTGCGCTCAGGTGGCATATCGCTCCTCCAGTGTCTGCTCGCGGAGCCGTTCGAGCTGACCGAACACATCCTCTTCCATCCAGTGCTGCCAACTGGGTATGTCCGCGAGCATCCGCTCCTCGACGCGCGCGACGTAGCCCCGCACCCGTCCCTCGACATCCTCCTCCGTGGAACCGCCCCGGCGAACGCGGAAGGCCGGCTCGAACTCGAAATGCATCCGATGCGGGGGCCCCACAGAGAAGATCGGTATGACCGGCACGTCGGCGAGTCGCGCGATCATCAGGGGCCCATTCGAGAACGGAAGGGAGCGGCCGAGGAACTGGGCGTCGACGAAGCTCGCCGAATGCCAGCCGTCACCCATCAGGAGCAGCACGGAGCCTTGCTTGAGCTCATTGACGAGCGGACGGACATTGAACTGGGCGTAGAAGGCCCCGATCAGCGTGCTCACGGGAGACGCGTTGAGGAGCCGATGGATCAGACGCCGGAACGGTGTCGGCGCCCAAGCGTCGCGGCGATCGGGCATCGGACTGAGGACGTTGTAGCCGGCACGACGCAGCTGGATCATCGCGAGGAGCCCGCCGACCGAGTTCACGTGCGACCCGATGATGATCGCGCCGGTGCCAGCTGCGAGTGCACGGTCGAGATGCTCGACGTTCCGGAGCGGGAAGTAGCGCTCGAGCTGACCGCGAACAGTGATCAGGGGGGCAACGAGGACCATCAGGGTCCGCGTCTGGTGGAACTCGAACACCTGCCGCGTCATCCGCGCGATCTCTGGCGGTGTGCGCGTCGCACCGAAGGCGGTCTGGAGGTTCGCGTGCACCGCCCGGCGGGCTTTCGGATGCACGAGCATCTCGAGCCAACCGAGGGGCCGGCCTAGTGCGAGGAACCAGCGCAACGGCAGCAGCAGGTAGGCGCAGTAGACGAGGTCGCCGCGATCGAAGCGGCGCGCGTTCGAGATGAGATCCCGTCCGGTCACCGCGTCGAGCAGCGCGTGGCGAGGATGAGCGACTCCGACCGCAGCAACGACATCCGCTGCACGCGGCCATCGCCGAACCCCGCGAGTGGCAGCATTGCGAGCACCTCGTCGAACGAGTAAGCGCGCCCCTGCGGATAGAGCACGGCGAGCTGGAGCGACTGGAGCACGCCCCAGACCGGCGCATCCTTCTCGGCGTTGAGGAACGCGAGCTGGACGACCAACAGTCCTCCCTCCACGAGCGCCGCACGCGCCTTCTTCAGCAGCGCAACACAGGTCTCCGGCGACTCCTGATGCAGCATGTTTGAGAGCAGGACCACGTCGTACCCGGTGCCGAAGTCGTCGGTGACGTAGTTCCCGGCGCGAGTCGTCACCCGCTCCGTCATCCCGTACTGCGTGATCAGCTCGCGGGTGAGCTCCAAGACAGGAGGGAGGTCGAGCACCTCGGCCGCGAGCTCCGGATACCGCTCGGCGAGGAGGATCGAGTAGGTCCCCGGCCCGCCACCGACGTCGAGCATCCGGCGACGGCCCGCGAGGTCGAGACTCCCGACGATCGCCCGACCGGGGCCAAGGGCGTACTCGTGCATCGCGAGGATGATGTGACGCGTGTAGTCGGTGCCGCGGGCGATCTGCTCGAACCCGTCGACCACCGGCTTCCCATCGCGGATCGCGCCCGCCAAGCCGCTCCAGGGGCGATAGCAGTCGCCCATGAACCGCACCCAGTGCGCCAGACTCTGCGGTGCTTCGCGCGTTAGGTAGTCGGTCGCCATCCGGCCATTGGCGTAGCGTCCCGCATCCTTCTCGAGCAGGCCACAGGCCACACAGCCGTTCAGCAGGCGCTCCGTATGGTCCGGCGCGCTCGCGCAGCGCGTCGCGACCTCGGCGCTCGTGAGCGCACCCGGTGCGAGCGCCTCGAAGACCCCGAGCTCCGCCGCGGCGAACAGCACCTGCGAGCGCCAGTAGCCGGTGGTCAGCTTCATGAGCTCCGCCCGGAGCTCCCGATCCGAACCCGACATCTACTGGGCCGTCGCGGACCGCTCGCCCTCGGCCGATGCGGCGAGGATCGCGTCGAGGTCCACCTTGTCGTAGCCGCCGCTGAGCAGGACGATGAGCCGCTCCCGCAGCAGGGGTATCTTCCGCGCCCGCGTGAAGAGGTTGTTCGTCATGTCCTTCTTCTCGAGGATCCCGTACCAGTTGCGGATCATCTTGAAGATGCGTCCCATCGGGACGCGAATCTTGTCCTCGTAGGGCTTCAGGCGGGCGGCGCTCACGTCGCCGTGCGTGAGCCCATCGTGGATCGATTCGGCGGCGAAGATCCCCCCTCGGATCGCGATCGTGACCCCCGCCGAGAAGACCGGATCCACGAACATCGAT
>JANPCH010000012.1:0-20218 GCA_031430835.1 Gemmatimonadaceae bacterium
CGCGCGTGGATGGCGCCGGTGATCCGACCGGCTGCGGCGATGTCCTCGGCGCGACCTATTTCTCGCGATTGCTCGCCGGTGATATTATGTCGGTGGCGTTGCAGCGCGCGCTCGATTCGGCGGCCCGCAACGTCGAGCATCGGGGCGCGACCGGCCTCGCCAATCACCTCCGGGGAGAACTGCACGCGCCGTGACCGCCGTCCTCACCGTCCCTGCGTCACTCGACGAGCAGAGCTTCGAGTCGGTCATCGAACAGCTCGCGCCCCTTCCGGCGGACGCCAAGGTGCTGGTCGACGCGCGACACTGCCGCTTCGCGACCCCATACGGGCTGACCGCCCTGCTCTGCCTCGCGCAGTCTCGCGTCGAGAAGGCCGACTTCGCACCCCCCGAGGACGACTCGACCGCGAGCTACTGGGCCCGGTCGAGCTTCTTCCGCTACGCCGAGGAGCTCTACACGATGCGGGGCACCACGCCGCGCCCGCGGGCCTCGGGGGATTCTGACGTGCTCCTCGAGGTCACGCCGGTCGCGAAGAGTGAGGACGTCCATACCATCGTCGGACGGATCCAGGACAAGGCGACGCAGATCCTCACCACCAAGCTCGACCTCGAGCCGCGGGCAACGATGGGCTTCGCGATGACCCTCTCCGAGGCCTGCTCCAACATCATCGAGCACGCGGGGCGCGGCGGGTGGGTGATGGTGCAGCGATACAACTGGAGCAAGCGCCGGGTCGGGCGCGACGTGGTGCAGATCGCGGTCTGCGACGCCGGCGTCGGCTTCCGCGCCTCTCTGGAGACGAGCCGGGCGCGGGCCCTCGCCGACCGTTGGGACGACGCGATCGCCCTCGAGAACGGCGTGATGAACTCGGTCAGCCGCTTCCAGGACCCGGGGCGTGGTCAGGGCCTCAAGGGGATCCGCGGTTACGTCCACCGCTTCGACGGCAAGCTCACCGTCCGCAGCGGCCAGGCCCGCATCGCGCCGATCATCCCCGAGTGGGATGAGGATCTCCCGCGGCAGGACGAGCTCCCCTTCTTCGCCGGGACGCAGCTGCAGGTCATCATCCCGAAGCGAGTGGCACGTCCGTGACCCACATCGACCTCCACTCCGCGCTCCAGGAGTCGCTCGCGCAGCCCTTCCACGATTTGGTGACGCGTCGCACCGGCGCGGCGGTGCGCACCTTCGTCGAGCACCAGCTCGCCGGCCTCGCCGACGGCACCGTCGCCTACCTCGACTTCTCGCGGATCGGGGTGCTCGATCGCTCCTGTGCCGACGAGTTCGTCGCCAAGCTGATGCTCCCACTCAGCGCGAGCCTGCCCGGTCGCAACGGCTACGTCGTCCTCGACGGCCTGAACGAGGAGCATCTCGAGACGATCGAAGCGGTGCTGCTCACGCACGGCCTCGCGTTGGTCGTGCAGATCTCCGAGGGGGCCGCGCACCTGGTCGGTGCGGTCACGGACCTCGAGCGCCAACTCTGGGAGCTGGTGATGCGGGGCGGCGGGGCCGACGTCGACGGCCTCGCCGACGCCGCGGGGATCGACTCGACGGCGTGCCGTGACCTCCTCGATTCGCTGGCGACCCGCCGACTCCTCCGCCGCGATCAGGACGCCTTCATCCCGCTCGGGACCGCCGCGTGATCTCGCGCGCCTTCGTGCCGGTGCAGGTCGTTGGCTACATCGCTACGAAGAAGGGGGACGCCGAGCGCGGCCCGCAGGTGCGGGTCAATCCCGAGGACGCCCGCAAGCGATTGATCGAGGACAACGAGCTCGTCTGGGTCTACGGTCCCCGTCGCCACGAACTCGCGCCGGTGGTGTACGATCCCTCGATGCCGCAGGGAGGGATCGTCGTGCGCGACCTCGCCGGCGTCGCGATCACCGAACTCGTCCGGCTCGTGAAGATGGATGTGGGTCACCGCCCGGTGCTCACCACGAATCTCGCCTGAGGTCGAAAACTGTGACACGGCCAAAGACCACGCGCCCCGCGCTGTCGACCCTCGTCATCCACGGTGCCCGCGATGCGCATCGTCCCGGTGATCCGGTCGTCGAGCCCCTCGTTCAGTCGGTGAACCACGTGCAGGCGCTCGGCACCGCCGAGGGCCTCAAGTACACGCGGTACGGCAACACCCCGAACGCCGAGCGCATCCAGAAGCGCCTCGCGCTTCTCGAGGGGGCCGAGGCTTCGCTCGTGCTCTCGAGCGGGATGGGCGCCACCGCGTGCGCGATGCTCGCGCTCCTGCGCCCCGGGGACCACCTCATCTCTTCGAGCTACATCTACGGCGGCACCTTCCGGCTCTTCACCGAGGAGTTCGCGGCGATGGGGATCGAGGTCACTCTCGTCGACCCATTCGAACCGAGGAGTTTCCGGAAGCGCATCAAGAAGGAGACGCGCGCGATCTTCGTCGAATCGCCGGTCAATCCGACATGCCGGGTGATCGACCTCCGGCCGATCTCCTACCTCACGAAGAACGAGGGTCTCGCCCTCGTGATCGATTCCACCTTTGCGAGCCCGATCAACTTCCGTCCGATCGAGCAGGGCGCCGATGTGGTCATCCACTCGGCCACCAAGTACCTCAACGGTCATCACGACGTCCTCGCCGGCGTCGTCGCCGGCTCGCAGCCGTACATCGAAGAGGTCCTCCAGAAGGAGATGCTCTGGGGCCAGACCCCCGACCCCTTCGCCCTCTGGCTGCTCGAGCGGGGACTCAAGACCCTCGACGTCCGGGTCCAGCGCCAGAACCGGACGGCGATGACGATCGCGATGTGGGCGGAGGAGCGAAAGGAGGTGAAGAAGGTGCATTACCCCGGCCTCGCCTCTCACCCGGACCATACCGTCGCGGCGGAGACGCTCGACGGCTTCGGCGGGATGCTCGCCCTCGAACTCGCCGGCGGTGGGAAGGCCGCTGAGCGTTTCCTGAGGCGGCTCCGGCTCGTCACTCACGCGCCGAGTCTCGGCGGCGTGGACACGCTCGTCGGTGAGCCGCGCTTCACCTCCCACGCGAAGATGTCGGCCGCCGAGCGCGCCAAGATCGGGATCCCGGATGGCTTCCTCCGCCTGAGCATCGGCCTCGAGGATGTCGACGACCTGATCGCCGACCTCGAACAGGCCCTCAAGTGATGCGATGATCCGTTTCACCCACGTTACGAAACAGTATCCCAAGGGCGGCCCGGCCCTCGACGACGTCACCTTCCACGTCAATCGCGGCGAGTTCGCCTTTCTCACCGGTCCGAGTGGCGCCGGCAAGAGCACGATCCTCAGGCTCATCTACCTCGACGAGCGTCCGACCAACGGCGAAGTGCGCGTCGCCGGCCAGAGTTCAGTGATCCTCGCGGCGTCGCAGGTGCCCGTGCTCCGGCGCCGCCTCGGGATCGTCTTCCAGGACTTCGGTCTTCTTGAGGATCGTACGGCCGAGCAGAACGTCGCCTTCGCCCTCGAGGTGATCGGCACGCCGTCGCGGCAGATCGGTCCCAAGGTCGCGCGCGTCCTCACGCAGGTCGGTCTCGCCGGCAAGTCCACCGCGCTCCCCAATGAGCTCTCCGGCGGTGAGCAGCAGCGCGTCGCGATCGCCCGCGCCCTCGTGAACGATCCGCTGGTGCTCCTCGCCGACGAGCCCACCGGCAACCTCGACGACCGGGCCACCCGTGGGATCTTCCAGCTCCTGCGCGACATCAACGCCACCGGGACTGCGGTGCTGATGGCGACGCACGACTTGGACCTCGTGAAGTCGATGCCCTATCGCACCCTTGAGCTCAATCGGGGGAAGCTCGTCTACGACTCCGGCGCCGCCGCGCCTGACGACTCCTTCGCCGTCGCACCACCGACGGAGGTGGCCTCGTGAGTCTCGCTTGGCGTGAAGCCCTGCGCGCCTTCCGGCGCGCGCCGATGCTCAGTGCGCTCAGCATCACGACGATCGCCTTCTCCCTCTTCGCGTTCGGCCTCTTCGGACTGGTCGCGCTCAATCTTCGGGCCGCCCTCGCGCAGGTCGAGGAACGCGTCGAGGTGCGCGGCTTCGTCGCCGAGGGGACCGCACCCGAAGCGACGAGCGCGGCCGTCGGCGATGTCGCCGCCTTCCCCGAGGTGCAAAGCGTCCGACTCGTGACCGAGGTGCAGGCGCTCGAGCGCGCGCGCCGCGAGCTCAACGAGTTCGATGATGTGTACGAGGCGGGGATCCTGCCCGCCTCCATCGAGGTCCGCCTCCGCGAGGGTTTCCGCGATCCCGTGCACGTCCGCATCATCGCCCGGCGGCTCGAGGCCTACGACTTCATCGACGACATCCGCTATGGCGAGGAGTGGGTGGAGAAGCTCTACCGTCTTCGCAACGTGGGGTCGGCGGTGGCGATCTCCCTTGGCCTCACCTTCGCGCTCGTCGCGGTGATCATCATTGGCTCGACCATCCGGATGGCGGTGCTCGCGCGGAGCCGCGAGATCCACATCATGCGCCTCGTCGGCGCGACGAATGGATTCATCCGTGCGCCCTTCCTGATCGAGGGCTTCCTCAAGGGACTGGCCGGCGGCGTGCTCGCGCTCGTGCTGACCTGGATCACCTATCAGTTCGTCGGGCAGTACGTGGCGCAAGCCACGTACTTCGAGTCGGGGCTCGCGGTGCTGGGCGTGGTCGGGGGTGCGCTCATCGGGATCATCGGGAGCGCCATCTCCGTCGGGCGCCACCTGCGTCGCGTCTGATGGCGTCGTGGCGTGACCTCGTCGGGCCAGCGGCGCTTCTCGCGCTGTTCGCGGGCGTCCTCGGGGCTCAGCAGCGGCCGCCGGCGCTCCCGCCATCCGCGGCGCAGGCCGCCGAGCGCCTCCGCCAGGAACAGTCCGAGCTCGACCGGCTGCGCACCGAGCGGGCGACGGTCGAAGCCCAGATGCGACGCCTCCAGTCCAACGCCCGCGACGTCTCTGCCGAACGACAGAACCTCGAACGCCAGGCGCAGGCGACCTCGCGACTCGTACGATCACTCGATCAGCAGTTGGGCTCACTCGTCGAGGAGGTCCAGACCGTCAACGGGAGTCTGGCGCGGTCGCAGGACGAAATGGCGATCAAGCGCGCGACGCTGCGACGCCGCGTGCAGGAGATCTACAAGCGGGGACCACTCTACATGTTCGAGGCCCTGCTCTCGGCGGAATCGTTCGGAGCGCTCGTCGCGCGGTACAAGTACCTGCACCTCGTCGCGCAGCGCGACCGGGCGATCGTGAAGCGGGTCGAGGCACTCACCGGGCAGATCACGGCGCAGCGGTTCCTGCTCGAACGGCTGCGCGGCAATATGGAGATCAATCGGCGCGAGAAGGCGGAGGAAGAGGCGCGGCTCCGGCGGCTCGAGCTCGCCCGCGGCCGCACGCTCGCCCAGCTGGAAGCGCAGGCGAAGGCCACGGCCGAACGCCTCACTCGGATGGCGCGCGACGAACAGCGGATGGTGAGCCTGATCAGCGCGTTGGAAGAATCCCGTAGGCGCGCCGAGTCCCGCTCGACAGCGCCGCGCGCGGCGAGCACGCTGACCACCGCCGAGGTCGGTCGCCTCGACTGGCCCGTTGAAGGGGAGATCATCTATCAGTTCGGCCGACTGGTGAACCCGAACAACACGTCGGTGAGCTGGCACGGCATCGGCATCGCCGCGAAGGTCGGCACGCCGGTCAGGGTGGTCGCCGCCGGCGAGGTCGTCTGGGCCGAACCCAACTCGACCTATGGACTGATGGTGGTGCTGCAGCACGGCGGCGGCGCGTACTCGTCCTACTCGTCGCTCGGTTCGATCACGGTAAGGAAGGGCGCCAAGCTCGCGAAGGGCGACATCGTCGGGACCGTCGGACAGTCCGACCCCGAGCTCCCGCCGCGGCTACACTTCGAGATTCGTCCGACCGGCGGTCTCGCGGTCGACCCCTTGGACTGGTTGAGGCGAAGGCAATGATGAAGAAGCGGACCGCGGCGAAGGCGAAGAAGAAGCCGATCAAGAAGCCGGTCAAGAAGGCGGTCAAGAAGCCAGTCAAGAAGGCGGTCAATAAGCCAGTCAAGAAGCCGGCAAAGCGCCCAACGCCGAAGGTCCGCGTCATCGCAGCGGCGCCGAAGCCCTCTATCCCCACGCCCGATCCGATCGGCCCGCTGGGCGCGCACGTCTCGACCGCCGGCGGCGTGGCAATGGCCCCGCCCCGAGGCGACGACATCGGTGCGACGGGGATGCAGATCTTCACGAAGACGCCGAACCAATGGAAGGAACCGAACGTCGGCGCCGCCGAGGTCGCCGCGTACAAGGCCGCGCTCGCGGCGAGCGGCCAGCGCTTCAGTTGCTCGCACGACTCCTATTTGATCAATCTGGCTTCTCCCGACGCGACGCTCCGCGATCGGTCCCTTGAGAGCTTCACTCTTGAACTCCAGCGCTGCAACGCGATCGGCCTCGACGCGCTCGTCTCGCACCCGGGCAACTTCATCGACGACCGCGCGAGTGGCCTCCACCGCAATGCCGAAGCCATCACCGAGGCGCTCGAACGGGCACCGGGCCCGACGCGCCTCTGTATGGAACTCACCGCCGGCCAGGGCACGGTGCTCGGGTCGACCTTCGAGGAGATGGCGGCGCTCCTCGCGATGATCTCGCCGAGATTCCAGGACCGCGTGGGCGTCTGCCTCGACACCTGCCACATCTTCGCCGCGGGGTACGACCTCGTCGGCGACTACGACGGCGTCTGGAAGCGGTTCGGTGACGTCCTCGGCTTCGCGCGGCTCGGCGTCATCCACTTGAACGATTCGCAGGGGCTGCTCGGTTCCCACAAGGACCGCCACGCGCTGATCGGCGAAGGTGCGATCGGCGACGCGCCATTTCGCCGCGTGATGACCGACCCCCGGCTCACCAAGGTGCCGAAAATGCTCGAGACGCCGAAGGGGGATGACCTCATCTCGAACGATCGGCGGATGCTGCGCAAGCTGCGAGGCTTCGCTTCGGCGCTCTGATCACTCACCCGGTCCGCTCACCCTTCGCGCGTGCGGCAAGCGCGCTGCTCGTGGCCGTCGGCCTCGCGAGCACACTCGGCGCGCAGTCCCCGGGCGCAAAGACGCTGACCGCCGCCCGCAGCAACGGGAGCATCACCCTCGACGGACGCCTCGACGAAGCCGCCTGGCGAGCCGCGGCGAGCGCCGCCGACTTCGTCCAACGCGAACCTGACCCTGGCGCGGCCTCGGGTGAGCGGACCGAAGCGTTCGTCCTCTTCGACGATGACGCGCTCTACGTTGGCATGCGAATGCACGAATCACACCCGCAGGGCGTGCGGGCCCGGCTCACGCGGCGCGACGGCACCGCGCCCGCCTCCGACTGGGCCTCGGTCATGGTCGACAGCTATTTCGACCGGCGGTCGGCCTTCAAGTTCTCGACGACGCCGAATGGCGTGCGCCACGACGTGATGCTCTCGGAGGACACGCGCGCCGACACGACGTGGGACGCCGTGTGGTCGGTCGAGACCTCGACCGACGCCGAGGGCTGGACCGCAGAGTTCCGGATCCCCCTCTCCCAGCTGCGGTTCAGCGCCAATGGGGACGGACCGACGCGATGGGGCGTGAACTTCATGCGCGAAGTGGCGCACCTCTCCGAGGTCGCTTACTGGGCACCGATCCTGCCGACCGAGGGAGGATTCGTCTCGAAGTTCGGCGAATTGCAGGGCCCGACGGCGCTCTCGCCCCGGCGCCGCGCCGAGGTGATGCCCTATTCGGTCGGGAAGTTGGCGCGTTTGCCCGCCGAGATCGGAAATCCCTTCTACGACGCGAATGCCACCTCCACCTCGTTCGGCGCCGACGCCAAGCTCGGCCTCACATCGAATCTCACGCTGACTGCCACGATCAATCCGGACTTCGGCCAGGTCGAGGCCGATCCCTCGGTCGTGAACCTCGGCGCGTTCGAGACCTTCTTCCCAGAGAAGCGCCCCTTCTTCACCGAGGGGGCGGAGATCTTCCGATTCGCGCTGATCCCCGAGGGCTTCGTCTTCTATTCGCGGCGAATCGGCCGCCCGCCGCAGCGTAGTCCCAGCGCACCGACGGGTGGATTCATCGATCGCCCGGAGACCGCGCGCATCAACGGTGCGGTAAAGCTCTCGGGCAAGACCGCGAGCGGGTGGTCGGTGGGACTCTTGGGCGCGCTCACCGAGGAAGCCACCGCCCGACTCGTCGACTCACTCGGCACGCGCTGGAACGAGCCGGTGGAGCCGCGGACGACCTACGTGGTCGGACGGCTCCTGCGCGACTTCCGGCGCGGGCAGAGCGGCGTCGGCGGCATCGCCACAGCCACCAACCGCCGGATCGACGACCCTCTGCTCGATGGGCTCCGCAGCGCCGCGTACTCGACCGGCGTGAACGGTTGGCACCGCTTCGGCGGCGCGCGCTATGAGCTCGCGGGCTGGGCGCTCGGCACGCGCGCTGAGGGGAGCGAGGCCGCCATCGCTGCGCTGCAACGGAGCGGCGTCCACCGCTTCCAGCGCCCCGACGCCGATCACCTCACCTACGATTCGACCCTCACGTCACTCAGCGGCTCCGCTGGCGAGCTCTTCATTCGCAAGATCGGCGGTGGTCACTGGACCGGCTGGGCCGGCGGCGGTTGGCGGTCACCGGGGGTCGACGTGAACGACGGCGGTTACCAGACGTTCGCCGACGTCTGGTACGTCGCCTTCCGCACGAGTTATCGCGAGTTCCGTCCCGGCCCACGCCTGCGCAACTGGCGCGTGGAGAACAACCTCATTCCGGTGTGGACGTTCGGTCAGGAGAAGTACCGGCTCAACATCGACAACACGGTCGCGGTGCAGTTCCTCAACTTCTGGAACACGTCGATCGCAGTCGAACTGTGGGACGACGCGCTGGCGCCACTCGAACTTCGCGGCGGGCCGGGCCTCAAGGTGCCGGGATTCGTGATCGGCCAGATGCGTTTCACGACGGATCTCCGGCGTCCCCGGACCGCTGAGGTGGTGGCGCGCACCGAGTTCGCGCCCGAGTCGCGCCGTCGCACAGTGACCCTTCGGACCGTGCTGAGTGCCGCGCCGCTCCCGCAGCTCTTCATTTCGCTCGCGCCGTCCGCCATCTGGAACGACGACCCGGCGCAGTACGTCCGGACGGTGACTTCCCCCTCAACGCGTTACATCATGGGCGCGCTGCAGCAGCGCACTGCGGCGGTGGTGCTGCGCACGAGCTACTCCATCACCTCGGACCTCGCCGTCGACCTCTACCTGCAGCCCTTCTTGAGCGCGGGCACCTACACCGCGATCAAGGAAGTCAGCGATCCCAAGGCGGCCGCATTTGCCGACCGCTTCAGGACGTACACCGCCGGCCAGCTCACGCTCGACCCGGCTACGAACCGTTACGCGATCGATCTCGACGAGAACGGCAGCGCCGACTTCACCATCCCGAACCCGGCGTTCAGCGTTCGCGAACTGCGGAGCAATCTCGTCTTGCGTTGGGAGTTCCGGCCCGGGTCGACGCTCTTCGTGGTGTGGAGCGAGGCTCGTGACGACAAGACCCTCGCGCCCGGGCTCGACCTCGGCCGAGACGGCAGCCGCCTCTTCTCGGCGCCCGCCCGCGACGTCTTCCTGGTGAAGCTCAGCTACTGGCTGGGGCGCTGAGTCAACGCCCCCCGCGCGGTCCCGATACCCCCCGGGAGCCGCTAGATTCCTCTCGATGAAACGCGAGGACGCACTCGAATACCACTCCCGCGGACGCCCCGGCAAGATCGCGGTAGTCCCGACCAAGCCCCTCACGAACCAGCGCGACCTCGCCCTCGCCTATTCCCCGGGGGTCGCCGAGCCCTGCCTCGAGATCAAGGCGAACCCCGACGATGCCTACAAGTACACGGCCAAGGGGAACCTCGTCGCCGTCGTGACCAACGGCACGGCCGTCCTCGGCCTCGGCAACATCGGCGCCCTTGCCGGCAAGCCGGTGATGGAGGGCAAGGGGAACCTCTTCAAGCAGTTCGCCGACATTGACGTCTTCGACCTCGAAGTCGGATCCGAGAACCCCGACGACGTCATCAAGTTCTGCCAACTCCTCGAGCCGACCGTCGGCGGCATCAACCTCGAGGACATCAAGGCCCCCGACTGCTTCTACATCGAGGAGACCCTCCGGAAGACCCTGAAGATCCCAGTCTTCCACGATGACCAGCACGGCACCGCGATCATCTCCGGCGCGGCGCTGCTCAACGCGCTCGAGGTCGTCGGCAAGGACATCGCCACGGTCAGGGTCGTCTTCTCGGGGGCCGGCGCCGCCGCGATCTCGACCGCCGAGCACTACGTGCGACTCGGGGTCAAGCGCGAGCACATCCTCATGTGCGACAGCAAGGGTGTGATCCACACCAAGCGTACCGACTTCATCGATCCGTACAAGGCGAGATTCCAGGTCGAGACCGACCGGCGGGATCTCACCGAGGCGCTCGTCGGCGCTGACGTGTTCGTCGGTCTCTCGGTCGCGGGCGCCGTCACCGGCGCGATGGTCAAGGCGATGGCCAAGGCGCCGATCATCTTCGCACTAGCGAACCCGGTGCCGGAGATCCTGCCACATGAAGTGCGCGCGGTTCGCGACGACGCGATCATCGCCACCGGCCGCTCCGACTATCCCAACCAAGTAAACAACGTCCTCGGCTTCCCGTTCATCTTCCGCGGCGCGCTCGACTCGCGCGCGACCGAGATCAACGAGGAGATGAAGATGGCGGCCACGCGCGCCCTCGCCGCGCTGGCCAGGGAGGACGTGCCCGACAGCGTCGCCGCGCTCTACGGCCTCACGAATGTGAAGTTCGGCCCCGAGTATCTGATCCCCTTCCCGTTCGACCCACGGGCGCTGCTGCGCGTGGCACCTGCGGTCGCGTGGGCGGCGGTGGCGAGCGGCGTGGCCAAGGAGTTCATCGACCTCGACGAGTACCGTGACCGCCTCGAGGCGCGACTCGGCCGCGCGCGCGGCATCATGCGCGGACTCATCTCGCGCGCGCAGGCGGATCCGCGCCGCGTCGTCTTTCCCGAAGGCGAGGATCCCAAGATCCTGCGCGCCGCGCAGATCCTCGTCGACGAGGCGATCGCCCATCCGATCCTCCTCGGGCGCATCGAGAAGGTGCGACAGATGGCGGACGAACTGGGGATCCCACTCGACGGCATCACGCTCGAGGAGCCCGGCGCCTCCAAGCGCCGCGACGCCTATGCGCAGATCCTCTGGGAGAAGCGCCAGCGAAAGGGCATGTCGCTCGTCGAGGCCAACCAGCGCATCACGCGCGCGATCACGTTCGGCTCGGTGATGGTCACCGCCGGCGACGCCGACGCACTCGTGGGCGGCATCGGCAAGCACTATCCCGAGACGGTCCGCCCCGCGCTCGAAGTGATCGGCGCCGACAAGACGGTCGGGCTCGCGGCCGGTCTCTACATGCTCGTGTTCGAGAAGCATGTCGTCTTCTTCGGCGACACGACCGTCAACATCGAGCCGACCGCCGATCAGCTGGCGAGCATCGCACAGTCGGCGGCAGGTCTCGCGAAGACCTTCGGTGTCTCGCCGCGGATCGCGATGCTCTCGTTCTCCAACTTCGGCTCGGTCAAGCACCCAGAGGCACAGAAGGTCGCGGAGGCAGTGCGGATCGTGCGGCAGCGCGACCCGTCACTGATCGTCGACGGCGAGATGCAGGCCGACACGGCCTTCAGCGAAGAAGTGCTGGCGGGGCGCTACCCGTTCAGCGCACTCAAGGAAGCGGCGAACGTGCTGATCTTCCCGAACTTGAGCGCCGGCAACATCGCGTACAAGTTGCTCACACAGTTGGGTGGGGCCACGGCGATCGGCCCCATCCTCGTCGGCATGCAGCACCCGGTGCATGTGCTCGAACAGGGCGCCGACGTGCAGGAGATCGTCAACATGGCGGCCGTGGCCGTGATCGACGCGCAGCAGCGCGGACCCTCCCACTCCCTTCGCTGAACCCCACCATGACCACCGCATCAATCCCCGTCCGTGAGAGCGCCACCGGCCTTGGCGCCCAGGGCCTCGCGCCCAAGGGCACCGTTCGTTGGAACCTCGAGGCGCCGGAACTCGTGCAAGCCGCCATTCGCAAGGGCGAAGGCGAACTCGCACACATGGGCCCATTCGTCGCCGTCACCAAGCCCCACACGGGCCGCTCGCCCAACGACAAGTTCGTGGTCAAGGAGGCCTCGACCGAAGCCGATGTGGACTGGGGCAAGGTCAACCAGCCGATCAGCGAGGCGCAGTTCGACGTGCTGCTCGCCGACGTGCGCGGCTACCTCAATGGTCTGGACGAGCTCTTCGTCGAGGACCTCTACTGCGGGGCCGACGCCGACTACCGGCTCTCCTGCCGCTACGTCACGCCCAATGCGTGGCATGCGAGCTTCGTGCGCAACATGTTCATCCGCCCGGCCCTCACCGAGCTCGCGACGTTCGCGCCGAACTTCTCGATCCTGCACGCGCCCGAGTTCCAGGCCGACCCCGCCAAGCATGGCACGCGCACGAGCACGTTCATCGTGCTCAACCTCGCCAAGCGCATGATCCTGATCGGCGGCACGCGCTACGCCGGCGAACTCAAGAAGTCGATGTTCACGGTGATGAACTACCTGCTGCCCAAGCAGGGCGTGCTCTCCATGCACTGCTCGGCCAACATCGGCCCGGCCGGCGACACCGCACTCTTCTTCGGCCTCTCGGGCACCGGCAAGACCACGCTCTCGGCCGACCCCGAGCGCGGCCTGATCGGCGACGACGAGCATGGCTGGAGCGCCAACGGCACCTTCAACTTCGAAGGCGGCTGTTACGCCAAGGTGATCAACCTCTCCAAGGAACAGGAGCCCGACATCTTCGCAACGACGGAGATGTTCGGCACGGTGCTCGAGAATGTCGTGCTCGAGCCGGGCACCAAGAAGGTCGAGTTCGCGAACCAGTCGATCACCGAGAACACGCGCGCCTCGTACCCGCTGCACTACATCCGCAACCATGTGCCGAGCGGCCGCGGCGGACACCCCAAGCATGTGGTGTTCCTCACAGCGGACGCATTCGGCGTGCTGCCGCCGATCGCCAAGCTCACGCGCGAGCAGGCGATGTACTATTTCCTCTCGGGCTACACCGCCAAGCTCGCCGGCACCGAGCGTGGTGTCACCGAGCCGCAGGCGACCTTCTCGGCCTGCTTCGGCGCGGTGTTCCTCGTCTGGCACCCGACCAAGTACGCCGAGATGCTCGGTGAGCTGCTCGACAAGCATGGCGCGCAGGTGTGGCTCGTGAACACTGGCTGGAGCGGTGGCCCGTATGGCGTCGGCTCGCGCATGAAGCTCTCGCACACCCGTGCGATGGTCCGCGCGTTGCTCGCCGGCAAGCTCGACAAGGCGACGGTGATCCCTGACCCGATCTTCGGCCTGCCGATCCCGTCGGCGGTCGAGGGCGTGCCGGCGGAGGTCCTCCAGCCGCGCAATACGTGGAAGGACGGCGCGGCCTACGACGCACAGGCGAAGAAGCTGGCCGCGATGTTCGACGAGAACATCAAGAAGTTCGGTGCGGCGGTGAGCAAGGCGATCCTCGCGGCTGGGCCCAAAGGCTGAGTGGTGGGTGATGCAGGCTGAAGGATGACGAAGGCGAGGCCGTGCGGCCTCGCCTTCGTCATTTCTGGATCCGTTGTGCAGTGCATCGCTCCACTGGCGTCTCGGCTCGGCTTTACCTTACCTCTCACGTCTCCCATCCCTCCTCTGCAGTCAATGCCGACCCTCCGCGACCCCCTCTGGAACAACATCCGCGTCGATGGGCCCTACCTCCGGCTCATGGACTCGGCGCCGTTCCAGCGACTGCGCTACGTCCGCCAGCTCGGCCTCGCCCACTTGGTCTACCCGGGCGCGACACACAGTCGGTTCGAGCACGCACTCGGCGCCTACCACCTCGCGCGCCTCACGGTGCGTGTGTTAGACGACGCCGGTGAACTCGACGCCGTCCCCGAGCTCGATCGCCGCCTGGTCGTGGCCGCGGCACTGCTGCATGACATCGGGCACTATCCATTCTCACACGCGCTCGAGGAGATCGGTGTCCCGCACCACGAGCAGGTCGCCGAACCGCTCATCGCGCAGGGCCCCGTGGGCAGGATCCTTCGCGAGGAGTTCGCGTTGGATGCTCCGGAGCGCGTCCTCGCCCTCGTGCGCGGACGGAGCGAGTCGCCACTGCAGGGACTGATCTCCGGTTCGATCGACCTCGACAAGACCGACTATCTCAAGCGCGATGCGTTGATGTGCGGCGTGGCGTACGGCGAGATCGACGTCGATCGGCTCCGGCACGCGCTCACCATCGTCACCGATCCCGTCACGGGACTTCCGACCGTCGGCCTGCGCGAGAAGGGGCTCTCGGCGCTCGAGTCGTTGCTCTTCGCGAAGTACCAGATGTACCGCAACGTCTATTGGCAGCATGCCGTGCGCTCTGCGACCGCGATGTACAAGCGTCTCGTCGAGGACGCGCTCCGCGTGGGCACTCTCGCGGTCGACACTCTCGCGTCCTTCACCGACGAGGGGATCCTGCACGCGCTCGAGGGCTCGAGTGCGCCGCCGTTGCTGGGCGCGATCCGCGAGCGCCGACTCTACAAGCGCGCCATGGAGGCGCCAGCGGCCGAGCTCACGGCGCTCGACCTCGAGTGGATCGCCGAGGACCGCGCGCGGACTCGCGCCGCCGAAGATGTCCTCGCGCGTGCACATGGCCTGCAGAGCGGCGAGCTGCTCCTCGACTACCCGCGAAAGGAGCGGATGCTCGGCCTCGACCTTCCGCTCCTCGCGCGCGACGGCACCGTGCGGCGGATCACCGATTCGGGGTTGGCAGGGGCGATCAACCTTCCGATCCTCGCCGAGCAGCTCTATCAGTCGGCGCGGTGGCTGCGGGTGTTCACCGTGGGGCGCATTGAGATCGGGCGGGCGGAGGTGCTCGCGGTGCTGGCGGCGTCGTAGGCGAGTGGACGGCTCGGGCCGCTGACGACTGAACGGCTTTCACCCCAGGGGCACAGGGGGCACAGGGAACAGCCGTGCGGCGGTAGCGCCTCTCAAGTCCTTGGGTCGCCGGCGTGAGCGACGGTCAGTCGAAGGGGGCACGTCGGCGAGTTTCTCCGGCAGTGCCCCCGAGTCATTCTCTTTTCGCAGTTGCCTGCCCAGTTCCCTGGCAGTTGCCGTCGCAGTTCCCTGTGTCCCCTGTGCCCCTGTGTTGAACGCAGGCGCAGGAAAACTCAGCTCTCCGGCGCAACCACCTTCCGCGCCTTCCCGTGCGCCTCGGCAAGCAACCGCCCGATCCCGCGATAGAAGTGCGCGTCCGACGACTTCCCTTCCTCCGCCATCGCGAGCGCGCAGCGCTCGAGCGCGTAGAGGATGTTTCCGAGGTAGAGCTCGGCGATCCCGCCGACCGTCTCCGGCTCCTCAGACATCCGGCGGACCGTCGAGTGCGTCCACCTGGACCACGATCGCGGTGATGTTGTCGAGTCCACCACGGTTGTTCGCCTCGGCGATCAGGGCGTCCACGATCCGTCCCGGTCCCGAGCGAGCGAGCAGCAACTGCTGCAGTCGGCGGTCATCGACCATGCCGGTGAGTCCGTCGGAGGCCACGAGAAAGACGTCGCCGACCCGAATGGGGTTCTTATAGATGTCCGCTTCGACTTCGTCGCTCGCACCCACGCAGCGCGTGATCACGTTGCTATACGGATGGTAGCGCGCCTGTTCCGGCGTGAGCAGTCCGGCGTCGACCTGCTCCTGCACATACGAGTGGTCCTTCGTGATCTGGACCAGTGCCCCGTCGCGCAGCAGGTAGATCCGCGAGTCGCCGATCTGCCCGATCAGGTACCCCGCGTCGGATATCACGAGCACGGAGAGGGTCGTTCCCATTCCCTGCTTGTCGACCTCGGCGAGCATCCGCTCGTAGATCGCGCGATTCGCGTCCTTGAGCGCTTGGGCCACCGTCTCGGCCGCGCCATCGGCCGTCACCGACTGCAGCGGTAGCAAGTTCCGCGCGACGATCTGCACGGCCATCTCGCTCGCGACCTCGCCGGCAGCGTGACCGCCCATACCGTCCGCCACGACGAAGACGCCCCGCGCGGCATCGGCCTCGGCGAAGAAGTTGTCCTCGTTACCGGAACGGACCATACCCACGTCCGTTCGTGCGCCCACCTTGAGTTGCATCTGTTCAGCGCCCCGCGAACAGGAGAAGCGACAGGAGCCCGACACCCGCGCCCGCGAGGGACACGAGGAGGAGGATCACCGCGGTACAACCTTTCTTCTTGTCTTCGACGGCTGGTGCCGGAACATTAGCGGATTCGCGGCCCGGCGCCTTGGATCCGGCGGTCGGCTTGACCGCCACCTGCTTTCGGAGCGACTCGACGTTCACCGCCGCGATCGCGCGGGTTCCGCCTCCTTCCATGACCGGCACCGCCGCCGGCCGGAAGGCCATCTTGATGCCGCCGAACCTCAGATCAGGGGCACCTTCCACGCGCACCTCACCTTTGACCCGGCGTCCGCCCACGTAGGTGCCGTTGGTCGACTCCTGGTCGACAACATACCACCCGTCACCACGCTTTTGGATCTTCGCATGCGAGTCGGACATCGACTCGTCCTTGATCGAGATATCGTTGTGCTCACCACGCCCCACGTTCGTGAGCGCCGAGTGGAGTTCGAACTTCATGCCTTTGAGCGGGCCCTCGGCCATGACCTCGAGCGTCGCGAGCGCTGCGCGGGTGCCGCTCGCGACCGCCGCAGGGGACGCAACGGATGCCTCGACGGGTTCCGGCGCCGCCGGCGCTGGCGCCGGCGCTGGCGAACGTTTCGCTGAAGGGGCACCCATCATGGTGTACGCCAGCGAGGGAGCGGAGAAGGGAGCCGCGGGCGTCTCGATCACGGGGGCCGGGGGCGGTGCCGAGGCCGCCGGAGCCGCAGGAGGCTCAGGAGTCGGCTCAGGCGTCGGCTCAGGCGTCGGCTCAGGCGCCGGCGCAGGCGCCGGCACGGGAACCGCTGCCGCCGGGGAGGCCGCGGGGGCCTTCGCGACATCGGCGTAGAAGCGGAACTCCTCCGCACCCATCTTGATCACGTCGCCGCGGCCAAGGAGCTGCTCGCCAGCGACGCGCGCGCCGTTCACCCACACGCCGTTCGTGCTGTGGTCGGTCAGCACGTAGCCGTTCACCGCCGGCGCGATGCTCGCGTGCCGGCGCGAGATCTCCGTGCTGGCGATCACCACGTCATTGCCCACTTCGCGGCCGAACGTGACGCCGGCATCCGATACGGTGTATTCGCGGCCGTCGACGAGCGATACGAGCCGACCGCCAGTCGCCATCGTCGGCTTCTTCGGCGCGGTGCCGCTCTTGGCGCCGATCATCTTCGCCACTTCCGCCGCGCTCACGAAGGCGGTGTTGCCACCCTTCTGGTCCTCGCCAAGCCGCAGCTCGTGCCCCGCGATCTCGACCTTGTCGCCGTGCAGCAGGGGGCTCGGCTGCATGCCCAGCTGCACCCCGTTTACCATCACCACCGAGCTGGCGGAGCTCAGTCGGATCGAGACGCCACTCGCCCCCAATGAGACGATCGCGCCGTTGGCGGGGTCGCCGTCCGGTAGCCGAATACCGGCGCCGTCGAAGGCACCGATGGTCGTCTCACCCGCCGCGAGCGGGTGCTGGTTGTCGCGGAGCTTCAGGTAGGGCATCGAGAGGAGGAAACTACGGGGAGCAAGGGGGGGTCGGCAAGCGTCAATCGCCTACCGCTGTGGTCTCCAACTCTCCGGCTTGCAAACGGAAGAGCCGCGCATACAGGCCGTTGCGACTCAGCAGCGTTCGGTGAGTCCCGCGCTCCCGGACCTCCCCATGGTGCAGTACCAGGATCTCGGTCGCACCAGTGATGGTGCTCAGACGGTGGGCCACCGCGATGGTGGTCCGGCCCTGCATGAGCGTGGCGAGTCCGCGCTGGATCTCGGCCTCGATCTCGCTGTCGACCGCGCTCGTGGCTTCGTCGAGCAGCAGCAGCGCCGGGTCGGCGGCGATCGCGCGTGCGAACGAGAGGAGTTGCCGCTCCCCCACGCTCAGGCTCGAGCCGCGCTCGCCAAGTGGCTGGGCGTATCCGCCAGGGAGCCGCCTGATCACGCGGTCGGCCCCGACGCGCTTCGCTGCCTCGCGGACCTCGGCATCGCTCAGCGGGTTCCCCAGCCGGATGTTCGTCGCGACGTCACCCGCGAAGAGGAAGATGTCCTGCTGCACGTAGCCGACGACGCGCCGCAACTCATGCACAGGCATGGTACGGATATCACGTCCGTCGAGCAGGATCCGGCCTCGCTGCGGCTCGTGGAAGCGCAAGAGTAGGTTGATGACGGTCGTCTTCCCCGCCCCCGTGTGCCCCACCAGGGCGAGCGTCTCGCCCGGACGCACGGTGAACGACACGCCGCGCAGCACCCAGGTGGGTTCCAGGTACGCGAACCAGACGTCCTCGAACGTCACGGTCACGCCCTGCGACGCGGCGCGCCGAGCAGGGAGCACTGCCGCAACTTCCGTCCCCTCGGCGACCGGTGTGTCGAGCAGCGTGAAGATCCGCTCCGAACTCGCCATCGCCTGCTGCAGCGTGTTGTACTTGTCGGAGAGGTCCTGCAGCGGCTGGTAGAAGCGTCGCGCGAGTTGGATGAAGGCCGCGAGCGTCCCCACGGTGAGTGCACCGCTCTCGACGCGCGGTGCCGCCGCGACGATCAGGCTCGCGAGCGCAACGCTCGTGAGGATCTCGATTGCGGGGAAATAGAGCGCGTAGACTGTCACCGAGCGCAGATGCGCGTCCAGATGCGCCTTGTCGAGCGCCGCGAAACGTTCGGCTTCGTTCGTCTCCCGACTGAAGAGCTGCACCACCCGCATTCCTGCGATCCGCTCATGCAAGAAGGCGTTGATCCGCGCCAGTCGCGTGCGGATCTCGCGGTACGACTCGCGCACCTTGAGACGGAAGACGCGCGAGACCCACAGGATCCCCGGGACCACGAGGTAGGCGGCGAGCGCCAGCCTCCAGTCCACGATCACCATCAACACGGTGATCGCGAGCAGTGTGAAGAGGTCACCGAGCCCGGCGACCACACCCGAGGCGAACAGCTCATTCAGCGACTCGACGTCCGACGTCACGCGAGTCACCACGCGTCCCACGGGGTTGCGGTCGAAGAACGGGATCGGCAGCCGCTGCAGATGCGCGAAGATCTGGCGCCGCAGGTCGTGCATGACCTTTTGACCGAGGATGCCCGTGAGCAAGGTCTCGACGTATGTGGCCGAGACCTGTAACAGTAGAGCGCCCATGAGCATCAACACCGACGTGCGCAGCAGCGCGGCGTCGCCGGCCGGGATCGCGATGTCGATCACGCGGCGCGTGAGGAGGGGCGGCGCGAGCTGCAGCACCCCTTCGACCATGAGCACCGCCACGGCGCCGAACACCAGTCCGCCGTAGGGGCGCACGTACGCGAAGAGGCGCCGGGCAAGGCGTCCGTCGAACGCCTTGCCGAGGGCGTCCTCGTCGTGCGCGGTGGCGGCAGGCGCGGTCATTTCGCAATGTCGCCAAGAGGGCACGGTCGCGGCCAGCCCGCCGTTAGATTCCTCGGACACCGACGCCCATCATGCCGCCACTCTTCGACCCAGCGCTCGCCGCCCTTCCCGCCGCCTTGGCGGGCGAGTTCGAACTCGAACGCGAGATCGGTCGCGGCGGTATGGGCGTGGTCTACCTCGCGCGCGACCTCATGCTCGACCGACAGGTCGCGCTCAAGGTGCTCCCGCCCGACGCGGCGACGAGTGACGTGCGCGCGCGCTTCCTGCGCGAAGCGCGCACCGCCGGACAGCTCTCGCACCCGCACATCGTGCACATCCACCGTGCCGACGAACGCGGGGAGTTCGCCTTCTTCGTCATGGGCTTGGTGGACGGCGAGAACCTGGGCCAGCGCGTGCGCGACCGCGGTCCGCTCCCGCCCGTGGAGGTTGTACGTCACCTGCGCGAAGTCGCGTGGGCGCTGGCGTACGCTCATGCCCGCGGCGTGATCCACCGCGACGTCAAGCCGGAGAACATCATGATCGAGCGCGGCACCAACCGCGCGCTCGTCACCGACTTCGGTATCGCCCGCAGCGACCGGTCTCCCAGCATCACTGGTGAAGGGCATGTGGTCGGCACCGCGCACTTCATGAGTCCGGAGCAGGTACTGGGCTCGGCGCTCGACGGTCGCTCGGATCTCTACGCGCTCGGCGTCGTCGGCTACTTCCTCCTGAGCGGACAGCTGCCGTTCGGCGGTGAGGGCGCGACCGCCGT
>JANPCH010000013.1:0-1864 GCA_031430835.1 Gemmatimonadaceae bacterium
CGCGTGCGATCCTCGTGCGTGAGCTCGACCTTGAGCGGCATCTTCGCCGCGTACTCGCGGATGACCCGCTCGAGTTGTTGCCGATGCTCGGAGAAGCCCGGCATCGGCAGGTGCAAGGCCACGGCCTGCGGACGGAGCGCATCGGGCAGCCGTAGGTCGGTGCCGGAGATGACGAGGGCGCCGCGGCGCTTGGTGACGTACGCGACCGCGTCGAGGATGTGACTCGCCACCACCGGGTCCTCGAGGAAGGGGCCCAAGCCGCGAAAGTGGAAGATGCCGGACCCCTCCTCGGGAACGCGTGCGAGGGCCTTCGCCGGTTCGTCGGTCTTCTCGATGAAGGGATCCGAGGCCTGGATCCCCCGGCGCAGACCCCGCGAGCGACTCCACGAGAAGTAGGGGAGGGAAAGCCGGGTCGCGATCATCGCCAACATCTCGTCGGTGCGCTCGGGCTCACTCGTGTCGAGCAGGATGAGCGCGTACTTCGAGCGGATGAGCAGTTCGAGTTCTTCGGTCGTATCTTTCACCCGATGGCTCCCTCTGGCCTGGTCGCGAGCGAAGATACGGGCGGGCACGCCGTGCCGCAGGGGGATGCAGGCCCCGCGTGGGGGATGTTGGCGATCCTCTCGCTGGCCGAGCTCCTCGGGATGTCGCTCTGGTTCACCGGGAGCGCGGTCGCGCCTGAGCTCCAGGCGCGCTGGGCGCTGAGCGCCGACCAGGTCGGCCTCCTCTCCACGGCGGTGCAACTCGGATTCGTCGGCGGCACGGCGCTCTCGGCGATCTTGAACCTCGCCGATATCGTGCCAGCCCGTCGCCTGTTCGCCGCAGCGGCGATCGCGGGCGCCGCCGCCAATGCGGGCCTGCTGTTCAGCGAGTCCTTCGCAGTGGCGCTGGCAACTCGCGCACTGGCCGGGATGTGCCTCGCCGGCGTCTATCCCCCTGCGATGAAGATGGCGGCGACCTGGTTCCGCGCGCGGCGCGGGATCGCCGTGGGCGCGGTGGTCGGTGCGCTCACCGTCGGGAAGGCCACCCCCTACCTCTTCCGGCTCTTTGCCGACACACCGCTCTCGGTGGTCGTGCTCTTCACGTCGACGGCTGCCCTCGTCGCGGCGCTCGTCATCACCCTCCTCTGGCGCGACGGCCCCTTCGCCTTCCCCGCCCGCCCATTCTCCTGGGGACTCGTCCGCGAGGTGGTGGGGTCGCGCCGCTGGCGCCTCTCGACCGGCGGATACCTCGGGCATATGGCCGAGCTCTACTCGTACTGGACCTGGATCCCGGCGTTCATCGCCGCGAGCGCGGTCGCAGGAGGCCGCCCAGCGAATGCGTGGTGGGTCGGCGTGCTCGGTTTCGGCACGATCGCAGTCGGTGGCCTCGGCTGCCTCTGGGGCGGTCTCGTGAGCGACCGGATCGGTCGCGAGCGACTCGTTGTCATCGCGATGGCGGCGAGCGGCGCGTGCGCGCTCGTGATCGGACTCCTCTTCGGACGTTCGCCATTGCTCCTTGCACCGGTCGCGCTCGCGTGGGGCTTCTTCGTCGTCGCCGACTCGGCGCAGTTCTCGGTGCTCGTGACTGAGTCGGTGCCAGCGTACGCGGTCGGCACCGCGCTCACGGTGCAGGTCTGCCTCGGATTCCTCCTCACGACGCTCACGATCCAGGCGGTGCCGCCGGTGGTCTCGTGGCTCGGGTGGCAATGGGCGTTCGTCATGCTCGCGATCGGCCCGGCCGTCGGCATCGCCGCGATCCGTCGGCTACAACGACTCCAGCCGTGAGGGCCGGCGTCGCCGCACTGCTGCGCACCTTTGACGATGGGCGGAGCCGCGCCGAGTTCTACCGGATGTGGCGCATCGGATGCGCGGCGGGGCTCACC
>JANPCH010000014.1:0-1707 GCA_031430835.1 Gemmatimonadaceae bacterium
AACTCACGCAGGTCGGGATAGGCCTGCGGCTCCAAGAGCTGCCGCACCAGCTCCGCGAACTCCTGGTCCATCGGGATCACCCAGGTGCCACGCGGCCGCCGCACGCCGTCGATCGTCGCGTCGCGCTCGAGCTGGTGTACCCGCACGCCATTGAACGCGAGACGACGCAGGAGCTCGACGGCGTTCCCGACATCTCGTTGGTCTTGCGGGATCACGTACGCGTAAGGCGGATTGGCGGTGTACTTCGCGATCGTGTTCCGCCCCGCCTGATAACGATTCCAGAGCAGATCCTCCCGATATCGCACGGCGTATTCGAGCACCGCCATCGAAGCGGTGAGCATGTAGTCCACCGCGTCCTTGAGCCGCCACCAACCCCCCGCCCAAGGACTCGCGTAGAGCGCCTCGGGGCGCAGGGCGCGATACTCGGCGGGGAAGTCGCTCAGCGTGTAGAAGTGCGGTGTCGCGTAGCGGTAGAGCGCCGTCTCGGTCCAGAAGGCGGCGATGTTCTGGAACATCGGCAGGTAGTCCACGTAGCCCGGGTACCAGGCGTCGAAGCCGGTGCCCATATGCGTGGCGCCGGGTTTCCCTTCGGTCTCGAGCTGCTGGGCGATCAACATCCCGATGGTGTTCACCTCGCGCGACATCAGCGGGTTCACCCGCAGGCCGATCGGCTCGGCGAAGGGGGGCAGCCAGATCCGAGTCGGGAAGGGCGCCGTCTGATGGTGTACGTAGATGATCTGCGGCTCCCACTGCCGCCACGTGCGTGTGACCACGCGCGACTCGACCACGTTCAGCATATAGCCGTCGCGGTTGTTGTCGTGCCCGATGTACTTCTGGTAGAGCTCGTGCAGCGGGCTCACCTCGTACGCGGTGCCAACGTTCTGCCTGTACCAGTCGGTGACGATCTGTTGCCCGTCGGGATTGATACTCGGCCAGAGGAGGACCACCGTGTTGTCAAGGATCGCCTTCGTGCGCGGCTCGTCGGCCTTGCTCAGCAGGTCATACGCGAGTTGGATCGTGTGCTGCGCCCCCGCGACCTCGCTCGCGTGGAGTCCGCCGCTGATGTCGACGAAGACCTTCCCCTCGCGAGCCAGCGCGCGCGCTTCGGCGCCGGTGAGCCCGGAGGGATGCGCGAGCCGTTGCGCGACCTCACGCAGCCGCGGCAGGTTCGCGAGATTCTCGCGCGACGAGATGACGGCGAGCGTCCAGTCACGGCCGGTCGACGTCTTGCCGACCTTGATCAGGCGGATGCGGTCACTCGCCTGCGCGAGTCGCTCGAAGTAGCGGATCGACTCGTCGTAGGTCGCGAGCTTGTAGTCCGCGCCGACGGTGAAACCAAGCACCGACTCGGGCGTCGGGAGAGGCGTCCCCTGCGCCGCCATTGAGGCGGCGGCGAGGGAGGCCGCGGCGAGTGCCGCGGCCCACTTGAAGTGGATCATCGGATCATCCGTTCGGGTTCAGGATCCTCGCGATCTCGGTCCGCAGGTCGCGGAGATGGATGCGCGTCATCGCATCGCCGGCGCGGGGCTGTGCCGCGGCGATCCGTCCATCGAGGTCCTGCAGTTCGGCGCGAAGCACGCCGCGGAGGTCGCTGTTCGCCGGGTTCGGCACGGGATTGGCCGCGCGAGTCAGTTCGGCATCGGTCGGATTGAGACGAGCGTTCGCCGTGACGAGGAAGGCGCGTTGCAGGTTGCGGCGGTAGGTGTT
>JANPCH010000015.1:0-14998 GCA_031430835.1 Gemmatimonadaceae bacterium
CGTCGCGACGGTACCGATGAAGAGCAGCGCGGCGCCAGCGTGCTTCGTCCACTTGAACCAAGGCGTGAGCGAGATGAGACGGAAGGCGACGCCGACGAAGAGCAGGCCGACGACGAAGTGGATGATCTGGGGGTGATTGGCAGCAAGATTCGGCATGTATTTTGGTCAGGAAGCGGGTTTGCGTGAGAGTTGCTGCCAAAGGTACGCATAGGTCAGCGCGATGGTCCGAGCGCGCTGGTCGCTCGTGACGCCGCTCCCGTGCCCCCCCTCGGTGTTCTCGAAATAGTAGAAGGGGTAGCCCATCGACTCCATCTTGGCCGCCATCTTCCGAGCGTGGCCGGGATGCACCCGGTCGTCGCGCGTGGTGGTGGTGAAGAGGACACGAGGGTACTGCTGCCCGGGTTTCACATTCTGGTAGGGGGAATACTTACTGATGAACGCCCACTCCTCCGGCTTGTCGGGATCGCCATACTCCGCCATCCAACTGGCCCCTGCGAGGAGATGGCTGTACCGCTGCATGTCGAGCAGGGGCACCTGGATCACGATCGCACTGTAGAGGTCGGGGCGCTGGGTGAGACTCACGCCCATCAAGAGGCCGCCATTGCTCCCGCCCATTATCCCGAGATGCGCCGGTGAGGTGATGCGTTGCCGGATCACTTCCTCGGCCACCGCGGCGAAATCGTCATAGATCCGCTGGCGATTCTCCTTCAAGCCCGCGCGATGCCACGCCGGCCCGAACTCGCCGCCGCCGCGGATGTTCGCGCTCACGTAGACGCCGCCGCGTTCCAACCAGTTGGCGCCGACGGTGCTCGAGTACCCCGGCGTCTGCGAGACCTCGAATCCGCCGTACGCGTAGAGCAACGTGGGGTTGCCGCCATCCTTCGGAAGACCCTCGCGGGAGACGACGTAGAAGGGCACTCGCGTCCCGTCCTTCGACGTCGCCTCCATCTGCTCCACCTTGAGGCCCGCGGCGTCGAACATCGCCGGCAGGCGCTTGACCTCGCGCACCTTCCCGTCGGCCTCAGCCAGATAGAGCGTGGTCGGCTGGATGAAGTTCGTGTAGACGAAGAAGAAACGATTCCCGGTCCTCGACGTCGCATTCACCTCGATCGCTCCCAACGTCGGCGCCGGGATCACCTCGTACGTCCAGCCACTCGCCCCCGGGTGATACCGGCGGAGCTGTCCGCTCACATTGTCGAGCACATTCAAAAGCAGGTGGTCCTTCGTCACCGAGACGCCGTTGATCGTCTCGCGCGGGCCCGGGCGCATCACGAGCGCGAACTTGCGGTCGCCGGCGCTGAATGCGTCCATCCCGATCGCGATCAGCGATCCCGTCTCCCACTTGGTGCCCGCGATCTCCCAGGGCGTCCGAACATACACGACCATCTGGTTCCGCACGAAGTACACGTCGGCGTCGGGCTGCACCTCGAGCTTCCAGGCCTTGCCGTCGCTGACGATGAGGCTGTTCCCTTCATAGAAGGTGCGCTGGTGCTGGATCCGGAGGTATCGGCGCGCGCCCGCGTCGGTGCTGTAGGTGAAGGCTCCCATATCGGTGGCGGGGATCTCGAGCACAGTCGTCGCACTGGTGAGTGGCGTGCCGCGCTTCCACTGCTTGATGATCCGCGCGTACCCCGAGGTCGTCATCGAGCCGGGGCCGAAGTCGGTGCCGACGAGGAGCGTGTTCGCATCCACCCAGGCGACGCTCGACTTCGCCTCAGGGAGTTTGAACCCACCGGCGATGAACCTCGCCCCAGGAAGGTCGAACTCCCGCACCTCGGCCGCGTCAGACCCGCCACGCGAGAGGGAGATGAGGCAGAGCCTGTACTCGGGCTCGAAGCAATCGGCGCCGCCCCACGCCCACGTCACGTTCTCGGCCTTCGACAGCGCGTCGAGATCGAGCACCGTCTCCCACGTCGGGTTGCCGCTGAGGTAGCTCTCCCACGTCGTGCGCCGCCAGATGCCCCGCTCGTGCGTGGCGTCCTGCCAGAAGTTGTAGAGCCGCTCTCCGACGATGTTCGGATATGCGATCCGGTCGCGCGAGTCGAGGATCTGCTTGGTGCGCTCGAAGATCGGCGCATAGAGCGGCGACTTGCCGAGAGTCTCGAGCGTGCCGGCGTTCTTCGCCTTCACCCACTCCATCGCGCGGGCGCCTTCGACCTCCTCCAGCCAGAGGAAGGGGTCGGCCGGCTGCTGGGCCGCCGCGGTCTGGGCAACGAGAAGGAGCGAGAGCAGGGCGGGGCGCCGCATAGCGAATCCTATGGAATCGGGTTGAGTCAGAACTTACCGCGCGGCATCTTGATTGGGTGACCAACCCAGCCCCCCAGCAGGATCCCGCCGACCGCGAACGCGACCTTGGCTTCGGCCGGTTCGTCGCGCAGTCCTTCCGCGGGCGCTTCTTCGACCGCGACGGCACGCCGACGAGTCACAAGTACGGACTCGGTGCTCAGCGCGCCGAACACTTCTATCTCAGCGCCCTCAACAAGTCCTGGCCGAGCTTCTTTGGAACGCTCGTCGGGGTTCTTCTCCTGATCAACGGAATATTCGCCCTCGGCTACCGCGCACTCGGCCCCGGGGCGCTCGCGGGCACCGACTCCCTTGGCATCAGCGACCCCTTCCTCGGGGCCCTCGCCTTCAGCGTCGGCGTCTTCACGACCACGGGGATCGATGGCGTACACGCGGTGGGCTCCACCGCGCATTGGCTGGTGATATTCGAGAGCATCATCGGTGTGCTCTTCTTCGTCGCTGCGGGCGGGCTCCTCATCGCACGGCTCACGCGGCCGCGGATGCGCCTCCACTTCAGCGAGTCGGCGATCGTCGCGCCGTACGAGGGAGGCCGCGGACTGATGTTCCGGATGACCAACGCCCAACTCGGCGAACTCTCCGATGTCCGCGTCAAGTTCAGTCTCATCTGGTACGAGCTGATCGACGGCAAGCGCGAGCGGAACTTCCATCCGTTGGACCTCGAACGGGATGCCGTCGAGTTCTTCACGCTGCACTGGACGGTGGTGCATCCGATCACCGCGACCTCGCCGCTGGCCGGCTTCACGCCCGAGATGCTGCGGGAGGCGCAGGCCGAGTTCGTGGTGTCGGTGAATGGACACGAGGAGGTCTTCTCGTCACGGGTGCGGGCGCGGACCTCGTACACGTACGAGGAACTCCGCTGGGATGTGAAGTTCGCGAGCATCTTCACCGAGTCGCCCGACGGAGCGGTGGCAATCGATGTGGAGCGGTTGAGCCGCACCGAGCCGCTGCCTGAAGGGACGACGAGCCGGCCGGCCGCGAGCGAGGGTCCGGGCACTGCAGCCCTCCGAGCCCTGTAGCGAGCCTCGGTGGGTAAGGGCCTATTTGAGCTTTACCGAGCGTTTGCCGCGGAGTTCGTGAAGTAGGCGCGACGGTGCCCGCTTTCGATGTCGCCTTCGTGGTGTGTCGAGCGACCTGACGAATCCCTCGATCCCACCCGTTACTGGGCGGAATCCTGGGAAGAGCACGCGGTATCGCGAGCGAAGCTCATCCTCGAACTGCGGCTGCACCACGGAGATCCGCGGAGGCTTGCTTCGCCCATTGTAGGCGCGCATGAACATCGTCCGGATGGCGAGGTCCTCACTCGGGAACGAGTACCCGATGATCACCCACCGATCCGCGCGCCTCAGGTACTCGAGGCTGGCCTTCCACACCTCCATCAGATTGACATCGCGGACCTCGCGCACGAGGGAAGGAGCGACAATCACCTGACGCAACGGGGCGTGGTCGCAGTCGCAGGTGTTGCGGTCGTCCACGTCGTCTCGGAACGCCTGATGTGCGATCACACCGTCCGGGTTGACGTAGATGTGATCGCACTCGTCGCAACGGAGCCAGTTGAGCGAGCCGTGCAACTTGAAGATGCTCAGGCTCGGATCCTTCGGACGCAGCCTGAGCTCCGGCTCTTCTGCGAGCGGATCCCGCCATGCAAAGCCGAAGTCGATGTTGGCCGCGATCGTCGCGGTGTCATAGTTCCGACTCCAGAAGAGCATGTCGTCGATCGCGAGGTCGTAGTTCGAGGTGATCAGCGCGACGGAATCCTCGCGGGCGGCGCTCTGCTCCTCGATCCAGCTCGCGAATCGCTCCAGGACGCGCGGCGTGTCGTCCTCGCCATAGGGCCAGGCGAGCACGGTGAACAGCGCCTCATCGAGGAGGCGGCGGAAGTGGCGCAGCTCCAGCGGCGTACGACTCCGCATCGGTGCGATCTCGGTGACGATCGAGTAGTCGATCAGCGAGAGAACATCGGTGATCGACGGGAGCGCCCGAACCTTGTTAAATCCTGGGAGGAGCTCGCGGAGGTACACAAGCAGGAGGGCCTGCTTCCTTTGACCCGCCGCGCCCGCGTCGAACAGATCCCCCTTCAGCAGGCGGCGTCTCAGCCGTGGCATGATCTCCCGGGTGAGCGGGAATCCGAAGGCGCGCGAAGCGCCAGCACCAGTGAAGACAGCGGTACGCACGATCGGGGCCTCTCTCTCTCGGGTCGTGGGGACGTCGCGTTGATGCTAGACGATCGCGATCCCGCCGCCGGGGAGCACGAACTCGCGGTCGGCCTGGAACTCTCTTTTGCGCGGCCGGATGACGGGGTATTCCTTCTTGTCGCCGCGGTTGCTCACGTAGTTCACTTCGAGCGCCGCGACGATCTTCCCGGCCTTGAATCCGGTGATCACCGCCTTTCTCACCACGAGGATCAGGGCACTGAAGGTGAGAGTGGTCCGCACCACGAACTCAATCTTCGGCCCTTCGATCCCGTTGACGACCAACTGGGCGGATGGACGGATGAGCGCCGTGACCTTGTGGTCGTGGAGCGAGACCTCCCCATAGGGTGCGGCCTTGCTCCCCGTACCTGTGACGGACTTTCGGAGCTCACCATCCTGCCGCCAGCCCTCTCGCAACAGGTTCGCGAGGGGCGTCTGCAGGTCGGTTGCGATCCGGTCGAGGACGGCGGCCGCCGCGCCGGTCCAGGATCCGGCACCCTGTGCCGCGGTCACCGCCTCGGCGATCCCACCCATCGCCTCTTGCCGTTCCTTTGCGGAGAGCAGGGTCCCGGTCGCGTCGGCTTCAAGCCCCGCGAGCATCGAGAGCGTCGTCGGTTCATCCGGCATCGGTCCACCTCGCTGACTTGAAGACACTGGATTCGCTGCAGTCGATCATCGGCGAATCGACTCGGACCGAGAATCGAAGTTCAAAGGCCGCCTTCACGAGAGTCGTGCGGCTCGTTGGCTCGACCGATGCCATCGGCGACCCGGTCTGCCATGTGACGTGAGCGTCAGCCGGTGGCGCCCGCTCCGGCTTCTTCGAGCGAGGTTCCGGCGGCTGACGGAGGATTCCGAGCGCGGCCGCGAAGAGGACCCCTGCACCGAGCACGAGGCCGGGGATCGCCGGCCGTCCGAGTGTCACGCCGATGCTGGAGATCGTGGGGGATGCGATCCCTTCGTCGGGGAGTTGCTCCAGGACGCGTCCACTCAACGTCAGTGTCCATCGGCGCGCGGTGATGTACGCGGCGAACTCTTCGCGCCGCGCACGCTCCTCCGCCTCGCGCCATGTTGCTCCGATCAGACGGGGTACGAAGCGAACACTGGTTGCCGTCGCGGTGAGAGTGACTCGTGTCCCGACCTGAACGAGCTCTAGCGCCCGCGGCTCCTGCTCGCTCACCACGGCACCGGGCGCGTTCAAGCCCTCGATCGAAGTCTCAGAGAAACCGGCGCGCGAAAGGAGTTCGAAGGCTTCGGTGACCGTTCTGCCGACCACGCTGGGGACGAGGAGTCTGTCGGCGCTCGGTGGCTCCTGAGGCGGTGGCTTCTGAGGCGGTGACTCCTGAAGAGGTGACTCCTGAGGTGGTGGCTCTTGAGGCGGTGACTCTGGAGGCGGTGACTCTGGAGGCAGCTGCCCTGGTGGCACGACCGGCGCTACTGTGGTGAATCCAACAACTGTTCCGGCGAGGACGATCGTGCCGGGATCGTGCGTCTGCGCTGACACGAGCTCGTCCACACCACCGCGATCGGTGCGAACCATCCCGACCGTGAGCTGCGCGGCTCGAATGGCCGTTTCAGCGTCCGCACGCGTGCGGCCGATCAGGGCCGGTACCTCGACTCTCACGGCGGCGGGTGGCGTGTTGACGGTCAGGGAAACGACCTGCCCGCGTTCCAGCAACGTCCCCCGTGCGGGCCGCTGCGTGATGACGCCGGAGTCACGATCGGCACGCGCCACATTCTGTATGTCGCGGACTCCGAGGCCGACCTCCTTCAGGCGCTCTCCCGCAGCGACCGCGCTCAGCCCAAGCACGCTGGGCACCTCAACGCGCTGAGGGGGGATCCGGATCACGAACCACGCGCGGTCGCCGCGATGGACTCGGGTGTCAGGAGCGGGGAACTGGACCGAGACGAGCCGGTCACCATCTGGGACCGTTGCCGAGTCGACGTGATCGAGGACCAGTCCGAGGAGCGACAGGGACTCGTCCGCGCTCGTCGCCGTGAGCCCGAGCAGACGCGGCATCGCGAAGCTCGAGTCTGGTGGACGCGGGCCCGACGAGAACGTCACGTCAACTTTGGATCCACTCACCACCCGCGTACCCTCGGGCGGGTCCTGATGGATGATGAGCCCGATGCCTTGAACGTCGGACGGTTCTCTCCTGGCGTTTCCCGGGCCAAGGCGCGAGCCTCGGAGCGCCTCGATCGAGGCCTTCGAATCGAGACCGAGCAGGTTCGGCACCTCAGACATCTGCGGTCCAGCGACGACCGCGCCGGGAGCTGACGGCGGGTTGGTTGGGGCAATCGCCCCACCGATCCAGAGGTGGACCGTCGATCCGCGCTTGGCTCCCGTGTTGGGGGCCGGCCGCTGCTCGAGCACTCTCCCGCGAAGCTTCGGTGAGGCAGCGCGTAGCTCCGCTGTGACCACGAACCTCGCCGAATCGAGCGTGAAGCGAGCCGAGTCAGCGCGGCGGTTCATAACGCTGGGTACGGGCACGAGCGCTACCGTCGCAGCAGCAGCGGCGGCTTGAGCCGCCACCGTGCTTGGCGTGATCACGACGAGAGCCGCGCCGAGGCCGATCCACGTGAGGCGCATCGGCGATAACCTGCGAAGGAGCGGACTTCTGCGCAAGCCTTCGTCTGGCACAATCGAGCGTATAGAGCCCGCAGTACGTGACTAGTGGTATATACGGTGCTGTAGAGGCAGGATGGAGCTTGCCTGTAGGAACCGGCCGCGATATGCTATCGCCCGCAACCACTTCCAGGCGAGGTCACGGATGAGGTATTCGCTTCGAGTCACCAGAGCGGCGGCGCTGGTGGTGCTGATCGGCGCTCTGAACGCGGTCGCGGCGCAGTCGTTCTCCGTCGATTCGTCGGCCTACCGGCGAACGCGGGATGTACTCGCGATCTGGGACGCTTGCACGACGTCCGAGCTGGCCGCCCTCGGCTTCGCGGAGAAGTCCGTGGCGGTCAGACGAGGCTCCGACAAATGCGGTGACACGCGAGTCACGGCGATCCTGTCGTTCGTCGACGGCACGGGGAGGGTGCCCTCGTTCGCCGAGATCGCGGAGGCGACGTCGGCGCTGCAGGACGCGCTGCGCGCCGAGAAGCTGGTGTCGAGCGGCGCCGGTGGACGGGGACAAGGGAGTGGCGGGTTCATCGGTCTCCCCTCGGTCGCCCTTGTCGCTACCGACTTCCTGATCGCGAGGGCGAAGGCGGAGTTGGTGCAATCGGCATTCATCGAGCTCGTCGCGATGCTCGACTCCAGCTATGCCAGGCCGCTCTTCGGCAGCACTCGTCGGGCGATCGCCGTGGCACCTGAACTCAACTACCGCACCCTGCTGCCGAGCATGCGCGCGGCGCTGCGCGAGGATCTGGGGAATCTCCCGGTCTGTCTCAGCGATGCGAAACTCGATCTGTTCAAGAAACTCAACGTTGACGAGCGTGCGCGACACGTGAGCTGGGTCGCGAAGCTCCTCGTCGAGATGAACGAGGGCGCCGACTTCCTCACCGTCGCGGCCGACGTCGGCGGCACCCGCGGGCAGTGTGATCTGGGACGCGCCCCCACGTGGCGATCGGAACTCGCTCGCGTCGCGGTCGAACTCCAGGCCCTCCGGGCGTACCCGTCCGAGGAGATCGGGAGCAGCCTGACTGCCCTGCTTCGCGATCCGCGCAGGGCGCGCGTGTTCGTGCAGTTCTTCAGTGGTGCGATCGGCGCGAGCGAGACGGCCGCGCAGGTCGCGGCAAGGATCGAGGCCGCTCGGGCACTCGTGGCGGCTCTCTCTGCCGTCGTCGAGTCCATCGCGACGGCGACGGACGGCGAGGCCAGTGACCTCCAGATGAAGGCGTGGCGCATCGGCGCGGCGCAGTTGACCGGCGCGGCCATCCGGCTCGCAATGCAGCAACAGGAGGCGGGGTCGCAGCTGCCGGCCAAGGTAGATGCCGCGATCACGATCTGGCGTGCGGTCGACGAGCGTGACTACCCGCGGGTCGTGATCCTGCTGAATGACCTGATCGCAGGCACCGAGAAGCCACGTTCACCAGCGACCGACTCTGCCGGCATCCCGTCGAGAATCCTGCGGCTCTCATCGTTCGCTGCCGCCGTCGCTGCCGCCGGGTCCAACGACGAACTGGAATCGGCCATGATCGCGCTGGTGGATCCGGTCGGCTCCTTCCGCTCGCGCCGTCAGCAGGGCGCGACAACGCTGGCGATCGTGAGCTACGTGGGTGCGTCCACGGGAACGGAGCGCGTTGACGGCGGCGCGAAGCGTGTGACCTATGGCGGGGCCTTCGCGCCCATCGGACTCGAGGTCGCGCGGGGACTCAAGTGTTGTGTCTTCTCGTCGATCGGGCTCAACGTGAGCTTCATAGATCTCGGGACCCTTGTCAGCTACCGCTTCGAGGCCGAGCAGGTCTCGGGGGACGACGTCGGGCAGGTCTCGGAGGCGACGCTGAAGAGCCTCATCTCGCCTTCGATTCACCTGACCCTCGGTATCACACGGAAATATCCCCTCACCCTCGGCGTGGGAGTCGAGCGATCGCCCGATCTCCGTGCGCTGGAGACGAGCGGCGACCGCGTCTCGGTGAATCGCTTCTCGATCTTCCTCGGCGTCGACCTATCGCTCTTCCGCTTCTAGGCCGATGGACTTCCAGATTCGCCGGACGACGATCAAACCAGGGTTCCTCAACTGGGGGCAGGAGTTCCTCAACCTCCCTGAGCTGTGGCGCCGTTCTCGCGGCGAGGGAATGACGGTCGGAATCGTGGACTCGGGGATTGCGATCTCCCACCCCGATCTGAAGCACGCCGTGATCGACAGCCGCGACTTCGCGGGGAGCACGACCGGAGTCGGGGACGAGACAGGTCACGGGACCCACGTGGCGGGGATCGTCGCGGCCAAGGACGACGGTCAGGGGGTCGTCGGTATCGCACCGTCCGCAAAGCTGCTGAATGCGAAGGTGGTTCTGCGTCCAGGCGTCGAGATCGCCGAGGCAGTCGTGGCACAGGCGATCGACTGGGTGGTCGCCACAGGAGCCGGCGTCGTGTGCCTGAGCATCGCGTGGCCGAAACCAGTCTCGCTCATCGAGGCCGCGATCGATCGGGCGACGGCGCAGGGTCGGATCGTCGTGTGCGCCGCCGGGAATCGTGGCCCGCTCGGCGGACCGGTCGGTTATCCGGCGCGGTATGCGAACGCGCTCGCGGTCGGCTACGTCACGCGCGACTCGGAGGGGAGACCCCGCGGCACACGCGATTCGGCCGCCGGCCCCGAGGTGGACATCGTCGCTCCCGGTGGAGACGTCCTCTCGACCTTCCCGCCGAACATCTACGCCGAGGCGAGCGGGACCTCGTTTGCCGCGCCCTTCGTTGCGGGGGTCCTTGCCCTCCTCGGTGCTCGACTTCTCAAGGAAGGGAAGCCGCCGCTCGACGTTGCCGGAGTAGAGGCGCGGCTCAAGCGTCGCGCGCTCAAGGCAGGAGGGCGGGGAAGGAGCGATGCGGCGGGGTGGGGACTCATCGATCCGGCGGCGCTGTTGAGCGAGTAGGAGGGAACTTCACCGGCACGGAGGGAGGAATGGACTTCACGGCGATGGTGGATGTGGCGATCGGGATCAGCGTGGTCTATTTGGGGGCGAGTCTGTTCGCGACGGTGCTCAATGAGTACATCGCACAGGTCCTCAAACTCCGGGCGACGCAGCTCGGCAGGGACCTGCGCGTCCTCGTGGACGACGCGGCGGTCCGCGCGACGCTCGCGAAGATCCCCGCTCTCAAGGACCATTTCGGGGCTGGCGCGGAGAAGCGGCCGGGCAGCAGCTACGTCGACACGACGATGCTGGCGCGCCAACTGATGGGTGGGATCCAGGTCGCGCAGCAGGGCGTGGCCGGCGTCGCGGGACTGGTCGCATCGGTCGACGCACTGCCAGGAGACTCAGCACTGAAGGCGCAACTCAAGGCGATCGCCCGGGTGAGCGCGGACACCACCGACAACTACGTGAAGGCGGTGAGCGAGTGGTTCGACAAGTCGCTCACGATGCTCGGGGAGGTGCACAAGAGGAAGATGCAGTTGATCAGCATCATCGTCGGCTTGGTCCTCGCGGTGGCGCTGAACATCAATACGGCGCGCCTCGTGAAGCACCTCTATCACGATAAGTCCTCCCGCGAAGCGGTTGCGGCACTCGCGGCGAAGTTCGTGGAGACGACGACGCCCGCCGACCTCGAGCGGTGCACCAAACGCAGTTCGCCGCCGGTCGCCGCTGACTCAAGCTGCGCCCGCGTCCAGGCGCTGATGAGCGGCGTCGGGGGATCGGAAGGCGTTTGGGCGTCGTTGCCGATCGGGTGGGATCGAGAGGCCGATGGCTCCCTGCCGCTGACCTGGAGTGCGGTCGTCGGTTGGCCCCTCACCGCGCTGGCCGTGTCGTTGGGAGCCGGGTTCTGGTTCGACCTGTTGAGCAAAGTCGTGAACATCCGACACGGGATGCGAAAGCCGAAGATGGAGGAGGGCACGTGATCGTCCCACCGAGCCTCCCGATGATCTCGCGCGCCGAGGTGGTGCAGTTCCTCGCGCAGGTCAATGTGCCTGAGCCGGCTGAGGCGACCCTCTTCGCGCGGCGCGGCCACTTCGTCGAACTCGGCGCGAACGCAAGGGACAACGACGTCGGCGTGTACGACGACGCGATCATCCTGATCTCCCCGACGGCATTCGTGAGCTACAACGCGAACACCGACCCGTCGGTGCTCAAGCCGAAGGTGGCGGTGTTGCAGCCCGGTTCGTGGACGTACGAGGTCGGGATGCACAAGCGGAACGACCCCGTGAAGCGGTATCGCGCCCTTGTACAGGCGGCGGAAGTGGAGGTGTTCCGCCCCGGCACTGATGCCGAGTCAGTCGGCACCAAGTCGGACCTCGGGAAGTGCATCGCGCCCGGCATCTGGCGCGGGTGGTTCGGCGTGAACATCCACCGCGGGGGCTTTAACACGACCGGGAGCGAGGGGTGCCAGACGATTTACAAACCGCAGTGGGACGCGTTCCTTGCGCAGGCCGAGGCGGAGATGAAGCGATACGGACAGAAGTCGATCCGCTACCACCTGACCGCAGACGGGAGGAACTAGGATGACGAACGCAATCGTCGTTGGTCCGCTCCTGGGATTCGAAGATGGTGACCTCTACACGGTCTGCGTTCTGCTTGACGCCGCCGTTCACCCGAGACTCACGGTTGAGGGGTTGGATGAATCTCCGGTCCTCACACAACTCGCGACCGTAGGGGCGCATCGGTTCTGGCGCGCCGAGTTCCGCGTGATGACCGAGGCGACCGGGCGCCGAGTGGACTATCGCCTCACTGGCGCGGCTGGACCGCTCAGTGACCGCCACGGACGGGTGTCCTGGACGTTCTACGTGCCGGGTACCGAGGAACGGCCGCTGATCGCCTACGCCTCCTGCAATGGTTTCTCGAGTGCGGGACTGGTCAGAGACACCGATCGGCCGTACCGGCTCTGGGAGGAGATGAAGGTGCGGCACAAGGCAAACCCCTTCTCCCTCCTCTTGATGGGAGGGGATCAGTTGTATGCCGACGAGATCTGGGAGAGCCGACGATGCCCGAGGCTGCGCGAGTGGGGAGAGAAGAGCTTGAAGGCGCAGATCGACCAGCCGGTCACGCCGGAACTGAACACCGAGATCAGGGACTTCTACGACTGGCTTTACACCGATCGATGGGGCAACGAGCACCTGTCCCTGATGCTCGCGAGTATCCCGTCGATCATGATGTGGGACGACCACGACATCTTCGACGGGTGGGGCTCGTATCCCAAGAAACGGCAGGAGTGCAGGGTCTATGGCGGGATCTTCGAACACGCGGCGCGCGTATTCGACCTCTTCCAGCTCCGAGGCCCCTCGGGCAGCCGCCTCGCCGCCAATGCCAAGCACCGAACACTCGGGCTGCGATTCCGGGACTATCTGATCCTCGTGCTCGACAATCGCAGCGAGCGGAGCCTTTCAGAGGTCATGTCCCGGCCACACTGGGAACTCGTGAAGAGCTGGCTCGAGCGGCCGATCCCAGTCGGGGTGAAGGACATCCTCATCCTGGCGGCGGTACCGGTGGTCTTTCGCTCGTACTCGTTCGTCGAGGCGATCTTCGACGTGACGCCGTGGCAGGACCGGCTCGACGACGACGTGCACGACCACTGGAGCTCGCCGAGTCACGCGGCCGAGATGGAGCGCCTCGCGATGTTCCTCTTCGACCTGCTCGAGCGGCGGTCGGCCGGGGCGTTGCGCATCACCCTGCTCTCTGGGGACGTCCACGTCGGCGCGCTGGGGCAGTTGCGGCACGTAGCGACCGGGAGAACGATCCTCCAGCTCACGTCGAGCGGTATCGTGCATCCAGCGCCCTCGGCACTCCAGTGGGCCGGTGTGGTCGCGACCACGTCGGACAAGCCGCGACGATTGGCCGGCGGGTCAGTGGTCGCGGAGATGCTCACGATGTCCGGCGTTCCGCGGTATCTCCGTACGCGGAACTTCCTCACACTGCAGGTGGGAACCGACGGTTTCGTCTGGGCGAACTGGGTCTGCGAGAACGAGAAGTGGGCGCCGTACGTCGCGGTGCGAAGTGACGCGTGAGCACGGGACGGCCGTCAGAACAGCCGGAGCCGCGCGAGTGATTGGCGCCATCTCGAAGCTGCTGCGCCGCGAGAAGCCGCCACTGGCCCTGGCTCTGGCGATCGCCCTGTTGAGCTGGACGCTCTCTCACACGGCCGACCGCCTGCTCAGCCAGCCTGTGGTCGCCTACTCCGTGCGGACGAACGACATCGAACGGAAGCAGGTGACGGTCCGATTCGAGAACGTGTCGAGAGACCGACTCTTCGAGTCCCTGCAGCTGGTGATCCGGATACCGACGGCGGACTCGAGCAGGATCGACTCGGTGGCAACGAGGTTCGGAGCGAACACCTTCTCCCGCCGACGGTTCGCGGTCTCCGATTCCACGAGACGCGACGACGCGAGCGTGACCCTGGAGCGATTCCACCCCGGCTGGATGGTCACTGTCACGCTGTGGCTGACGCGCCCGAGTCCTGGGTTGCAGGTAGTCGCTGATGCTCCGCGTGAACCGGTCCTCCTGCTCAAGGAGGGCGTCCAGATCTTCCTTGTAAGGCACGAGATCAAGGTGTTGTTCGGCCTCGCTGCACTCCTGCTGCTTGTCGCCCTGATGATCACCTCGGTCGCGACGGGAAGCACCGACGCAGGACCACCTACCCCCGGAGACACCCCCGATGCGCTTGCTACTCCCGCTCCTCCTATTGCTGGTGGCGCAAGAGGTCCTTCGGCCGACCCCTCAGGCCAACCTCCAGCGAATCCGGACGGTGGATGACGGTGGGGCGGCAGTGCTCGCTCGAGTGTCGCGGATCACGGCGAGCGGAACGCCGGTCAGCCTCGGACGCACAGACGAGGAGGGGCAGATAAGACTCCAGAAACGGTGTGAGCAGGGCGAAGTGTTCCACGCGATTCCGCTTAGCAACTGGCTCTCGGAGGGCACGGTCGATTGCCGGCCAGGAGAGTCGGAACTCAAGATCAAAGTGCGTCGTGGCGACACCGCGGACTGGCTGACGGTGCACGCTGAGAGCCTCTCGCTCGCTGGCAACGACCAGGTGGCTGCGCTGCTCTTCAGTGACGCCGCGTTTCGCATCGATGCCTTCAATCACTACGCGGCGAGTGGGTATCGCGTGAAGGCCTATCGCGAGGTAGCGAGCACCCTCCAGTTCGTCGGGGAGCCGTTGGTCTTCAACGCGACCCTGAAGGACACGGTGATGACGCTTGAGTTCTCGCTGGCGATCCGACGGCTCCAGGACTCGCTCGGCCTGACTCCCACGGGGCAGCTGGACTTTCCGACTCTCCAGCGCCTGAGTGGGTCCGGGTTGAGCCAGTGGTTGCGGCGGCCGTCGGGATGGTCGCCACGGGAGCAGCCCGTTTGGGTCAGTGCGCGCGATACGATGGCCAATCCGAAGGTCGTGCGGCCGCCGAACTGAGCGGAGCCCCTGCGCGCTCGCTAGCAGATCAGAGGGCGTCGCCGACTCCGACGCGCATCGCCTCCAGATCCAACTCCTGCTCGAGTCCGCGAAGCACCTCATCCGATATCGCCCCCTCATTCCTTAAGCGCACGAGCATCCGCCGCTCCGCGGCGATGACCCCCGCGCGCAGCCGCCGGCGCCCCTCGGAGTCCCCGTGCAGGTGCTCGTGGGCGCCGAGCCGCTCGCGGAGCTCCTGCCTGAGCCACTCGACGTCGCCCGGATCCGCCCAACTCTCCCGCGCCAGGTCCTCCAACGCCTCGGCCCCACGGCGCAGTGACTCCCGCCGCGCCATCTGCTCCTCCTGATGGTGCGTGCGCTCCGGCTGGAAGTTCATCCATCGGATGATGGGCGCCAGCGTAAGCCCTTGCAGCACCAGCGTCATCACGATCACCACCATCGTGATCAGGAGGATCTGGTCCCGGAACGGGAAGGGGGTCCCGTCGCCCAGCACGAGGGGTAACCCGAGCGCTGC
>JANPCH010000016.1:0-9185 GCA_031430835.1 Gemmatimonadaceae bacterium
TCCGCGACCTGGTCATCAAGGACGACGACATCAGCGTCGGCACGCACGGGCGTGGCTTCTGGATCCTCGACAACATCACGGCACTGCGGCAGTGGACCGACGCCACACTCTCGACGCCGGTGACGCTCTTCAAGCCCGCCGTCGCGACGCGCGTGCGCTACTCGATGTACACCGACACGCCTGTACCGCCCGACGAGCCGCGCGCCGAGAATCCTCCTGACGGCGCGATGATCGACTACTACCTCGCGCGCGACGCGAACAAAGTGACGCTCGAGATCCTGAACGCCGCAGGTCGAGTGCTGCGCAATTACTCGAGCGACGATCCGACGTCGCCACCGACCGACCAAGGAAACGCCCCCTGGTACTGGTTCCGCCCCGCCTCCGCGCCCTCGGCGAAGGCGGGACTTCAGCGCTACACCTGGGACCTGCACTACACGCGGCCGGTCGAGAACTGCCAGCTCCCGATCTCAGCCACGCCATTCAACACGAAGTGCGAACCCGAGGGACCGTGGGCGCATCCGGGCACCTACACGGCGCGACTGACCGTTGACGGCGCCGTGCATACCCAACAGTTCTCGGTTCGGATGGACCCGCGAGTCAAGACACCGTTGGCCGCGCTGCGCCAACAACACGATCTTTCGGTCGCGCTCTACGACGCGATGCTGGAGGCGGCAGGGCTCGCGGCCGAGGCGCGGACGCAGGGACTCAACGACTTCGCGGGGCCGCAGGGGTTCGGCGGCGTTGCGGGAGGGCATCAGGGTGTGATCAACGCACTGCAGGGGAGCGATGCTCCGCCGACCGATGCGATGCTGCGAGCGGCGACTGAGCGGCTCGCGGCGTACGCCGCGCTGAAGCGGCGCTGGGCGGCTCGATGAAGCGCCCCCTCTTCTTCGCGGCGCTCGTGCTCGCCGCCTGCAGCACGTCGCAACCCGCCGCGGCGCCGACGCCCACACCCGCACCGACTCCGGTGCGCGCCGCACCAGAGACCGTCACCGTCCGCGACCCCGAGATGGAGCGTGAACTCGCGCGCACGCGCGTTCAACTCCTCGAACGCACCGCGCAACTCGCCGAGATGGACCGGCGACTCGGCGAGGCGACCACCGAGGTCGTGCGCGCGATGGCTCGGCTCCGTACGTTGGCGACGCGCGCTGAAGCCGCGTCGGCGATCGCCGAAGCAGAAGTGACGTTGCAGCAGCTGCGCGGACGCGCCGGTACGCAGGCGCCCCCGGAAGCAGCGCAGGCCGAGGCGGCATTGAAGGCGGCCAGCGCCGCGTTCGACGTGGAGAACTATGGCGGCGCGGTCTATCTCGCAACGCAGGCGAAGCGGGCCGCGACAGCCGGGCGGGGCCGACTTGCCGAAGGCGGCGGCGCGGCGGCGCGCTCAGGTGAACGCGCCTTCGCCGTTCCGGTGCCGCTCACAACGACAGCGCGGGCGAATGTGCGCGCTGCCCCGGCAGGCAACGCTGAGGTGCTCGCCACACTTCCCGCGGGGACAACGCTCACCGCGTTCGCCTACGAGCAGGAGTGGCTTCGCGTGACGCTCGCCGATGGTCGGAGTGCTTGGGTGCACCAGAGTCTGGTACGTGGCGCGGCGGCGGCGCGGCCCTAGCCGGCGGACGTGACGCGGTTGCGACCTGCGGCCTTGGAGCGATAGAGCGCGTCATCCGCCGCCTTGACCAGTTCCTCCGAGGTCTTGGCGTGCTCAGGGAAGACGGAATAACCGATCGAGACGGTCACGCTGACCCCCGCGCCATCGGTCCCGACCGCGAAGCGGTGTTGCTCGGCGGTGAGGCGAATCCGTTCGGCCATCTGCGACGCGCCGGCGGCCTTCGTCTCGGGCAGGATGACCAGGAACTCCTCGCCGCCGTAGCGCGCCACGGTGTCCACCTCGCGAACGCACTCGCCGAGGATCTGTGCGAGCGCCTTGAGCACCGCATCACCTGCTGGATGCCCGTGCGTGTCGTTGAACTGCTTGAAGCGGTCCACGTCCAGCATCAGCACGGCGAAGGTGCGCTTGTGCCGATCGCTGCGCTGCACCTCGCGCTCGAGTTCCGTCGTGAGGCGTCGGCGATTCGCCAGGCCGGTCAGTTCGTCGGTGACCGAGAGTCGCTCGAGTTCGGCTCGGCCTTCGCGCAACCGGCGGACCATGTCATTGAACACGCCCGCGAGTTGTGCGACCTCGCCGCCGCCGGAGGTGGGGACATCCACCTCGAGGTCGCCACCGGCGACGCGATTCGCCGCGCGCGACAGGCGCTCCAGCGGCAGGACGATGAGGAGCCCGAGTCCGTACGCGAGCGACCCGACGACGAGCAGCAGCACGAGGACGAGCAGCACGGTCGTGTTGCGCAGCAGGCGGATATCCGCGTACGCGGTCGCGGCGGGGATCTCGGCGATCACCAGCCAGTCGGTGCGCGGCACACGCGCCAGCACGCCGAGTACCTCGACTCCATCAGCGGCATCGTACGCGACGGTTGCGCCATCGGACTGCTCGAGTCTCGCGAGCGTCGCTACTGGCATTGGTAGACGGGAGCCGCCGATCGTGATGATCGGATCGCCGCCGGGGCGCACGACCGCGATACGCCCGTCGCTCCCGGCGACGAGTCCGCGCAACGGCGCGCCGATGCCATCGAAGGAGAGTCGCGCGGCGAGCACGCCGAGGAACCGCCCGGTCGCGCCGACGATCGGCACGGCCACTTCCATCGTCACCGCGGCGGCAGAGTCCGCGCGCTGCGGATCACCGAGGACCGCGTCGCCGACCCTGGCCTGCTGGACCCAATCACCGGCGAAGTGCACGCGACCGGGTGACCGTTCGCTGCTCGCGACGGTGCGTTGGTCGGGCGCGACGACCATCAACTCTTCGAATGCCGGTGAGCGCTTCTTGACCGAGTTGAGGTACTCCGGGAGGCGCCGCGACCCGGAGCCACCGCGCTCGATGTTCTCGGAGACCTCGTATGACGCGGCGAAGACGCGCAGGTCATAGAGACGTTCCTTCACCCAGAGCCCGACCTCGCCCGAGGCCTGCTTGCTCGCGCCGCTCAGTTGCTCGTTGAGCTTGGCCTCGATCGCGCGACTGTTCTGGCGATAGGAGATCCAACTCGTGGCGAGCGCCGGGATCAGTGTCGCGGTCACCGCGAGCGTGAGGATGGTGGTGCGAACGCTGCCCAATCCGACTTTCCGCAGGGCGCGGCCGGCACGCTGCTCCCAGAGTTCCTGCAGCTTCTCGGTCGACGCCAGGAAGGACGCGGTCGGTCTCATGTTCTCTCAGCCATCGTCTTCTTCCGCTCGGCCGTGTAGTTCCACCAGGGGCGCGCCGGTGCGCCCTCCATGAAACGTACGGCGGCGATGAAGCAGTCGATCAGGCAGGGATCCTGACGGACGCCGGCCACCGCGTTGCTCCGGCGGTAGAGGTCGTACGGATCCCTGCCGACGAGCTGGCGCGGCTCCCGGATTCCGATCGCGCGTAGGTCGCCGGCGATCGACACCCCGATGTTCGGGATGTCCTGCAGGCGATGCGCGTCAGCGGCCTTCTTCGCCTTCATCGAGGAGTTCCGTGCAGGTGGGATGCCGGGAACCTACCGCTGGCCCGCCCGCTTCGCTTGCCGTACGATTCGCCCGATGTCCATCCGTGTCCTGGTCACTGGCGGCACCTTCGACAAGCAGTACAACGAGATCGACGGCTCGCTTTACTTCAGCGAGACAAACGTCGAGCACGTCTTGGCGCGCGGCCGGTGCCGCTTGGACGCCGTGGTCGAGGTCCTGATGATGAAGGACAGTCTTGATATGGTCGCCGCCGACCGTCAGCGGATCGTGACGGCGTGCCGCGCGTGCGCTGAGGGCAGGGTCGTGATCACCCACGGCACCGACACGATGGTGGAGACCGCGCGGGCGCTCGCTGCGGCGAAGCTCGAGAAGACGATCGTCCTCACCGGGGCGATGATCCCCTTCGTCTTCGGCAGCTCCGACGGATTGTTCAACCTCGGGAGCGCGCTCTCCTTCGTGCAGACGCTGCCGAAGGGAGTCTACGTCGCGATGAACGGCCGTTGGTTCCCCTGGGACGACGTGCGGAAGAACAAGGAGCTCGGGGTGTTCGAGGCGATCAGCGGCGGATGACCCGACCGCGCGTCAACGCCGCGTGCCGATCCGCTTGAGTTCCTCGAACCAGTTCTCGGTGACCACCAGAGGTGAGACCTGCACCGCGGCCCCCTGCACGCGGCGCGCCATCAGGAAGCGCTGGCCGTCGGGGGAGATGTCGAAGGGAGTGTAGTTCTCCTGATCCGCGAGGTAGAGCTCGTCGCGCATCTTGAAGAGCGTCCGGCGCGTTCCGATCTGAGGCGAGACACCGGGGCCGATGGGCACCACGACCATCTCTCGCGCCCCATTGACGTAGAAGAGCTCTCGGCCATTTCGGTTCCAGAGTGGTGCGCGTCCTCCCTCGGCGGAGACCTGCCACTTGCCGCCATCGGCGTTCGGGAATGGTCGCAGGTAGATCTCGTGGCGCCCCGTCTCATTGCTCTCGTACGCGAGCCAACTCCCATCGGGGGAGATCGCGATCCCCGACTCGTCGAACTGCGTGCTGGCGACGAGCGGGGTTGGTACGCTGTCGGTGCCCGGCCGGGCGATCAGGATGTCGCGCCCGCCGGCGACGGCCACCGTGCCACCCGCGCGCAAGACGAGTGTCTTGCCATCCGGCGCCCAGGCGCCCTCGTAGATCCCGGGTCCCGGGACGTGGAACACGACTTCCTCCTTCCCCGTGCCATCCGCCGCGCGACGCATCAGGACCGCGTTGTTCATGCGCCGCGTGGTGTAGATCACGGAACGCCCATCGCGGGACCACCGCGGACGGAAGGACTCGGTGCTGTCGAAGGTGAGCCGCGATACCGGGCCGCGCGGGAGCTGCTTCACCCACACGTTGTCGCCGGCCTCGGTATTGAGCCCGATCGCGACGCGGTTCCCATCGGGGGAGACCGCCCATCCGACGTTCGCACCGAAGACCGTAGTCACGAAGGTGAACGTCGGGTCGATCGCCGTCTCCCGACCGGCGCGGTCAACCCAGACGAGCTCGCGCGTGACGAACATCGCCGAGGAACCTCCGACGCGCGTGAGCAGAGTACCCTCGTTCGAGAGAGCGAAGGCCGGTATGTTGACCACGCCGATGGCGATGCTGTCCTTCACCGGGAATGGCGCCCCCGTCGCCCGAAGCGACCGCGCGTTGAAGGGGATGGCGAGCATCCCTCCATCCCGCCGGACATAGACCAAGTGTCCGGTCGGGGCGTAGAAGGCCCGGATGGCGCCGGGGGCGACGCGCTGCGCCCTGAGGGAGCGGAGGTTCGCTGCCCAGACGTCCATCGCCGTTGGGCAGGTGGCGCCCCCCTCGCACAGGGTGAACAGCACCCCTCGTCCTCCCGCGATCGCGACCGGGTAGTAGGCCGTCGTCGGCTGCGTCGAATCCGCCTCCCAGATGACCGTCGCAGGGCCACCGACATCGGGGATCCGCTTGAGTACGCGGGATCCGCTCTCCACGTAGACGATCGTCCCGTCGTCAAGCCAAGCGATCCCTCGCGTGGACTGCGCGAAATCGGCCAACGCGATCGCCGCGCCGCCGAGGATCGGAACCTTCTTCACCTGCTGATTCTGCTGGGTGAAGGCGATCCACTGACCGTCGGGGGAGAAGGTGAACGAGACGGCGGCGGACGTCCCGGCCAATGGCTCCGCCTCATCACTATCGCGCGATTTCAGCCAGATCTGTGTGCCGCCCACTTCGCCGGGGCCGATGTACGCGAGATGCGATCCATTGGGCGAGATGGCGATCGGGCGGTCAGGGACCGGCGCCTGCGCGGCAGCGAAGGAGAGGGCATATCGCGACACGGGCGCCGATGGCGCGGGTCGCAAGAGCGTCACCGCGAATCCGATCGTCGACACCACGGCGATCGCGGCAAAGGGGATCGCCGCGCGAGCCCGCCAGTCGCCGCCGCGCGCTGCCGCGTCAAGTCGTGCCGTCACCGCGCTCGCCGTCAGCGCCGGATTTTCAAGGGCCGCCGCGAACTCCGCCGCACTCGCGAACCGGTCGGCGGGCAGCTTCTCGAGCGCTTTGAGCGTCGTCGCCTCGACGTGCACCGGCACCGTGTGCCGATGCATCGTGATCGGTCGCGGCGACTCGGTCACCGCGCGCGCGATGATCGCCTGTGCCGTGGTGCCCGTGAACGGTGGTTCGCCGGTCAGCATCTCGTACAACACACAACCAAGCGCGTAGATGTCGGCCTTCGCCGTGATCTCCCGCTCTCCCATCGCCTGCTCGGGCGCCATGTAGTGCGGCGTGCCGAGCGACATCCCCGTCTCGGTCATCCGGGTGCCGCCCTCGGAACGGCTCACCGCGAGGGAGATGCCGAAGTCGGCGACGAGCGCCTGCCCGTCGTGGAGCAGGATGTTCTCGGGCTTGATGTCGCGGTGGACGACGCCGTGGCGATGCGCGTAGTCGAGTGCGCCCGCGACCTCCTTCGCGATCCTCACCGACTCGTCCACCGGCAGCTGCTTCTCGTGCAGGATCCGTTCGCGGAGCGTCTGCCCCTCGACGTACGGCATCACGTAGAAGACGGTGCCGTCAGCCTCCCCCGAGTCGTGCAGCGGAAGGATGTGCGGATGCTGCAGGTTCGCCGTCGTCTTGATCTCGGCGAGGAAGCGCGCCGCGCCGATCACCGCCGCGAGTTCGGGGCGGAGCACCTTGAGGGCGACGAGCCGGTCATGCCGCAGGTCGCGCGCGAGGTACACCATCGCCATCCCGCCCTGGCCGAGGGGGCGTTCGATCTTGTACCGGTCGGCGAGGGCCGCTTCGAGGCGGGGGGAGGGGGCGGACATCGGGAGAACTTGCAGCGCGCGGGGGAGGGACGCGAGGGTGCGGGGCGCAGCGGCCGCCCGTAGCTTCTCGGCATCTCAGGCAAGCACTCCGACCCAAGACGAAACTCATGAGCCCGCAGTCGATCCGCACCGGTGTCCTTCTCGCGCTCGTCGCATCCGCGCCGGTCGCCGCCGCCCAACAGTTCGACGTGATGGAGGCGACGATCGCTGGCACGCAGGCCGCGCTCAAGTCGGGCAAGACGACCTGCCGCGCGGTCGTGCAGGCGTATCTCGACCGGATCGCCGCCTACGACAAGGCCGGCCCTTCGCTTAACGCGATCCAGAACGTGAACGCGCGCGCGCTCGTCGAGGCCGACTCGCTCGACGCCGCTCAGCGAGCAAAGGTTCCGCGCGGCAAACTCCACTGCGTTCCGATCCTGCTCAAGGACCAGATCGAGACGAAGGACATGCCGACGACCTACGGCTCGGCGCTCTTCAAGGACTTCGTCCCACTCCGCGATGCGACGGTCGTGCAGAAGCTCGAAGCCGCCGGCGCGATCATCATCGCGAAGACGACGCTGGGGGAGTTCGCCTCGCGCTACGTCGGATCGGGCGCTGGGATCATCCGCAACGCCTATGACCCCAACCGCAATCCGAGTGGCTCGTCAGGCGGCTCGGGCGCCGGCGTCGCCGCGAACTTCGGACTTGTCGGCGTCGGTGAGGACACCGGCGGTTCGATCCGCGGCCCGGCGGCGGTGAGTTCGCTCGTCGGCCTGCGACCGACCCTGCCGCTCGTGAGCCGCTTCGGGATGCTCCCCGCGAATCCCACGCAAGACACGATGGGCCCGATGACGCGCACCGTGACCGACGCGGCGCTCTTACTCGACGTGATGGCGGGGTACGACTCGAATGATGCGGTGACGGCATACTCGGTGGGGCATATCCCGCCGACCTACACCGCGTCGCTCAAAACGACCGCCCTGCGCGGTGCGCGGATCGGCGTGCTGCGCTCACGCCGCGAACCGGCGCGCCGCGACACCACCGGTGGCCGGGATACCGCCGCGGTACGGCGCGATTCGATCGCCGCGGTCAACGCAGTCGAGTTCGCGAAGGTCACACCGGCCTTCGAAAGGGCCATCGCCGATCTGCGCGCCGCCGGCGCCGAGATCGTGGACTCCCTCGCGATCCCGACGATCCCTGGCCGTCGCGTGGGCAACGACTTCGAGACCGAGGAGGCGACCAATGCCTACTTCGGGCAGCACCCGAATGCGCCGATCAAGACTCTCGCCGAGATCCTTCTCACTGGCCCCGTGAATCCCTGGCGTTCGCGCGGCCTGATCGGATATGTGGGGAAGACGACGCGCGACCCCGACTATCTCCTCGTGATGCAGGGACGCGAGGCGCTGCGAGTCGCGATGCTCAAACTGATGGCGGACCAGCGGCTCGATGCACTGGTGTACGCGACCTTTGACGCACCGCCGACGGTGATCGCCGCCGATGTCCTCACGAATCCACGTCCCGACGACAACTATGGCCGCGGCGACAACCGCGGTCTCTCCCCCAGCCTTGCGTGGCCCGCGCTCACCGTGCCGATGGGATTCTCCACCGACTCGATGCCAGTAGGACTCGAGTTCCTCGGGCGGCCCTTCACCGAGCCGATGCTCCTCGGCTTCGGCTTCGCGTACGAGCAAGCGACGAAGCACCGGCGTCCGCCCCGGACCACGCCGCCCCTCACGTCGCGCTGAATCCCGCGCCGGGTGGCGCGATTCGGATGAGGGAGTTCTTGTCGGCTGGGCGCACAATGGCGGCGTGGACTATTGCATTCTCCGCCGAGCCGAGCGTACGCTATGGGTATGCCCGCGCAACTTCGCGAATGGACGGCCGAGGAGGCGATCGCGCTTCCCGACGACGGAACGCGCTACGAGGTGCTCGACGGCGAGTTGGTCGTGATGCCGTCGCCGAGTTGGCGGCACCAGACGGTGATCGAGCTTCTGCACCCACTTCTTCACACCTACGCGCGTGAGCACCGCTTGGGTTGGGCGAAGCATTCGCCTGCCGACATCGTGTTCTCGCCCAAGCGGCTGCTCCAGCCCGACCTCTTCGTCGTGCCCTGGCGCGAGGGGGGCACACCGACGTCGTGGAAGGAGGTGACTTCGCTCCTGCTGGCGGTGGAGGCGCTCTCGCCATCCTCCGCGCGCACGGATCGACACCGGAAACGCATCATCTACCAGAGTGAACGCGTCCCCGAATACTGGATCGTGGACTCAGCGGAGCGACTCGTGGAGCGGTGGCGACCCGACGACCAGCGGCCCGAGATCCTGAATGACGAGTTGGTCTGGCGACCGAAGGAGGGG
>JANPCH010000017.1:0-6995 GCA_031430835.1 Gemmatimonadaceae bacterium
TTCTCGACGAGCAGCCGCTTCACGTCCGCGGCGGGAACGTGCCCCTCGATGAGGAAGCTCCCGACGACGACCGTGTGACAGGACTGCAGCCGATCGGGGACGCCAAGGTTCTTCTTCACACCGGCGAGGTCCTCGGTGTCGATCGCCTTCACGGTGAATCCCGACTTTCGTGCGTGCTCGACCCACGCCTTGCAGCAGCCGCAGCTGGCGCTCTTGTATACGGTCATCGCCGGCAACGCCGGCTGCGCCCACACACGTCGTGGCAGCAGGATGGAAGCCGAGAGGGCGACCGCTGCAGCGAGGAACGCCCGACGGTCGTTCCTTTCTCCTTCCCCCTTCTCCCTTTCACCTGTCACTTGGCAACCCCCGCCAGCGCCATCACGATGAGTAGAGCCACCTGCGGTCCCTTGTACGAATCCGGCAGTTCCTGGTAGTACTCCTCGGTGCCGTGAGCGCCGGAGCTGCGTCCGCCGCCGTTGATCGTGATCGCTGGGATCCCGAGGGAGATCGGCAGGTTGGCGTCGGTGCTCGATGCCTCGGTGCTCGGCGTCCATCCGACCGCTTGGACCGCGCCCCATGCCACCTTGACGATCGACATGTCGTCGGTCTGCCCACCAGTCGGCCTGATTCCAATCGTATCGAACTTCACCGTGATCCCGGCCCGCGAGATGGGCCAGCGCGCCCTCTCCTCCGCAGCACCGGCCTCGATCGCGGCGCGGATCCGCGTGTCGATGTCCTTCAATGCCGCGGCGTCCTCAGAGCGCATGTCGATGTCCATCTGTGCGAGGGGAGAGATGGTATTCACGCTCGTCCCTCCCCGCACGATGCCGACGTTGAAGGTCACCTTCGGCTTCGTCGGCACCGTCAGGTCGGCGATCTTCGCGATCGCGCGGCCCATTGCGTGCATCGGGTTCGCCATCCCGAAGGCGCCGTAGCTGTGGCCGCCGGGACCCTCGAACGAGACAGTGTAGCGGTGGCTTCCGACTGCGCGTGAGGTGATGCCCCCGCCGCCGGCTCCATCGACCGAGATGAAGTAGTTGATCTGGCCAGGGAACTCCTTGGTGAAGAGGTGCCGCACGCCACGGAGATTCCCCGGACCCTCTTCACCGACATTGCCGACGAGATAGACGCGGCCTGCCGGCTCGACCTTCGACTCCTTCATCACTTTCGCGAGCGTCAGCACAACAGCGAGCCCGCGACAATCGTCGCCGATGCCGGGGCCACTCACCCGGTCGCCGACCCGCGTCGTCTTCACGTCGGTCCCCTCGGGGAAGACGGTGTCGAGGTGGCCGGTGATCAGCACCGTCGGACCCATCCCCCGACCGATCTCGGCGATCACATTCCCTTCGCTGTCGATGCGTGTGTTGGCGTACCCGTAGCTGATCAGGCGACGACGGAACTCCTCGGCGCGCTTCTGTTCCTTGAAGGGCGGTGCCGGCACTTCGCAGATCGAAACCTGCTGCGCGAGCGTCCACGCTTGCAGTGACTGCATCTGGTCCATCGCGCGGCGCACCGCGGCGTCGGCGACCGGGATCGGCGTGCCCTGTGCGGTCAACGCGGCGGGGAGGGCGACCGCAGCGGCGGCGGCGCGCAGTGCGGAGCGGAAGGTGTCGCGGGTAGTGATCGGATGCATATTCGCAATCTACCCCGGACCTCCATTGACTGCTCAACCCTGGCTCAAGCACTACGACCCCGGCGTGCCCGTAACGCTGGCGCCGTACCCGGAACGCACCCTGCTCGATTTCGTGCGCGATGCCGTTGCCGCGCGACCCGATGCGCCGGCTCTGCTCTTCAAGGGCCGCGCGGTGAGTTGGGGGGAGCTCGATCGGCAGAGCGACGCCCTCGCGGTGGCGTTCGCGAAGATGGGCGTGACGAGAGGCGACCGGGTCGCGGTGCTCCTCGCCAACTGTCCACAGTTCTTCATCGTCGAATTCGCGGCGTGGAAACTCGGGGCGATCCTCGTTCCCCTGAATCCCATCTATACCGAGGAGGAACTCCTCGGGCCGATCAAGGCAACGAAGCCCCGACTCCTCGTCACGCTCTCGGCGTTCTACGAACGGGTCAAGCGCGTGCAGGCTCGCGCGCAGATCGAGCACGTGGTGCTCACCAACATCAAGGAGTGGTTCCCAGCGCTCCTGCGGGTGGTGTTCACCGTCGCGATGGAACGACGGATGGGACACCACGCCGTCGCGCGCGACGGCGACCACTGGCTCGCAGAACTCATCGGCGCGAACCGCGGAACACGCCCGACTGGACCCGGGGCAGGTGTCGATGACGAGGCGATGCTCCTGATGAGTGGCGGGACCACCGGCACGCCCAAGGCGGTGCGCGTGCATCATCGCGGGATGGTGCAGACCGGATTGCAGGTGCGCGCTTGGTTCGCCGCGGTGCTGCCGGAGTGGGAGGCGGTGTACTGTCTCCCGCTTCCGCTCTTCCATTCGTACGCCGCCTGTGGCGTGCAGTCGGTTTGTTTCATCGGTCACAATCCGATCGCGCTGGTGCCGAACCCGCGGGATCTCGATGACCTCGTCAAGACGATCGAACGGACGAAGCCCTCGGTCTTCTGTGGTGTGCCGACGCTCTACAGTGCGCTCCTCAATCATCCGAAGGTGAAGGCAGGGAAGGTTGACTTCCGCTCGATGAAGGCTTGTGCCTCCGGCGCGGCGCCGATGATGGCCGAGACGCACAAGCGATTCCGCGAAGTGACCGGCGCCCGAGTCGTGGAGGGATACGCCCTCACCGAATCGGTACTCGCGGCCACCATCTCGCCGATCCTCGGGCCGGTGAAGATCGGCTCGGTGGGGATCCCGCTGCCCGACGTGGACGTGCGAATCGTCGCGGCGGACGATTGGGCGCTCGAACTGCCGACCGGGGAGATCGGGGAGATCCTCCTCACGGGGCCACAGATCATGCGCGGCTACTACAACGCGCCTGACGATACCGACCAGATCCTCCACATACATCCCGACGGCCGGCGCTGGCTCCACACCGCCGACCTCGGTCGCCTCGACGGGGACGGTTTCCTCTTCATCGTCGACCGGAAGAAGGACCTCATCAAGATGGGTGGGATGCAGGTTTGGCCACGCGAGATCGAGGAGGTGCTCGCCGGGCATCCGGCGGTCCTCGAGGTCGGCGTGCGCGGCTTCCCCGATCCGGCGCGCGGCGAGGTCGCGGTGGCGTTCGTCGTGCGCCGCACCGGCGTGGCGGTGACGGAGAACGACTTGCGCGCCTGGTGCAAGGAACGCCTCGCGCCCTACAAGGTGCCGGCGCGTGTCGTCTTCAAGCGCGAGCTCCCGAAATCGCTCGTCGGCAAGGTGCTGCGTCGTCTGTTGACGGAGGAAGACGGATCCGCGGCGTGAGATGGTTCGTCCTCCTTGTTGTCGCGCTCGCCGCCTGCACGGCGCCGCGCCAGCCGCGTGTGCTCTTGATCTCGCTCGACGGCTTTCGCTGGGACTACGTGGATCGTCCCGGCGCCGTGAACCTGCGCGCCCTCGCCGCGCGCGGCGTGCGCGCCGAGCGGATGATCCCCGCCTTCCCCGCGAAGACATTCCCCAATCACTACACGATCGTCACCGGGCTCACGCCTGAACGACACGGGATCGTCGCGAACTCCATGCAGGACAGCGTGCTCGGCCGGTTCACGCTCGAGGACTCGGCGGCCCAGTCCGATCCGCGCTGGTGGGGCGGGGAACCGATCTGGCTGACTGCGGAGCGGCAGGGACTGCGTGCGGCGTCGTACTTCTGGCCCGGCTCTGAGGCGCCGATCGGCGGACGGCGACCGACCTGGTGGACGCGCTACGACAACGATCGTCCGAACGCCGCCCGCGTCGATCAGGTCGTGCGCTGGCTCGCGCTCCCGGCCGACTCGGCGCCCGCGATGATCACCCTCTACTTCTCCGACACCGACAACGCCGGACATTGGTTCGGTCCAACTGCACCGCAGACCGACTCGGCGATCGCGCGCGTGGACTCGGCCCTGGGCATGCTGATGCGCGCCGTCGATTCACTGGGCCTCCGCGACGTGGTGAACATCATCATCGTCGCCGACCACGGGATGACCGAGGTCTCCGCCGACCGGGTGATCGTGCTCGATGACTACCTCGACCTGCGTACGGTGGATGTCGTGGAGTGGACGCCGGTCTCGGCGATCGCGCCGCGCGACGGGGACGTGGAGCGGGTGTACCGCGCACTCGCAGGGAAGCATCCGCACCTGCAGGTCTACCGGAAGGGTGAGGTGCCGGCGCGATTGCATTTCAATGCTCACCGGCGCATCACGCCGATCGTGCTGATCGCCGACGAGGGATGGACGATCACCAGCCGCGACCGGCTCAAGCGGAGTGGCGGCGCAACCGCGATCACCGGCGGCGCGCACGGTTATGATCCCGAGCTGCCGAGCATGGGCGCGATGTTCATCGCGGCGGGGCCGGGGATCGCGCAAGGGAAGCGCATCCCCGCATTCCGCAATGTCCACGTGTACGAGCTGATGTCGTGGTTGCTGCGGATTCGCGCGGCGCCGAATGAAGGGAGCGGCGACTCGATCGTCGGCGCGAGACGGCGGTAGGCGGACGGCGGTGACCGCCGTCCGTTTACCGCCGTCCGCCGTCGGAAGTCAGGTCGGCTCGACCTGCCGCAGCTCGATCCGCCCGCCGAGTTCGAGGTGCGGGCAATCCTCGCAAAGCTTCGTCGCCTCAGTGTAGTCCTTCGCCTCGATCAGGAAGTAGCCGCCGACCACTTCTTTGGCCTCGGCATAGGGCCCGTCCTTCACGGCCATCTTGCCGTTCGTCTTGGTCAGGTGCTTGCCACCCTCGTCGAAGAGCTTCTCGCCGCCGACGAGCCGCCCCGCCTGACCGAGCTTCGCGCTCCACGCCTTGTACTTCGCGATCACCTTTTGCATGTCGTCGGGCGACATCTTCCGCAGGGCCGGCATCGAGTCGTGCAGGATCACCATGTACTTCGCCATCGCGAACTCCAGTGGATGAGTGGCATCGGACCGGCGATTCCGGCCCGCGATGCTCTATGACGGATGAATACCCTCGGAATCGACATCGTTGCTGGCGAGTGCATCAAGTCGTTGCGCGATATGGCGTTGCACCGGGTTGGACTTGGCGAGTTCACGGGCGCGAATCCACGCCCTCGCGGCCTCATCACTCCATCCGAGGGCGCCGAGGAGTTCCGCCCGGACCGCATGAAAGAGGTGATAGCGATCGAGCGCACCTGACCGCTCGACTTCCCTCAGCTCAACCAGCGCGTTGGCGGCGCCGCGCAGCTCGCGCACCGCGACGACGCGATTGAGCGCGACTACGGGTGATCCAGTGATCATCAGGAGTCGGTCGTAGCATTCCACGATCCGCGCCCAGTCGGTTGCCGCCCACGACGGGGCGATAGCGTGCAGTGAGGCGATCTCGGCTTCGACGTGGAAGGTGCTGAGCGCTTCGCCGGTGCCGGCCAGCGCGAGATGCTCGAAGCCTCGGGAGATGAGCGCGACATCCCAGCGTGACCGGTCCTGTCGCGCGAGGGTCGCGACGTGCCCTTTCTGATCCATCCGCTCGTCGAACCGCGACGCGTGGAAGCAGAAGAGCGCGGCGAGCGCGCGCGTCGTCGGCGTGCCGGTCGACTCCGACCGGGTGAGTCGCTCGGCGAGCCGCAGCGCCTCGACGCAGAGGTCCCGCCGCAAGAGTGACTCCCCGTCGTGCGCGGTGTGTCCTTCGTTGAACATCAGATAGAGCACGCTGTGCACCGCGTCGAGGCGGGCATCGCGAGCCGCGCCCTCCGGCATCTCGAAGGTCGCCCCGGCGTCTCGGAGGGCGCGCTTGGCTCGTACGAGACGCTGCGCCACCGCCTTCTCGTCGGCGAGGAAGGCGCGCGCGACTTCACTCACGCTGAAGCCGCTCACGACCTTGAGGGTCAGAGCGACGCGCGAATCACCGGAGACCGCCGGATGGCAGCAGAGCAGGATCATCCGCAGACGATCGTCGTCGAAGGGGTCCTCGCCAGCCCCAGCGTCATCGCGGCGCTCGACGTCCTCAAGCTCGGCGGCGATGGCGGGAAGTCGGTCGGCGAGTGCGCGATCGCGGCGCAGCGCATCGAGCGCCTTTCGTCGTGCGACCTGCAGCAACCACGCTGAAGGCCGCCTCGGGACGCCGGCGCGCGGCCAGCTCCCGAGCGCCGCGATGAACGCCTCCTGCGTCACGTCCTCGGCGAGCGCGAGGTGCGCCGGACCGAGCAGGCGCGTCAGCAACGCGATGAGCCGGCCCGCTTCGTCGCGAAAGAGCCGCTCGACGAGCGGCGTCACCTCGTCGGATGATGCGGCCACGGCGTGGGTGACTAGGCCGGGTGCTTGGTGCGGCGCACGAAGATCTCGGCGACCAGCAGGTTCGGCACCCAGCAGCTCCAGGCGACGATCCGGTATCCCGCGTCGAAGCTCTGGAAGTAATTGGCGAGGAGGGGGAGTTCGATCCGCAGCGTGACAGCGGCGAGGATCATCGCGTAACTGCGGATCATCCAGCGTCGGTGCGACTTGAGATCACGAGCGACCGCGAACCGATAGGCGGTGACGGTCGTCACGAGTGTCGCGAGGGCGAGGCCGCCGAACCCGAAGCGATTCGGGACACCGCCGTAGGCGTAGATCGCGAGGTAGCCACCGACGAGACCGGTCGCGAGCGCCGAGAAGACGTAGGTCTCACCGAGGCGGCGATGGAGTGCCGGCCGCGCACGTCGTATCGAATGGCGGAAGTTGAGCGCGCCGGCCACGAGGGCCACCGGGCCGAACGTGAAGTGGAGCCAGATCGCCCAGGGGCGCTGGTTGAACGAGATCAGGAGGTTGTCGCCGAACGCGTCGAGCCCGCGCCAGACGAAACTCAGCCCATAGCCGGCGATCGCGACGGCGAGGGCGAGCATCACCCACCAGCCGCGGGGGGGGGGGAGCGGCCCGCGGGCCCCCCCACACCAAGAAGGAGAAATACGAGGACAAGGAGTGGCGGGGGCCGGGGGCGGGG
>JANPCH010000018.1:0-19131 GCA_031430835.1 Gemmatimonadaceae bacterium
AGGTACAGGAATCGCATCTGCTCGGCGAATCGCGTCTCGAACCTCGCTTCGAACTCCGCGAGCCGTTTCTCGACCTTCACTTCGAACTCCGCGAACCGCCGGTCGATCCGCGCGTCCTGCTCGGCGAACCGCTGTTCGACCTTCGCGTCGAACCGCGCGAAGTTGAGCTCGTTCAGGTCCCGTAGGTCGGCGCGGTACGTTGCATCCACCTGGTTGAACCACTCCACCAGCTCGTTGGCGATCTGGTCGCCCAGCCGGTCGTAGAAGTGTTTCGAGAGCTTCGCAGTGACGGGCACGGACCGCTCCGGGAGGGTGGAGCGGTACACTGCAGTATACGCTCGGCTCGGCCGGTACCGAAAGAGCGCGGGGCGGACCCTACCGATACCGGTTCATCAGCCCATCCAGTGCGGCGGCGCCGGGACAGAGGGCCTCGAACGGCAGGTCGACCAATGGCTGGCGCACGGTCCGCATCGCATCGTGCATCTCGTGGCCCGACTCGCTCACGAAGAGCAGGCCGGTCGCGATCTCACCGCGCTTCTGGCAGGCGCGCACGTGGGCATACGCCGACTCGCGGTCGGTAGGGTCGTAGTCGGGCGCGGTGGCGCGCAACCGAACGCTCCCACCGTCGTGGAGCTGGACGACGGTCACTTCCTCCTTCGACTCGGCCACCGTGATCTCGCGACGAAGTGGGACGAAGTCGGTCACGACCGCCTCGACCTCGTGCTCGCGCGTGTAGGCGTAGCTCTTGGTCGAGCCCTCGTGGTCGTTGAAGGAGACGCAGGGGGAGATGACATCCACCAGTGCGAATCCGCGGTGCGCGATGCCGGCCTTGAGGATCGGCACGAGCTGTGTCTTGTCGCCGGAGAAGGAGCGCGCGACGAAGGTCGCGCCGAGCGTGAGGGCGAGGAGCACCGGGTCGATCGGCGTCTGCGCGTTGGCCTCCCCCTTCTTGCTCGTCGAGCCGATGTCGGCCGACGCGGAGAACTGCCCCTTCGTGAGCCCGTACACACCGTTGTTCTCGAGCACGTAAAGCATGTTCACGTTGCGCCGGATCGCGTGCGACATCTGTCCGAGGCCGATCGAGAGGGAGTCGCCATCGCCGGAGACTCCGATGTAGATGAGATCACGGTTCGCGGCGTTGGCGCCCGAAGTCACCGATGGCATCCGGCCGTGCACGGAGTTGAAGCCGTGCGACTGCTTCATGAAGTAGGCGGTGGTCTTGGACGAGCAGCCGATGCCGCTCATCTTCGCGGCACGGTGCGGCGGAAGCGCCAGCTCCCACGCGGCGAGCACGATCGCGGCGGTCACCGAGTCGTGGCCGCAGCCGGCGCAGAGGGTGCTCATCGCGCCTTCGTAGTCGCGGATCGTGAGTCCGAGTTCGTTCGTGCGGAGACTCGGGTGCTTGACCGGGGGCTTGACGATGGACGTCATGCGGGCACCTCGGCCAGGTGCGCGACGACCGCATCGACCACGACCTTCGCGGTGAGGGGCATCCCGCCGTAATCGAGGATCGGGGTCATCTCATCCCGCGGGACGCCGAGTTCGATCGTGAGAAGGGAGCGGAGTTGGGCATCCCGGTTCTGCTCGATGACGAAGAGGTGCTCGTGCTCGCCGAGGAAGGCGCGCACCTCCGCGCCGAAGGGGAAACCGCGGATGCGCATCACATCCGTTGGTACCCCCCTCTCGGCGAGGATGTCACTCGCCTCACGGACTCCAGCATCGCAACCGCCAATGGTCACGAGGCCGACGGTGGATTGCGGTCGGCGGTGGATCACCGGCTTGGGCATCGCAGTGGCCGCGTACTCGAACTTCCGCTTGAGCCGGTCCACGACCTCCTGATACGCTTCGGAATCCTCGGTGTACCCCGCGTGCTTGTCGTGTCCCGAGCCGCGAACGAAGTAGGCTCCCTTGCCCCCGACGCCCGGGAGGGTGCGGGCAGCGATCCCATCGCCATTCTCGTCCACATAGCGCGAGAACTTCTTGATCTTCTCGAGGTCCGCGGCGCCCAAGACCTTGCCGCGATCGGGCCGGTAGGAGTCGTCCCACTTGAGACGCGGCACCATCCAGTCATTCATCCCGATGTCGAGGTCCGACGCCACGAACACCGGCGTCTGGAATCGTTCGGCGATGTCGAACGCCTCGACCGCCATCTCGAAGCACTCGTGCGGATTGGCCGGGAAGAGGATGAGGTGCTTGGTGTCGCCGTGCGAGGCGTAGGCCAGCGACAGCAGGTCGGCTTGCTGCGTGCGGGTCGGCATCCCGGTCGCGGGGCCGCAGCGCTGGATGTCGAAGAAGACCGCCGGGATGTCAGTGTAGTACGCCAGTCCGATGAACTCCTGCATCAACGAGATGCCGGGGCCCGAGGTGTTGGTGAAGGCGCGCGCGCCGGCCCACCCTGCGCCGATCACGATGCCGGCGGCGGCGAGCTCGTCCTCCGCCTGGAGGATCACGTACTTGTTGAGTCCGGTCTCCTTGTCGACGCGGTACTTCTCGCAGAACCCCTTGAAGGCTTCCATCAGGGCAGTCGCAGGCGTGATCGGGTACCAGGCGCCGACCGTCGCTCCGGCGTAGAGCGCGCCCAGCGCGGCGGCGGTATTGCCGTCCATCAGCACCGCGCCTCCCGTCTTGTCCATCGGTTCGAGATGGAAGGGGAGGGGGCAGGTGAAGTGGGCCTTGGCGAAGTCGTAGCCGAGCCGGATGGCCGTATGGTTCGCCTCGAGGAGGGACTTCTTCTTGGCGAACTTCTCGGTCAGCATCTTCTCGACCACGGTCATGTCGATCGAGAGGAGCGCGGCGAGGGCGCCGACGTAGGCGATGTTCCGGAGCAGCGTACGGTCGCGGTCCTTCTCGAATGCCTCGACGCACATTCGCCCGAAAGGGATGCCGAGGACGGTGATGCCCTCACGAACCAGCGCTGGGTCGATCGGCCACGACGAGTCGTAGAGGAGATACCCGCCGGTGCGGATCGTGGCGACGTCCTTCGCGTAGGTCGCCGGATTGAGCGCGACGACCAAATCCACCTCGGAGGGACGCGCGGTGTAGCCCTCCTTGCTCACTCGGATCTCGTACCAGGTCGGGAGCCCCTGGATGTTCGACGGGAAGATGTTCTTCCCGGTGACCGGGATCCCCATCCGGAAGATCGCTTGCATCAGGAGGGCGTTCGCGCTCGCTGACCCGGTGCCATTCACGGTGCCCATCTTGAAGGCGAAGTCGTTGATGCTACTCATGCCGACACCCCGGCGTAGGGGAGTTTGAGGTCGAAGGTGCGCATGTCCCACGCCGCGGTGGGGCAGCGCTCGGCACAGAGTCCGCAGTGGAGGCAGACGTCCTCGTCCTTCACCATCACGCGCTTCGTCTGCGGGAGTTCCCCCGAGACGAAGACCTCCTGCGTGAGGTTCGTCGCCGGCGCGGAGAGGCGCATCCGGAGATCCTCAAGGGGCGTCGAGTTGGTCGTGATGGTGAGGCAGTTGGTCGGGCAGACGTCCACGCAGGCATCGCACTCGATGCAGAGCGCGTCGGTGAAGTGCGTCTGGATGTCGCAGTTGAGGCACCGCTCCACTTCCTTCGCGGCCTGCTCAGGAGTGAAGCCGAGTTCCACCTCGATGCCGAGGTCGCTGAAGCGCTTCTCGAGCGACTCGTGCGTCATCTTGGCGCGCTTGGCGCCCTCATAGTCGTTGCTGTACCCCCAACTGTGCATCCCGACCTTCGCGCTCACCAGCGTCATTCCGTGCGGCGGGCGGTCGGTGATCGGATTCCCGAAGCAATGCTGGTGAATCGAGATGGCGGCGGCGTGCCCGTGTGCCACCGCCCAGATGATATTCTCGGGCCCCCACGCGGCGTCGCCGCCGAAGAAGACCCCGGCCCGCGTGCTCTGGTGCGTGACCTTGTCCACGACCGGCATATCCCACTTCGGATCGAACTCGACCCCGATGTCGCGTTCGATCCAGGGGAAGGAGTTGTCCTGGCCGATCGCGAGGATCACGGCGTCACAGGGAATGAGCACCGTGCCGGTGACGGTGCTGACCTGCTTCCCCTTCGCATCCACGCTCCAGGCGAGCTGCTCGAACTCCATCCCGGTGAGGATCCCGTTCTCGACGATGAACCGCTTGGGGGCGTGGTTCTCGACGATCTCGACCAGTTCCTCCTCGGCGTCCTCGAGTTCCCACGGAGATGCCTTGAACTGCTTGCGGCCACGGCGGGCGATGACCTTCACGTCGGTCGCGCCGACGCGCTTGGCGGTGCGGCAGCAGTCCATCGCCGTATTGCCGACGCCGATGATCAGCACGCGGGGCTCGATCTTCTCGAGGTGTCCGAAGTGGATGTTCGCGAGCCACTCGATGCCGATGTGCACCTGCTTGGGGGCATCGTGGCGGCCGGGGAGGTCGAGCTCCTTCCCGGTCGGCGCGCCGCTGCCGACGAACACCGCGTCGTAGCCTTCCGCGAGCAGCGCCTTGAGACTCGCGACGTGCGTGTTGTACTTCACGGTCGCGCCCATATCGATGACGTACGCGCACTCCTCGTCGAGCACCTGCGGCGGCAGGCGGAAGGAGGGGATGTTGATCCGCATCAGTCCCCCCGGCTGCGCATTCCGCTCGAGGATCGTGACGTCGTAGCCGAGGGGGAGGAGGTCGTTCGCCACGGTGAGCGAGGCCGGCCCGGCGCCAACGAGGGCGACGCGCTTGCCGTTCTTCTTCTCGGGCGCCTTGGGCAGGCGATCGGTGATGTCGCCCCGGTTGTCGGCTGCGACGCGCTTCAGGCGACAGATCGCGACAGGTTTCTCCTCGACGCGACCGCGACGACAGGCAGGCTCGCAGGGACGGTCGCAGGTGCGGCCGAGGATCCCCGGAAAGACGTTCGATTCGCGGTTGAGAAGGTACGAATCGTCGTACCGCCCTTGGGCGATCAGGCGGAGGTAGCCGGGAACATTCGTGTGGGCCGGACAGGCCCACTGGCAGTCGACGACTTTATGGTAGTAGCGCGGATCGGTGACGTTCGTGGCAGCCATTCGGTTCGAGGCCTCCGAGGGTACGTGCGTAGCTTCGCTCCCGGGAATGGCTTGGGCAAGCCGGGATTTCGATTGACTGACTCCGGGATTCCCCGTACATCTGTCCGATGCCAATCCATCGAATCTCACTTCTTGCGTTCGCCGTGCTCTGTGCCGCCTCCTCCCTGAGGGCGCAGGGGCTGCGAGAGCAGTTCACCAACCTCTTCGTCTTCGGCTCGGGCGGGGTCCAGCTCTTTTTGCCCGGCACCGCCGACCCGAACAATCCGGCGAGCACGCAGGCGCACGGGAGTCACTTCATTCCGGCGACCGTGGGGGCCAACGGGGCCCTGATCTCCTTCCTTGGCAACGCGATCGCGTCGAGCGCCGCGCGGACCCCGATCAGTGCGGCGTCGTCGGGGACCACCTTCCGGTTCGTCGATGGCGCACCGGTGGCCACCTCGGTTTCGGCGGGGCCCCTCTTCGCGGAGCGGGCACAGACCCTCGGCAAGGGCCGCGTCTTCGTCGGATTCAACCGCAACGCAGCGCGCTACTCGTCGCTACGAGGCGTGCCGCTCGACGACATCCGGCTGATCTTCACTCACCAGAACGTCACCGAGACCTCCTCCCCGGGTTGCAGCGCCATCCAGAGCGCCAACTGCGACCTCATGGGCGTCCCGCGACTCGAGAATGAGATCATGCTCTTCCACGTCGCGCTCGATGTTGACGTTGTGGTGACGTCGTTCTTCGTGACCTACGGGCTCGGGGACAAGATCGACCTCTCCTTCGCGCTTCCCGTCGTCTCCGCTTCGCTCCTTGGGACCTCGAACGCCGAGATCGTGCCCTTCGGCGGCCCACCGGCGGTCCATTTCTTCGCTGGAACCGAGACGATCCCCGTCCTCAACGCGAGCGGTTCCGTGAACGGCTCGGCGACGGGGATCGGTGACGTCTCGACGCGCCTCAAGGTCAGCGTGAACCAAACCGAGCGCACGGGGTTTGCGGTCCTGCTCGACATGCGGTTCCCGACTGGGAGCGAGGAGGACCTCCTCGGCACCGGCCATCTCTCGGCAGCGGCGATCGCTGTGCTCTCGTCCCGGTTCGCCGACTTCTCGCCGCACACGAACATCGGATTCCTCTACCGGTCGGGCGAGACCGAGAATCATGCCCTGCTTGCGACGGTCGGGTTCGATCATCTGCTCGCACCCTGGGCGACCTTCGCCGCCGACATCGTCTCGGAGTTCCAGATCGGCGCCAACAAGCTGGTGCTCCCCGGCGTGGTGAACTATCAGTCGCCCTACGCGCGCAGGATCGTCCCGAGTTCGGTACCGGAGATGCGGGACAACCTCGTGAACGCCTCGTTCGGGCTCAAGTTCCGCACCATCGGAGAGCTCACGACGGTGGCGAATGCGATCGTGCCGCTCAATCGCGCGGGGCTGCGTTCGAACGTGCTCTGGAGTCTCGGGGCTGAGTTCACCTTCTGACCAAACGCGCTCCGTTCACTTCACGGTCGTGAGGCGCCAGACTCCGGTGTCGTCGCGAACGATCGTCAGGTGCAGTTGCAGCGCATTCTTCTCGGCGCGGGAAGTCGAACGGTTGTTGTACTCGTAGAGCGCGTCGACCGAAACGGTGGCCCGGTCATCGGCGGGGTCGAACACCGTGATCGTGAAGGTCGTCCGGAGGTTCCGCGCCGCGCGGTAGAACGCTTCCCAGTTCGCCTGCTGCGCCGCGGTCAGGCCAGGGTAGGCGCGCCGGATCTGCGAGAGATCCCCCGACTCGATCGCCAACTCGTACGCGGTGATCACGCGTTCGATCGCCGGTCGCGATTCCGTCGCTGTCGCGGGCCGCGGGGGCGCGGCTCTGGTCTCGCTCGGCGTGGCCGCCGGAGGGAGCGAGGGCGCGGCGGCGGCTGGGGCCGAGAGTGGTGCTGCTGAACCCGCGTCGGTGGTGCGGGCCGTGGTCGGCGCAACGCGATCGCGAGCCGCGCGCTCCGCCGCGGTCCACCGTTGACTCGCGGCCGTGAGCCGGGTGGCCGCGTCGGCCGAACGGGACCGTGAGGCCATCGCGTCCGCCGCTTGCAGTTCGAGATCCCCCTCGGAGAGGTCGACCGCGGTCGCGCCTGCGGCGACCGCTTGGCGTCGCGCGGAGAGGGCGGAAGCGCGGAGGATGCCAACGACGGAGTCACGAGGAAGTGAAGGCGCTGTCAGCGTCGCCGGCGTGGGCGTGGGCGCGGGCGCGGCAGCGGTAGGAAGAGAGGGTGTCGGTGACGGAGTGGCAGCGACCGATGCGGCGGCAATGGACTCGACGGCCGGCGCGACCGGAACCGTTGACTTCCACGGTGCCCACCAGCCGAGCGCGAGGAGCCCGATGACGCCTGCCGCGATCCCGGCTTGCCGCAGTCTCTTCGCGCGCCGCCGGCCGGTGCGCGTGCCACGCGAGGGCAGGGTGATAGGCACCGCCGCTGAACGGGCGGCGTCGCGGAGGACGAGCGATGCGTGATCCGAGGTGGGGGAGAGGGACTGCCGGACCAGGAGCAGCGCCTTTGTCATCGCGGCGGCGCTCTCGAATCGCGCCTTGGGATCCTTCATCAGGGCGATCGAGAAGATGTCGTCGAGGTCACTCGGAAGCGCGGGCACCAACTCGGTGAGCAGCAGGGGTTCGTGGCTCACGATGTTGAAGAGGATCGCGTGCAGGGTCTCGCCGTCGAAGGGCCGCACGTTCGAGAAGAACTCGTACCCGACGCAGCCGAGCGAGAAGATGTCGGCAGCGGCGGTGATCGGGTCGCCCGTCACCTGCTCGGGTGCCATGTATTGCGGCGTCCCGATCATCTCGCCTGACTTGGTCAGGTCGGACGCCTGCATGTGGGCGATGCCGAAGTCCATCAGCTTCGCCCGTCCCTCGGCCGTCACCCGGATGTTCGCCGGCTTGATGTCGCGATGGACGACGCCGTGGCTGTGGGCGTAGCCGAGCCCGTTCAGCGTGTCGATGAGGATGTCAAGCTTCGCCTCGACCGAGAGGGGCGTCCGCTTCTTGATGATCTCGGCGAGGTCGTTCCCCTCGACGAACTCCATCGCGATGAAGAGGTGGTCGGCGATCTCGCCGAAGTCGTAGATCGTGATGACGTTCGGGTGCTGGAGACTGCCGGCGGCGCGTGCCTCTCGCAGGAACCGTTCGCGGAGTTGGGCGTCGCTGGCGATGACCGAACTCATCACCTTGATTGCGAGCGTCCGGTTGAGCACCGGGTCGAAGGCCCGGTGCACCACCCCCATCGCGCCCTCGCCGACGATGCCGACGAGCTGGTACTTCCCGAGGTGCGAATGCGAGTCGGCGGCCATCCAGCGAATCTCGCTCGCGGTGGGCAGTGACGCTAGTTTCACCCGAGTGATGCGCCTGCGTGCGCCCCTCCGCGCCGTCGACCGGTCGTCGCCACGCGTAGGTAGGACGCGAAGCGGGGCGGGTGGCCTTCGGCCAGCCGCCCCGCTTCGACTGAATAAGCAACTCAGGTGTCGGCGTTCACCTCGCAGCAGCCCTGGGGGCAGCTGACCCAGATCGTCTCGTCGTTGCGGCGCCAGCGCCAGCGCGTCACCGATGGTATGTCGAAGGCCTTCCCGCCATCGTGCTTATGCTCGCGGAAGAGGGTGCAGTAGAACTTCGACGAGCCATTGGCCCGCGTGACGCGGGCGTACCACCGGGTCTCGGTCCGGTCCAGGTCGCAGGAAGTGGGCCAGAAGCGCCGAAAGGTCGATGGCTTACACGAGAGCCACGAACCTCGGCAGAGTGACAGGGTCACGTGCTCGCCGTCCGGCGGATCCGCGGCGGCGTCGACGAAGTGGAACGATCCCTTGTACGATCCCGCGCTGGCACGCGTGTGTATCGTCGCGACTTCGCCCCAGCTGCCAACGGCGACCGCGCCCTGCTTGAATGCCTCAAGGGCGGCCGTCGGCACGACGGACCCTCGGTTGGCGGAGGCTTGCTCGACCCCAGCGGGATACTCAGCCAGGAACTGTTCGTCGTACCAACCCTTCACCGCCAGATTGCGCTGCGCCGCGGCCGTTGGGAGCGAGGCGTAGACGTAGCTCAGCGACGGACCGAATCCCTCCGCACCGATCTCACACCAGGCGTTCGCGCACCGGATGCCGATGAAGTGCTTGCTAGTAGCGTCATCCCAGTCCCAGCGCGCAACGCCGGGAACATGATCCGGCACGAAGGAAGCGTCGAGTGCCGGCACGCGGACGGCAAGCTTGTTGATGTCGCTGGTCGCGAGGGCACTCGCGGGTCTGTCACAGTCGTCCTCCTTGACGACGTTGACCATCCACGCCTCCAGGGCCGCGTCCGTCTGCTTGACCACGAGACAACTGAACTTGCCCTGGATGTGGAGCGTCGGATATGAGCCGCCGAATGGCAGATACACGAACCCAAGGACGACGCCGTTCGTGAGCGAGTCGACAGTCACGCTGTCAAGCGCTTCCTTGGCGAAGATCGCCGCGAGATCGCCGAACGTGGCGTTGCCGTTCGCGTCGACCAACCTGAGTTTCTGGCAGTCGTGGAATTCCGGTACGTTCGTCGTCTCACCCGGCACCGCGAAGCCTTCGGGTGGGAGATCCGGGTTGTCCACGATGGCCTCGGTGATCTCGACGCCCACGACTGGCCGGCCCGTACTACGGGCGAGATCGAGATCCTCCTGACGAATGGCTGTCGAGCCCGGCTTCGGGCTGTACGTGATCATCTTACCCCAGTCGTGCGGGCATTCCGGGTTCGCCGAGAGGCTCGACGGCTTCCCCTTCGGGTAGATGAAGAAGCCACCGAACACCACGAGAGCACCGAGAATTGCCGCGATCGTCCACCGCACCTTGACGCGTCCCGCCATATCACCTCCCAGCGAAGGGGAACCCACACCGCACCAACACCGTCACGCATCGTCCTGCGTTCATCGCGCGAGTGCGCGCATGCGGCGCACCGTCGATTGCAACATCGGATCCGCATTCTCCCAGAGCGCGACCACGGCGGCCGCCCAGCGACGGGCCGTGGCGGGATCCCCGACCACGGCGGCAAGGTCCGCCCGATAGACCATCGCGCGCACGAGCGTGGCGGCGTTGACGGGATCGGACTCCGGCGGCGCATCGCGTTGCGCCTGCAGGGACTCGTCGAGCCAGCCAATGGCGGCGGCAGCGCCTTCGTACTTCGCAAGGAGGGTCGCCTCGACAAGGACCGCGTCGAGTCGAGCGTCGCGTGGCGGCACCTGTCGCCGTAGCGCGCGGAGCACTTCGATCCCGCGCCGAACCGCCGCAGTGTCGCGCGCGACGTCCGCGCGAAGCACGGGAACAAGGGGATCGTTCGAGGATGCATAGAGGAGGCCCGACTCGAACGGCGCGGTGGTCCACGCGAGCCGTGCGGCCCGGGTGAACGCCTCGCTGCGGGCGGCGGGCAAGCCAGCGGCGTCGGCGTGGGTCCGGACGATCGAGTCGGTGAGGCGTGCCATCGCCTCGATCGAGTCGGGGGATCCGCCGAACGCGGCCAACAGCTCAAGCGCGCGGGCCGGTCCGAGCGCCTGATCGGGGAGACGGGTTCCGCGGGGTCGGCGGAGTCGGGCGCTGAGCGCGCGTGCGACCGCGACTCGTCCGGTGAGCGCGGCGATGCTCAGCCGCGACGTGAGGTCCTCGTCCCCCGCGCGCAACTGCACGATCGAGTCCGCCAGGATGCGGACGCGCCGGAGTGTAGGGCGATCATCGGGCAGTGCGAATCGCAAGCGGACCCACACCTCGGTGGCTCCGATCAACAGCCGCTGCTGGTCGCTGTCGGTGAGCGCCACCGCCCGATCGAGCGTATCCAGGGCGCTCGCATCCCCCAGCAGTTGCAGGGCAAGCGAGAGCGCCTCGCGCGCTTCGGCACTCGCCGGGTCGGAGGAACTCCACATCGCGCTGAGATCCCGGAAGAGCAGACGCTGGCGTCGGATGACTTCGGCCGCTGCAACACGCTGCAGCGCCGCATAGGCCGTATCGGCCCGCGTGATGACCGCCGCCGGGTACGGGATGTACGCCAGCGTGTCATTCAAGAGCCAGAGATGCGCGAGTCTCACCTCGCGGTCGTCTGCACTTCGGCCCAGCCGCAGGTTGTTGCCTCCGAGTCCAAGGAGCACGCGCACGCGTTCGAAGGAATCATCGCGCAGGGCGCGATGCGCATTCGGCATCAACTGGAATGCTTGGAGGTACTGTGTCACCACGACCTGATAACTGCTGCGGAACCGCCACCCGGAGGGACTCGAGGCGTCTGGAACGATCCTGAAATCCCGGTCGTGACAGAGCGCGGCGCTGTACCAGACGGCGAAGTCGAGGGGCGCGCGCCTCGTCAGTCCATCCCACTCGGCGCAGGCGGTGCCGACATCGCCCTCGGCGAATGCAACGAGCGCTGCCGCGACGGAGTGTTCCTGCGAGTGGAGTGACACCGAGTCTCGGAGTGCGGCGTGTGCGAACAGTTTCCACGTATTCGGTTCGCGCCGAAGCCAGTACCGCACGGTCGCGAGCCATCGCGACGCATCGACGAACTGCTCGTCGGCGTTCCACGCGGCCTCGAACGCGGACTCCGCACTGTCGAGAGCCCATTCGAGCACGGCCGCTCGACCGCGGAGGTAGTGCTGCAGGGCGGGAAGGGAGCTCGTGGACAGCAACGATGCCGACGAGCCCGCCGGCGGGGGACGGCGCAGGAGCAGGCGCCACGCCACGCGCTCGACGACCGAATCCTGCGACGCCTCGTTGACTGAGAGTCGTTCGACCACCTCTCCCACGGTCGGGTCATCGCGCCGGGAGCCGGAAAGGATCGCGCTCAGCTCGACTCCGCTTGCCGTGCGACTCACCGTGCCGCGGATGAATCGCCCGGCGCCAAGCTCGCGAGCCACCCGCTGCGACCCGGAGTTCGACAGGACCTCGTCTCCCACCGCGTCACGGACTTCGAAGGCGTCGACGAGCGTCAGGCCGGACCACCGGGTCATCGCGCGCCGAAGCCGAGCGGTCAGGTCCGGGGCAAGCGTCGAGTCGCCTTCAAGAGGGAAGAGCACGAGGACGGTCGTGTCCGGTGCGCCACGCGCGCGGGACTCCGTCGAGGACCACGGTCTCGCCACGAGGGTGCCGGCGAGCCCAGTCACGCCGAGCAGTCCGGCGATCAGAAGATTGCGGCCACGGGTCCGCGGTCGCGGATGCGGGCCGGACCCCGACTCCTCCAAGCCCACCGCCGCAAGTCGCTCAACGAGCTCGTCGGCCGACATCCGGTCGGCCGGCTCCTTCGCAAGCATCTGCTCGACGAGCGCCTCAAGGGACGGCGCGATGTTTGGCCGGACGCTCCGCAATGGTGGCACCGGATCGGAGCTATGACGGGCCCGGAGCGCCGCGGCCGACCGCGCCTCGAATGGCGGATGGCCAGCGAGCATCTCGTAGAGCACGCAGCCGAGTGAGTAGACGTCCGTGCGGCCATCGACGGTCGACGAATCGGCCCACTGCTCGGGCGACATGTACGCCATCGTGCCACCGCCAAGCCCGTGCGTGAGTGTCACGAAGAGGCCGCGGGCGGACGCGTCGACGGCGCGCGCGATCCCGAAGTCCACGACCAACGCGTTGCCGGAGGCGAGCAGAATGTTCGCCGGCTTGATGTCCCGATGGATCACGTTCGCCGCGTGGGCGTGGCTCAGGGCCTCCGCGACCTCACGAGCGATGCGGAGCGCTTCGTCCGTTCGAAGTGCGCCCTCGCGGTGGAGTCGGTCGGCCAGTGTGTCCCCGTCCACGAACGGCATCACGAAGAAGAGCGCGTCGCCGACCTCGCCGGAATCGAAGACTGGGACGATGTGCGGATGGACCAGGTTTGCTGCGAGAACGATCTCGTTCTGGAAACGCTGTCGCATCTGAATCGCCTCGGCGTCGGCGATCAGCACCTTGATCGCGACGGTGCGGCGATGTCTGAGGTCCTCCGCGCGGTAGACCACACCAAAGCCGCCGCGGCCGATCTCGGGGCCGAAGCGGTAACGATTCGAGAGTGCGTCGGCGAGAGCGCGTAGCTCAGGCGTGTCCACAGTGTCCCGCGGGGTGGGTAACCCTCTACGCTACGGCTTCCGGGCCCTCGTCGCCACACGGGAACGCCATCTGCCTTGCGACCCCCCCGCGCCCAGCCGCAATTTGATGCGACAAGGCCCCCCCACCCACCGGAGGATGCGTGCGTCCTGAGCGCTGGCTTCGCTGCTCCCTGATCCTCCTCGCCACCGTGGTTCCGGGGGCGGTCGACGCGCAGCGATCCCTCGCCCCGGAGAGCCCCAGCGGGAGATCGGTGTCACCTGTCTATGAGGGGTGGTATCGCAACAAGGACGGCACCTACAGCCTCTCCTTCGGCTACTACAACCGGAATACCGCCGAAGTCGTCGAAGTGCCGCTCGGCCCCGACAACCAGATCACCGGCGGCCCGCGCGAGCAGCTGCAGCCGACGACCTTCGCCCCCCGACGGCACTGGGGGGTGTTCGTCGTGCGCGTGCCGGCGGATTTCGGAAAGAAGGAAGTCGTTTGGACGCTCAAGTTCAGAGGTGAGACGACGGCGATCCCAGGCTCGCTGAATCCCGACTGGCAGATCGACGCGCTCGAGGGCGAGGCGAGTGCCGACAACACGCCCCCCACCATCGTGCTCGGCGAGGGAGCAGAAGGTCAGGGACCGGCAGGCGTGACGGTGGGGCCGATGAAGGTGGCGGTTGGCGCGCCGCTGCAACTCGCCGCGACTGTGCGCGATGATGGGAAGACCGTCGCCGTCTCGGCGACCGGAGCACGGACCGGCGGCAATGTCGACCTCACCTGGTTCAAGCATCAGGGCCCCGGCGCGGTGACCTTCACCCCACCAACGACGCGCGTTGCGCCGACCGGTGGCGCGGCGGCCACCACCGCGACCTTCTCGCAACCGGGGAGCTACGTCGTCCGCGTTCGCGTGAACGATTCGCCGGTCGCTGGGGCAGGGCATTCGCAGTGCTGCTGGACGAATGGCTTCATCCGAGTGACGGTCACGCCGTGACGCACTCGCACGCCGCACTCACGCAGAGGTCCCGCATGACCCGTCGAATCGTTGGGTTGCTCGTCGCCGCACTCGCCCCCGCACTCCAGGCGCAGGGACCCTCCGCCGCCATTGTGCCCGCCGCCGTCACCTACACACGCGACGTGGCGCCGATCATCCAGCAGAAGTGCCAGGAGTGCCATCAGGAAGGCTCGATCGCTCCGATGCCCCTTCTCACCTACGACCAGGTGAAGGCGTATGCGCAGGAGATCCAGGCGCGCGTCTCGGAGCGGACGATGCCGCCCTGGCACATCGACAAGAGCATCGGGATCCAGTCCTTCAAGAACGACCGCTCGCTGAGCGACGCGCAGGTCGCGACGATCGTCGCGTGGGTCGCCGCGGGGACGCCGATGGGGGATCCGAAGGACCTTCCGGCCCCGATCAAGCTCCCCGATCCGAATCGCTGGCAGCTCGAAGACCAGCTCGGAGCGCCCGATCTCATCATTCGGTCGAAGCCCTACACCCTCGCACCGCGGACGATGGACAAGTGGTTCCGCCCGGTGGTCGAGACGGGCGTCACTGAGCCGCGCTGGGTGCGCGCGATCGAAGTGAAGCCGCTGCGCGTCTCGGACCGTCGGATCGTGCATCACGTCCTCGCGTACCTGCTGCAACAGGAGGATGGCGTGACGGGGCTCGCCAGCACGGCGCACGACCATCAGACCACCGGCGGACTCTTCATGGAATGGGCGGTCGGCAAGACAGGGCAGATCTTCCCCGATGACGCCGGCAAGCTGATGCTCCCCGGCTCGCGCATCCGCTGGGAAGTGCACATGCACGCGATCGGCGAGGAGGTGAAGGAGTCGCAGGTGGAGATGGCGATCTACTTCTATCCGAAGGGGTACGTCCCGAAGCACCGCACGGTGCTCCAGTTCCTCGACCTCTCGCGCGGCACGAACCTCGACATCCCGCCGGGAGAGAAGACCGTGACGCAGAACTTCTTCGTGCTGCAGGCGCCGGCCCGCCTCGAGAACTTCCAGCCGCACATGCATATGAGGGGGAAGGCGATGTCGCTCGAGGCCGTCTATCCCGATGGCCGCAAGGAAGTCATCAGCGCGGTCAACAACTTCCAGTGGAACTGGCACATCAACTACGTCTATTCCACTGACGTCGCGCCGCTCCTGCCGAAGGGGACCACGCTCGTCTTCACCGCGTGGCACGACAACACGAAGGACAATCCGAACAATCCCGATCCGCGGCAGTGGGTCGGTTGGGGCGACCGGACGGTGGACGAGATGGCGCACAACTGGATCGACTTCACCTACCTCGAGCAGGCCGAGTTCGAGCAGATGGTGGCCGAGCGCAAGGCGAAGGCCGCGAAGAAGACGGCGCAGTGATGCCGCGATCGGCTCGTTTGTCGCGCGGCCTGCATCTGCTTGCCGCGGCCGGGGTACTGTGCCTCGGCCTTCCACCGTCCACGGTCTCCGCTCAGCGCGCGGCCGCTCCTGCGCCGCGGATCCTCAGTACTGCTTCTGGCGAATGGCCGAGCTACACCGGCGATGTGCGTGGCTCGCGCTACTCGCCGTTGGATCAGATCAACGCCGAGAACTTCGGGTCGCTCGAGGTCGCGTGGCGATTCAAGACCGATGCGTTCGGGCCGCGTCCCGAGTACAAGCTCGAGGGCACGCCGTTGATGGTGGGCGGGATCCTCTACACCACGGCCGGCACGCGGCGCGCGGTCGTCGCGCTCGACGCCGCCACTGGTGAGTTGGTCTGGATGCACAGCGAGAACGAGGGCGCCCGCGGGGCGGCGGCGCCACGTCCACTCTCGGGTCGTGGGCTCTCGTATTGGACCGACGGGACCGACGCGCGGATCCTCTACGTGACGCCGGGCTATCGGCTCATTGCACTCGACGCGAAGACGGGGGCACTCGTGCCCTCGTTCGGGAAGAACGGCGCGGTGGACCTCAAGCTCGAGCTCGACCAGACGCTTGAGCCGGATCTTGAAACAGGCGAGATCGGCTTCCAGGGCGCGCCGGTCGTCGCCCGCGATGTGGTGATCATCGGCGCTGCCTTTCGTGAAGGGGGCGCACCGAAGAGTGCGAAGAACACCAAGGGGTACATCCGCGGCTACGACGTCCGCACCGGCAAGCGGCTCTGGATCTTCCACACGATCCCCAAGAAGGGGCAGGTCGGCTACGACACGTGGAAGGATGGGTCGGCCGAGGTCGCGGGGAATACCGGTGTGTGGACGCAGATCACGGTCGATGAGGAACTTGGGCTCGTGTATCTCCCCGTGGAGTCACCGACCGGCGACTACTACGGCGGCCATCGTCCGGGCGACAATCTCTATGGCGAAGCCCTCGTCTGCGTTGACCTTCGCACTGGCGTGAGGAAGTGGCACCACCAGATCGTACGGCACCCGATCTGGGACTTCGATCTGCCAGCGGCGCCGATCCTCGCCGACATCACGGTAGACGGGAAAGCGATCAGGGCCGTTGCCCTGCCGACCAAGCAGGGGATCCTCTACATGTTCGACCGGGTGACTGGCGCGCCCATTTGGCCGATGGAAGAGCGCGCGGTCGAGGCAGGGAATGTGCCGGGTGAGACGTACGCGCCCACGCAGCCGATCCCGACCAAGCCGGCCGCGTACAGCCGGAACGGCATCACACTCGACGACCTGATCGACTTCACGCCGGCGCTGAAGGAGGCGGGAGTCCAACTCGCATCGCGGTTCAAGCTCGGACCGCTCTTCACCCCGCCGATCGTCAGCACGTCGGACGGTCCGATCGGCACGCTCACCCAGGGGCCGACGAATGGTGGCACGAACTGGCCTGTCGGCTCCTACGATCCAGAGACGCACATCGTGTATCTCTCGGCGTCGAACAACTCCCCTTCGCTGTTGAGCCTTGTCCCTCCGGCGCCGGGCGCGTCGGACATGCGTTACGTGCGCGGGATCGCGCCGCCGGCTCCGGGAGCGCCGCGGCTCACCGGATTCTCGGTGCAGGGGCTGCCGCTTCTCAAGCCGCCCTATGGAACGATCACGGCGATCCAGCTCGATCGCGGTGAGATACTCTGGCAGGTGCCACACGGCGAGACGCCCGACGCGGTGCGCAATAGTCCTGCGCTCACGGGCCTCGACATTCCGCGCACGGGACAGTCGGGGAGCGTTGGCACGCTCGTGACGAAGACGCTCGTGATCGCCGGCGATCCCGAGACCACGACCACGCCGACGCGTGCCCGCTCGGCGATGCTCCGCGCGTACGACAAGGCGACTGGTCGCGAGGTGGGCGCCGTGCAGTTGGCCGCGCCACAGAGCGGCTCACCGATGACCTATTCGGTGAATGGGCGCCAGTACATCGTCGTCGCGATCAGCGGTGGGCCGTACTCGGGTGAGTACATCGCCTTCCGGCTCCCCGTCGCCGGTGGTCGATGAGGGTCGCGCTGCTGGTGTTGTCGGCCTTTGCGGTTGTCGGTGCGCCGTCAGAACGTCGCGCGAACGTCAGGCCGGAGGAGCGTACCACCTGGGATAGCGTGTTCACGAGAGCGCAGGCCGAGCGCGGCGAGGCGACGTACGCCCGCACCTGCTCGCGTTGCCATCAGGCGACGCTCTCGGGCGCTGATCAGTCGCCGGCGCTCGTCGGTTCGACCTTCCTCGGCAAGTGGGACGGTCTCACCGTCGGCCAGCTCCACGACCGCATACGGACCACGATGCCCTCCGGCGACCCGGGGATCTACACGCGCGCCGAGGTGAGTGACGTGATCGCGTACATCCTCGACTACAACGCGTATCCCGCGGGGATCGTGGAGCTCCCGACGTCGGGCAATCTCCTGAGTGGGATCAGGATCTTGGAGACGAGGCCGCGAGCAGGAGGGAGTTGAACACGATGCGGAACGTCCCGAACGGTTGACCGCGCCACTGCGGCCTGAAGCCGATCAGGATCACGTGCCCGTTGCCGTGCTTCACATCGAGCGCCGCGGCCTTGCCCTGTAGGTACTTCTCGCCGAGCAGGTAACCGGAGAGCAGGGGCGAGCCGGTGGAGTCGTACTTGGCGAGCGTAGCGCCCTCGAAGCCGGGAAGGGTCGAGAAGGCCGGACTCCCGTCCACGAAGACCTTCGCACGGTCGGGCATCCCGGCCATCACCGGGTGCGAGGGATCGGTCGTCACCTCGAGGATCGAGCCCGAGGCGAAGAAGTCTTTTCGCGCGAGGCCGTCGAGGTCGTTCTTCACCGGAAGGTGCAGCGAGTTGATCGCGAACGTCGCGCCCTGGTTGAGTGCGACGAGCGTCCCTCCGGCGCGGACGAACGCATCCAGTGCCCGCACGCCCTCGTCGCCGATGCCGCCCTCGTAGCGCGGCGGCACGGAACCGGGGGCGAACCCCTGCAGGATCGTCGGCCCGCGCTCGCTGGCGATCAGGATCGCGTCGAAGCGCGCATTGAGATCGCCGGCGCGGATGTCGGAGTTGCGGATGACGGCGTAGGGGAAGCCGAAGGTGTCGAGCAGCCACTCAGTCCACCCCTCGTCGATGCTCGCGGTCCACGGACTGTAGAGCGCGATGCGGGTGCGTACGGTGGTGCCGCCGCCGTTGGCCGGACGTGCACGCCGCTCGGCCCGCACGCCGAGTTCCACAATCATCTGTTCGGCGCGTGCAGTCGAGGCGGGGATCGCGAAGCGGCGACCGTCGAAGCGCACGGCGCTGCCGTCGGCGATGGCCTTCGCGAGTACGCGATAACTGTTGGTTTGCGCTGGGTCGAGCAGGATCTCGTTGCCGGTGCCGGTGAGGCGGCCGGCGGGTGGATTGATCGCGCTGGCTCCAGCGTCGCCGGCAAAGGGGGCGTCAGGGGCGTTGGCGAGTGCGGCGGAGGGTGACGCGCGAAGGAGCTTCATCGCGGCGCGCACGTCGTCGTCCAATGGGGAGCGTACTTCGATGACGGTCGCGTCCATCTGGTACGGCAAAGTCCAGCCGGCGGCATCATATGGTTGTTCGGGGGGGCCCCCCGGTAACTCACGCAGGTCGGGATAGGCCTGCGGCTCCAAGAGCTGCCGCACCAGCTCCGCGAACTCCTGGTCCATCGGGATCACCCAGGTGCCACGCGGCCGCCGCACGCCGTCGATCGTCGCGTCGCGCTCGAGCTGGTGTACC
>JANPCH010000019.1:0-5274 GCA_031430835.1 Gemmatimonadaceae bacterium
CCGATCCGATGCACCTTGAAGAGGCCGGTCTGCGTGACGGCGCGATCGGTGATGACCTGGCGATACGGGCGCGGTGCGGCGGGTTGTGCGCCTTGGCCGCCAGTCGGAGGCCCCTGCGGCGCGCCACCAGGGGTCGGTGCCGTCGTCGGCGGCGTGGTCGCCGGTACCGGGGCCGGGGTGGTCGCTGGGGCCGGTCCGGCGGCGACGGGGGCGCAGCTCATCAGTGCGAGGGCCGCGACGACGAGCGGGGAGTGCCGGAGGGCAGGGCGCATCGGTCGGGATCAGTGTGCTTGGAAGGGAGGAATGACGAACCGCCAATCTACGCGCAGCAACCGTGGTACGTTAACCAAGCCACAACCAAGCCACCTCAGTGAGGTCGAGAATGTCAGAGTCCGGAGGACCTAAGTCGCCGATCGATCGGCTCGCCGAACTGGAGTCGAAGCTCCGGGCATTGTCGATGGAGGTGCAGGCCCTTGGACGCGACCTGCGTGCGGTGGCGCCCGCACCTCCGCCGCCCGCACCTCCGTCGCCCCCTCGGCGGCGCGAGCGCGCCGACCTCGAACAGCTCGTCGGGCGCTACGGCACGGTGGGCATCGCGACGCTCGCCATCCTCCTCGGCGTCGGCGCGTTCCTTCAGTGGGCGATCGCGCGTGGCCTGCTCGGGCCCGAGGTGCGCGTGCTGCTCGGCGCGCTGCTCGCCGTCGCACTCGCCGCGATGGGGATGCGACTTCGCCGAGCGGGGACAGTCCGGTTCGGCAATGTGCTCCTCGCGATCGCGCTGGCCGTTGCGCACGTCGTCGCGTGGGCAGCCGGTCCCTCTCTCGACCTGATCCCCGCCGCGGTCGCGCTCGTGCTCGCGGCCGTCGCGAGTGTCGGCTTGGCTCTCCTCGCGCTGAGCGACGGGGAGGAGTGGCTGTTCACGCTCGGCGTCGGCGGCGCTCTGCTCGCGCCCTTCGTGACGCTCGAGGCGGGGGGCGGGATCACCACGCTGTTGGTGTTCGGATGGGTGATCATCACGGCAGCGATCGTGGCACAGCGCGAGGCAAGTTGGAGCTTCGCGCGTGGCTTCCTGACGGCGGGCGCTTTGATCTACGCTGGCGTCGGATTCTCCATCCTCGGAGAGCCGCCCTCAGCGACGGCGGTGCGGCTGCCGGCGCTCTTCGCGCTCGCACTCGCGCTCTCGGCCACGCTGGTCGGGGAGCCGACGCACCGTCGCGCCGTCACCAGGCAGTTCCTCATCCTGATGATCGTGGCACTCCTCGCGGCGATACGGGTGTTGGATTCTCCGTGGCCGGGAGTCGGCATCGCCCTGATCGGCACGCTGGCGTTGTTGCTACTGCGTCGGCGCGCGGAGGGCACACCGGGGGATCAGGATGGGATCTGGGATGCGACGATTCTGCCGATCGGCTTCCTCGCCGTCGCGACAGCGGCCTTCCGCGATCCGTCGGTCTCGGAGTCGGCGCGCCTTGTGGCGCCCTGGCTCGCCCTCGGCGGATTCCTCGCGTGGACCGAACCCCCGGAGAAGCGCGCGCTCCATCTCGCGGTCGCATTCACGGCGATCGAGCTCTGGGTCCTGCTCGCGCTCGACGGGCGTCTTGTTCCGACTTCGATCGCGTCGTCGTTCGTGGCGTTGGGTGTGCTCCTGACGCTCTCGTTGCTGCGTGGTCCCGCTCTCCTCATCCCACTCGTATTCGCGGTCATCGCCTCGACGATCCCGGCTCTCGAGGCGCTCGGCCGGCGGCCGCGATTCGACTACCTCCCCTTCGCGACACTTCCTTCACTCGCGGGGCTCGCGACCACGGCGCTCTGGATCGCGATCGCGCGACTCACGCCACGCGATCGCCCGGAAGCGCCCCTCCTTCGTGCGACGGGCGCCGTCGCCCTCTTCATCTGGGGAACGATCGAGTTCGGGAATGCCTTCTCGCGAGACCTCGCGACCTTTCTCCTGATCAGTTACTACGCGCTCTTCGGCGTGGTCGCGATCGGGATCGGACGCCATCGCGGCATCCCAGTCCTTCGGCACGCGGGTCTCGCCATCGCACTCTTCGCCGCGCTCAAGGCGGTGGTGCAGGCGAGTGACCTCTCAAACATCGGCCTGCGGGTCGGTAGCTACCTCGTGGTCGGCGCGTTCCTGCTCGGCGTCGGTTACTGGTACCGCGCGGCCTCGGACCGAGGCGCGACGAGCACGGCCGACGTGAGGTGAGAGGTCACGTTCGCGAGTGTCTTGAACATGTCGGGGATCACGTCGACGGCGATCAGGATCCCCACACCCTCGGCGGGCAGGCCGATATCCACGAGCACCGGCGCGAGGAGGAAGAGACTCGCGGAGGGGATGCCGGGGACGCTGAAGCTGAGCAGGGTCGAGGTGACGATGAGCGTGAGCAGTGCGGTGTCGCTGATCGGGATGCCGTAGAGCTTGCCGAGAAAGGCCACACCGACCACCCACGCCATCGGCACGTTCACGCGAAAGGTCGAGACGGCGAGCGGGAGCACGAAGCCGCTCGCGACCGGTCCGAGCCCGAGGCGATCGCGGGCGGCGCTGATCATCAGCGGCAGCGCGGCGAGGGAGGAGCGTGAGCCGAGCGCGAGCGCTTGCGCGGGGGCCGCGGCGGCGGCGAAGGCCTTGAGGGACACGCGCCCGAGCAGCACGACGACTGGATACAGGAGCAGGGTGAAAAGCAGCAGCGTGCCGGCGAGCGTCGCGATGTAGTGGGCCAATGCGCCGACGGATGAGCTGCCGAGGCGCGACCCCAGGGCGAGTGCGAGTCCCAAGACGCCGATCGGCGCGATCGCGACGACCCAACCGACGACGACGAGCATCGCATCGGTGATGCCGCGGCAGGTGGCGATCACTGCCTCGCGCCGCTCCTCGCCGATCTGCTTGAGGGCGAACCCCAGCGCGAGCGCGAAGACGACGAGTGGGAGCAGGGCTCCGTCGGCCGCGGCCCTGATCGGATTCACCGGCACCATCTCGAGGAGGCGTTGCGCGAGGGTTGGCATCGCCTGCGTCGGTGCGGCGGCGGTCGTAGAGCCCTGGATCGCCGCCGCGACGTCGGGCGGCAACTCGAACCCGGAGAAGGATGCGCGGGCGATCACGTAGGCCAGCAGCCCGCCCGCCACCAGCAGCACGAGGAAGACACCGACCGCGCGGAGGCCGGCCGTGCGGAGCTCCTTGCTGCCGCCCGTGGACGCCACCGATGCGATCGTGAGCGTGGCGACGAGGGGGATCACGGTCATCCGGATCGCGTTCGTCCAGAGCGTGCCGATCACGTCGGCGAAGGGAACGAATGCGGCGGGCACGAACGGCCCCGCCGCGAGTCCGAGCGCCAGCGCGACCAGAACGAGGAACCCGGAACCTCTCACTTCGCCTTGATCGACGTGCTGTAGCCGGCGCGGTCCCAGAGGAGGACGAGCTCCCCGCCCTCGACCTTGATGGTGAAACGTTCCTCCATCGTCGGGAGGTCCGCGCGCAGCGTCATCGGGATCCGCAGGAGATCCTTGGTCGCGTCGTAGGCGGTGCCCCACTGACCCGTCTGCGAGTTGACGACGAGCGTGGCGGCGGTCGGCGTGGGCACGAGCCAGAGGGTGTAGAATCCGGCCGGCAGGGTCACGCCGCCGATCACGAGGTCCTTGTCGGTGCGGATCTGCGTGGCACCGTTGGCGCCGAGCCGCCACGTCGCGTCATAGGGGACGAGGCCGCCCCAGATCTCGCGCCCGCGCTTCGATGGGCGGCCATAGTCGATCATTACCGAGGCGGTCCCGATCGTCGCGCGCACCGTGTCGCGTGGCGAGGCGGGGGGCTGTTGCGCGCCGGCGGGGTCGACGGCAGCAATGAGCGGGAGGAGGAGCAGGGCAGTGAGTCGCATGGGTGGGTTGAGGTGAGAGTGGGAAATCTGCTTGGCGTGCGGTGGTGCGCGCCAGCGCGGGAATCGGATTCGGGTCGCGCGGTGTGGGTGAGGGCGTGGTCTCGAATTGAGGTCACTTTCGAGATCACTTGCGAAACCGAAGTGATCTCAATTCCTCGCCGATTCGACCTATGCCCCTTCCTCCCCGTTCGACCTGCCCGATCGCACGCGCGCTCGACCTCGTCGGCGATCGATGGTCGCTGCTCATCCTCCGCGACGTGATGTTCAAGGGATTCCGCAACTTCCGCCGCGCGGGGGAGGGAATCTCAACAAGCATCCTTGCGCTGCGCCTCGAGGCGCTCGTCGAGGCGCACGTCCTCTGCGAGCAGCCGGACCCGCGCGACGGCCGCAAGGTCCACTACACCGTCGGTTCGCGCGGACGCGAACTCGCGCCGGTGATGCTCGAGCTCATCGACTTCGGAGTGCGATCACTCGGCGGCATCGCGCCGCCTCGCACCATTCACCTCATCCGGAACGATCGCGCCACGCTCCTCAAGAGGCTCCGGGGGCGGTGGATCCACCCGCTCCCCGGTGAACGCCTCCTCTACGGCAGCGAATCGAACTTCGCCTTGAGCCGCGTGTTCGCCGGGAACTTTGCCACCAGCGGCGCGAGGACGGCTTTCGCCGAGTCACGCATCCCCATCGCGATGAAGGCGTCGGCCGTGAGGCTCGCCTTGCGCGTCACCCACCGCGGCATCGTGTCGATCGCGACCGCTCGCGTGGCTGCCAGCGCGCCCGCGTAGTCCTTCGTATCGAGCAAGAGCGACTCGGCGCGCAGGAACTGTACCGTTGTGTCGGCACCGAACCGCATCGTCATCTCGTCGATCAGGCGCGCCGCCTCGACCGGCTTCTTCGCGCGACGATCGGCCATCGCCTGATTGTACAGTCCGGCGAGAAGCAGCCGCTCGGTGTCGATCGCCTCGCCCGTTCGAAGTCCCGGGCCGCCGGCGTAGGAGTAGACCAGCCTGCCGCCGAGTTGCGAGGTCTCGTAGAGCACGGAGAGGCCGTAGAGGCCGACCACCGCCGAAGCCATATACGCCCACTTCGCGAATCCACCCGTCTTCACGCCGGCGGCGAGACCCAGCGCCAACAGCTCCGCCCCTGCGACGACGAGGAAGATCGTGCGCGTCTGCTTTCCGTGCTCCTCGTGATGGATCACGAGGTCCCGCGCCCCAGGGATCCGCTCCACCGGGCCGTGGGCGTCGTCACCCGACTTCACGGCGCCGAGCGTCGCGACGGTACCGATGAAGAGCAGCGCGGCGCCAGCGTGCTTCGTCCACTTGAACCAAGGCGTGAGCGAGATGAGACGGAAGGCGACGCCGACGAAGAGCAGGCCGACGACGAAGTGGATGATCTGGGGGTGATTGGC
>JANPCH010000020.1:0-25898 GCA_031430835.1 Gemmatimonadaceae bacterium
AGCGCGCGGATCGTCCCGCCCGGCGCGTTCACGAGCGTGCCGTTCGTGACCGAGAGCTGGGCGTTGTACGCGATGCCGATCACGACCGTGAGTTCGATCGCGCCGAGGTTCGTGAAGCCGTTCGCCACCGTCAGCGTCGCCTGGCTCGTGCTCCCATCCACCTGCCCCACCCGCAGCACCGAGCCGGCGTTCGTCGTCAGCGCGCCATTGATCGCCGAGTTCCCCGACGCGATGAGCGTCCCCTGGTTGTCCAGCGCGACATTCACGCTCGAGGCGACCAGAGTCAGGGCACCTGCGTTCGCGAGCACACCGCCCCCTGCGAAGGAGCTGTTCGTCGCCACCACGACGCCGTTCGCCCCAACCGTCAGCGGTCCGGCAAGCGTCAGCGTGCGACTGCTCATCGTGAACGTCTGCGATCCACTCGCTCCGCCGAGGACAAGGCCCGCGACGTTCGTGTTCACATCAAGCGCGACCGTGTACGTGCCACCGAGCGTGATGTTCGCCACGTCGGCGGCGGTCGGAAGACGATTCAGGTTCCAGTTCGCGGCGATGCTCCAGTTGCCGCCGCTCGGGTTGATCCACGAGATGACGGTCGCGCCGATCGTGAACGGATCGCTGGTCGCCGCCGTCATCCCGCCGCCGGTCGCGACGAATGTGTAGCCCACTCCGGTGGCGGTGAGCTGAAGGTCGGCAAAGGTCGCCTCGCCACTTACCGCCGAGACCGACGCGGTCCCAGTGAGGCCCGCACCACCAGGGTTAGAACCGATCGCGAGCGCGATCGATCCGCTGTACGCCGTCAGGTTGCCGAATGCATCGCGCGCGACGACGCGCGGCGCCGGCACGAGTGTCACGCCGGGCGTTCCCCCCGCGGGCTGCACCGAGAAGGCGAGCACCGACGGCGCCGCTGGGGTCACCGAGAAGCCGCCTGAGGTCGCCTGCGGGAGCACGCCAGAGGAGGCGACGAGCGTGTACCCAGCGCCGATCTTGTCGAGGGTCAGGTCACCGAACGTGGCGATGCCACCTACCGCGGCGACGGTGAGCGTTCCGCCGAGCACGCTCGTACCGCCGTTGGTGCCGATGGCGATCGTGACATTCCCGTTGAACGAGGTCGCGGTGAGTCCGCCCGCCGTGCGCACCGTCACCACCACCGCCGGCGCGATCGCGACGCCGGCGACCACATTGGACGGCTGCGCCGTCACCGCGAGCTGGGTAGCGGTGCCGGCGACCGAGGTCGCGCCGAACGCGACGGGACTTCCCGTAAGCCCCGACGCGCTCGCAGTGAGCGATTGGGCTCCAACAGTGGGCCCGAGGACCCACGCCGAACTCGCGAGGCCCGCCGCATCGGTCGCGACGATCGACGCCGTGGGCGACCCGCCCGACCCCGCGGCGAATGTCACGGCGACACCCGCGACCGGCACGTTGTCCACCGCGCGCGCCCGTACCACGACGTTCTGTCCGAGCGCCGCGCCGGCAACGCCCGTCTGGCCATTGCCACTCACGAGTTCGAGCGTCGAAGCGCGGAGCGCGACGGTCACGTCGGCCGTGTCGGCAGGGCCAGTCAGCAACGACGCGATCACCTGTGCCGTTCCGCGCTTGGCGCGTGCGACCCCGACACCCGATTCATTCACGGTCACGATCGATGTGTCGGTACTGACGAATCGGACGGGTGTTCCTGCGATCACATTGTTCAGCACATCGAAGGCCTGTGCGCTGAACGTGAGCGGGTCCCCCTCGAACGCATTCACGACGCTCGGCGTCATCTCGACCCGCGTCGCGTCGAAACCGGTGCCGATGTAGTCGAGCGTCACCGCGGTCGCCGTCGTTGGATCCCCGACGCTCCCCTCACGGACGACGATCGTCAGCGGCCCTCCCCGGAACACGACCAGATTCGCCGCGTTGATCAGTTCCACGAGGATCGTCATCGGCTCCCCGCTCGCGGGCGCGTCGGGCAAGAGCGTGACGGTGAGCGCCAGGGGCAACGAGTCGGCGTCAGCCGGGAAGTCGATCGTTCGCTCGAGGGCCACCGCGCCGCTGAGCCGCGTCAACTTGATGTGCACCCGCTCGAACGCGACTACGCTCACGCCATCGGTCCGCCGCGCGTTCGCCGGGAATTCGAGCGCGAGCGCGGGCAGCCGGGCGATCCGGCCGACCTGCGAGGGCGGACCCGTGATCTCTCGGCCGCAGCTGATCGCGGCAACCAGCAAGGCCGCGAGGACCAACGCGCTGCGTCGACGAGAAAGGCGCATCAGGGCGGCGACGACGTCGGCTCGGTGAACCGGTAGAGGATCTCACGATCCCCCTTCACCATTCCGAACTCCTCGCGAGCGATCCGTTCCTGCGTCACCGGGTCGGATTCGATGAGCTTCTTGTACGCCTGCAGCCGCTTCACATCGGCCTCGAGCGAGTCGACCGCCGCGCGTTCGTGCGTCAGTTGCCGCTGCTGCCGGATCAGGTCGGTCGTGCCGTACTCCCCGCCCTGCACGGCGAAGGCGATGACCGAGAGCGCCCCGGCCGCGAGGACCACGCGCCCGAGGATCTGCTTGTTCGTGAGGGCGCCGCCGGCCGCCCCCCGCGCCCTCGGCTTCCTAGCCGCCGATCCCATAGATCGCCCCTCCCGGATACTCGGCGTTCACCCCGAGTTCGGACTCGATCCGCAACAGTTGATTGTACTTGGCGACCCGATCCGTCCGGCTCGCCGATCCAGTCTTGATCTGCCCCGCATTCGTCGCCACCGCCAGGTCGGCGATGAAGGTGTCCTCGGTCTCTCCCGAACGGTGCGAGATGATCGAGCGGTAGCCGTTCCGTCCCGCCATCTCGATGGTCTCGAGCGTCTCGGTCAACGTGCCGATCTGGTTCACCTTCACCAGGATCGCGTTGGCCACGTCCTCCTCGATCCCGCGAGCGAGGAATTCGGTGTTGGTGACGAAGAGGTCGTCGCCGACCAGCTGGCAGCGGTCCCCGAGCTTCTCCGTGAGTACCCCCCAGCCGGTCCAATCGCTCTCGGCGAGCCCGTCCTCGATCGAGACGATCGGGTACTTCTGCAACCATTTGGCGTACATCTCGACCATCTGCTCGGCGCTCTTCGTCCCCGCGCCGCTCTTCTTGAAGGTGTACTTGTCGTTGGTGAAGAGTTCACTCGCCGCGCAGTCGAGGGCGATCGCGATCTCGGTCCCCGGCTGGTAGCCCGCCGCCTCGATCGCCTCCATCACCACCCTGAGCGCCTCTTCGTCGCTCTTCAGGTCGGGAGCGAATCCCCCCTCGTCGCCGACGCCGGTCGAGAGCTTCCGCTTCACCAGCACCTTCTTGAGCGCGTGGAACACCTCCGTCCCCATTCGGAGCGCTTCGGCAAAGCTCTCGGCCCCGACGGGGACGATCATGTATTCTTGGAAATCCACCGTATTGGTCGCGTGGGCCCCGCCATTCAGGATGTTCATCATCGGCACCGGGAGCGTGCGCGCCATCGGGCCGCCGAGATAGCGGTGCAGCGCGAGATCCACGCTCGCCGCACCCGCGCGCGCGCAGGCCATCGAGACCGCGAGCATCGCATTCGCGCCGAGCTTCGACTTGGTCTTCGTGCCGTCGAGTGCGATCATCGCGCGGTCGATCACCAGCTGCTCCGTCACGTCGAGGCCGATCAGCTCCGGCTCGATGAGCCTCTCGACGTTCTGCACCGCCTTCCGCACCCCCTTGCCCAAGTAGCGCTCGGGATCACCGTCGCGCAACTCGTTCGCTTCGTGCTCGCCGGTGGAGGCGCCGCTCGGAACGGCCGCGCGGCCGTAGGTGCCGCCCTCAAGGATCACATCGCACTCGACGGTGGGATTGCCGCGGGAGTCGAGGATCTCACGGGCGAGGACGGCGACGATGGTGGACATCGGATGGAAGATGGGAGTGGGGAGACCGCAGCGGTGTGATGTGGGGCACTACAGCACCACCGGAAGCTACCGCTCAGACCGGCAGATACGGTGGCGATTCGACGCCGTACCGCTGACGCAGGCACTGCGCCATTGCCTCGTAGGCCTTGCGCGCCACGGTACCGCGGTCGGCAAAGGTGAGTCCGGTGGTGGGGATGGCCGGCAGGAAGTGCAGATGCAGCGTCCCGGGGCGCACGCTGAACCGACCCTTTCGATTGATCTCGAGGGCGCCGTACACGACGATCGGAACGACCGGCGCCTGCGCTTGGATGGCAAGCACGAAGGGGCCGCGCTTGAAGGGACGGAGGGGGTACGCGTCACCTCGGGTGCCCTCGGGATAGACGGCGACCGACGCCCCGGCGTGGATCCGTTCGGTCGCGATCGAGTAGGCGCCGAAGGCCGCCTTCGCCTTTGCCCGCTCGATCGGGATCATCCCGGCCGCCTGGATCGCGCGACCGAAGATCGGAAGTCGGAAGAGCTCGGCCTTCGCGACGAACTTGATCCAGGGGAGCACGGCGGCGAGCGCGAAGACGTCGAAGTTGCCGAGATGGTTCGCGACGAAGATGTGCTGCGCGCCGGCTTTGTTCTCCAGACCGTGCTCGATGACGCGCACGCCGCCGGCCCAGAGGTGCACGCGGCCCCAGGTCCGCGCCGTCCAATCGAATATGGAACCCGGACGATCACGGACCCGGAAGAGCGCGCCGAGGATGACGATCGCGCCGAGGATCGGCGTGCTGGCGATCACCGTGAGCACCACGAACGTGGCGCGGAGCGCCCCCCTCATCGCTCTGCGAAGTGGTCGTGCGAGCGTGGCCGTGCGATCGGCTGTCCCCCCTCTTCGACCACGACCTGACCACCGCCTCCCGCGCGGGCGTCTTCGACTCGCCCCACGGCCGTCAGCGTCAAGCCGCCCTGCGCAAGGCGGAACGCCGGACAGTCGAGAGTCGGAGCGGCGACGAGCAGCTCGTACTCCTCGCCACTGGCGACTGCGTCTCGAGGTCCGACTCCACTCTGGCAGGGCACCGCGCCGAGCTCGAGAACGCAGCGCACGCCGCTCGCCGCCGCGAGATGCGCCAGGTCGCCAGCGAGTCCGTCGGAGAGATCGATCGCCGCGTGCACGCCCTGCGCGGCGAGCCAGCGCCCCGCCGCGAGCCGTGCCTCCGGACGGGCGAACCGCTGTCGCGCCGCAGGCTTGGGCGCGTGGCCGCGTTCCCACGCCGTGAGCGCACTGCCCGGTCCCCCCAGTTGCCCGGTGACGTAGAGCGTATCCCCTGGGCGCGCTCCCCTGCGCGAGAGTGGCGAGGCGGCGTGGCCGAGCGCGGTGATGTTGAGCGCCAGATGGTCGCCATCGGTCACGTCGCCACCGGCGATCATTGCGCCGTAGCGTTCGCACGCGCCACCGACTCCGGTCGCGATCGCCTCGAGATCGCCGTGCCAGGACCGCGGAAGGGTGAGCGCAAGCAGGATCCCGATGACGTCGCCGCCCATCGCCGCGAGATCGCTGAGTGCGGCGACGGTCGCGCGCCATCCGATCTCCTCACTCGTGAGCCAGGGACGGCGGAAGTGCACTCCCTCGATGCACGAGTCGGTGCTCACGAGCAAGCGCGAACCCATCGGCACATCGATCACCGCCGCATCGTCGCCGATCCCGCGCGCGAGGGGTCCCCACGTTGTCAGCATCCTCCGTACCGCATCGAACTCGGCGCCGGGGCCCAGTGCGATGTGTTGAGTCACCGCTGCACGCCGAGGGCCGGGAGTTCGGCGAGCTCCGGCGACTCCGGAACCCGATCGGCGAGCGACCAGACGTCGCGCAGCGCGGTCACCACGTCCTCGAGCGAGGAACCGCGCACTGAACCGAGTTCGGCGGCGCGTTCTCCGGCCCGCCCGTGGATCCACGCGCCGCTCGTGCCGGCGGCGAAGGGGTCTCCCGTTTGCCCGAGCAGCGTCGCGATGATGCCGGCGAGTACGTCGCCGCTCCCTGCGATCCCGAGCGTCGGCGCCCCGGACGCGGAGACCGCCACTCGCCCGTCGGGCGACGAGACGACGGTCGGCGGCCCCTTGAGCACCACCGTCGCGCCGAGCTGTTTGGCCAGTTCGAGCCCCACCTCGAATCGGCGCGCGATCACCTCGGAAGGATCGAGGCGAAGGAGCCGCCCCGCTTCCACCGGATGCGGCGTGACGATCGCCGGTCGGCCGGCGAGGAGCGAACCAAGGGTGCGCGGCTCCCCCTCGAACACGTTCAGCGCGTCGGCATCGAGGAGCACCGGGCCGCGCCAGGCGAGGAGCAGCCGTTCGACGAGCGCGCGCGTCATCGCGGTGCGACCAAGACCGGGGCCGAGCAAGAGGACGTGCGCCCAGTGAAGAACCCGGTCCTGGTCCTCTCCGGTCACCGGCCAGCGCGACGCCATCGTCTCGGGGAGCGCGGCCTGCACCACCGGGACATTCGACGGGCTCACGAGGAGCTGGACCATCCCGATCCCACTCCGCATCGCGCCGCGGGCAGCGAGCATCGGCGCGCCCGCCATTCCGTCTCCGCCGCCGATCACCGCGAGGCGGCGCCGCACGCCCTTGTGCGCATCGGAAGGGATCGGTGCGATGGCACGCCGCACGGTGACGCTGTCGACGAGCGTCGGTGCACCGTCGGCGAGTTCGGCGTGCACACCGAGGCCGATGTCGATCACGACGATCCCGCCGGCCTCGTCGCGGCGCAGCAGGAGGCCCCGCTTCAGCGTGCCGAAGGTGCAGGTGAGGTTCGCGTGGACCACGGCGTTGCCAGCACCGGTCGTCGCGTCGAGCCCGCTCGGGACGTCGAGTGCGACGATCGTCACCCCAGCCCCGCGCATCTCGTTGATCCGGGCGATCGCCGCGGCCGCGGGGTCGCGCGCCTCCCCTTCCGTACCAGTACCGAGGACCCCATCGACGACGAGGGCCGGCCAGTTCGAGGGGGAGACATCGTCGATCGAGGGAAGCGCCTCGTCGCGGGCGCGCTTGGCATCGGCGGTCCGCGGCGCCTCGACCATCTCGACCCGCACCGGACACCCCGAACGGGCGAGCGCACCGGCGACCACCCACGCGTCCCCGCCGTTGTTCCCGCCACCGGCGAAGACGATCGCCCCTCGCTCGCGCAGTTCGCTGATCCGTCGGAGGAGGAAGTGCGCCGTGCGCTCTCCGGCGGCCCGCATCAGCGTGAACGAATCGATGCCCGCCGTGATCGCCGCGGCGTCGCGAGAGCGCGCCTCGGCGGCGGTCACGACCCGCACGCTCATAGGAGGGCCGGCGTCGCGTTCCAAGGATAGTCCCGATCGAACGCCTGGTGGAAGTCGAAGACTGCGATGAAGTCGTCCTTCGTGTCGGTCGGCTGACTCATCAGGAGTCCGACGTCAACGAGGGCGAAGACCAACTCGCCGAAGTCGCTCGAGTCGCGGATGCCCCAGTGGGCGAGCACCTCGCGGGCGAGCACCCCGTACCGGACCAGCGCGAGGTCCCGGCATCCCTCGGCCAATTCCCGTCCAGTGAGATGGCGCCGCTCGGTCAGGCGCTGCTGGCAGAACTCGAGGGCGGCGAGCACGAAGAGGAAGGCGCGCTCGTCATAGCGCCCCTCGCGCATCCTGATGCGATCCATCACGCCGTCGCGAAAAGCCAGATCGGGCATCAGAACTACAGGTGGAAGGTGGAAGGTGGAAGGTGAAAGGAAACTACGGGTTTTTCGTCGTTACCGCCGTCCGCCCACCGCCGTCCGCCGTCAGAGGTACAAGGGATACTCGTCAGCCAACTCCCTCACCTTCGCCTTTACGTCGGCCGTCACCTTCTCGTCGGTCGGCGCGCCGAGGACGCGGTCGATGAGGAGAGCGATGCGTTCCATCTCTGGCTCCTTCATCCCGCGGGTCGTCACTGCCGGTGTGCCGATGCGGATCCCGCTCGTGACGAATGGGGACTGCGTCTCACGCGGCACGGTGTTCTTGTTCACGGTGATGCTCGCCCGATCGAGCGCCTGCTCGGCGAGCTTGCCGGTGAGGCCCGACCCGCGCGTGCGGAGGTCAGCGAGCATCAGATGATTGTCGGTCCCGCCGGAGACGATCTGCACGCCGCGCGCGATGAGCGCCGCGGCCAGCGTCCGCGCATTCGCAACGACCTGCTGGCAGTACGTCGTGAAGGTCGGGTCCAGCGCTTCCTTGAATGCGACCGCCTTCGCCGCGATCACGTGCTCGAGCGGTCCTCCCTGGGTGCCGGGGAACATCGCCTTGTCGATCGCTTTCGCGTGCTCGGCCTTGCAGAGGATGAGCCCACCCCGCGGCCCGCGCAGCGTCTTGTGCGTGGTCGTGGTCACCACGTCGGCGTGCGGCACCGGGCTCGGATAGACGCCGGTCGCGGCGAGGCCGGCGAAGTGCGCCATATCCACCATGAAGATCGCGCCGACCTCCTTCGCCGCGTCGGCGAACTGCGCGTAGTCCAACACGCGTGAATAGGCGCTGTAGCCGGCGATGATCAGCTTGGGGCGTTCCCGCCGGGCGAGCTCCCGCATCGCCGCGTAATCGATGATCCCGTGATCATCGACGCCGTAGTGCACCGCCCGGTAGTTGAGCCCCGAGAAGTTCACCGGCGAGCCGTGCGTGAGATGCCCCCCCTGCGAGAGGTCGAGCCCCATCACCGTCTCGCCGGGCTTGAGGAAGGCGAGGAAGACCGCGGCATTCGCCGTCGCGCCGGAGTGGGGCTGGACATTCGCGTGGTCAGCGCCGAAGAGCAGCTTCGCGCGGTCGATCGCCAACTGTTCGACTTTGTCCACGACCTCGCAGCCACCGTAGTAGCGCTTCCCCGGGAGGCCCTCGGCGTACTTGTTCGTGAGCGAGGAGCCCATCGCCTCGAGCACCGCTGGCGAGACGAAGTTCTCGCTCGCGATCAGTTCGAGTCCCTCGGATTGCCGTCGCGTCTCTTCGGCGATGAGTCCGGCGATCTCGGGGTCGGTGCCGAGGAGCGCGGCGCCGGGGAGACGGCGATCCCAGGTGTTCCAGCCCGGCCTCATTCTCCCTCCCGCTCGATCTTCGCGACGCGACGGTCGTGTCGCCCCCCCTCGTACTCCGTCTCGAGCCAGGTCTTGAGGATCTGCACCCCGTCCTCCTCGCTCACGAATCGCGCCGGCACGACCAGCACGTTGGCGTCGTTGTGTTTTCGCGCGAGCGCGGCGATCTCCGGCGTCCAGGCGACCGCCGCGCGCACGCCGTGGTGCCGGTTCGCCGCGTACGACATCCCGAGTCCCGTGCCGCAGAGGAGCACCCCACGCTTGGCCTCGCCCCGCTCGACCTGCTCGGCGAGGGGGTGCGCGTAGTCGGGATAGTCGGTCGACGTGGGCGAGTGCGTCCCGAGGTCGTCCACCTCGTAGCCAAGTTTCCGCAGCGCCGCGCTCAGGTGCTCCTTCATCTCGAACCCGGCGTGATCCGAGGCGATCGGGATCCGCTCGCCCACGGTCAGCTCTTCCGCGGCCACTGCGGCCAGGTGCGCACCAGCCCGTGCACCGCCGCGATCCGCCGCTCGGCGAGCTTGTCGGCCGCGTCGTACGTGAAGACGCCCTCCTCCTTCGCGATCTGGTAGACCCCGAGGATCGTCTCGAAGATCGCGTCCGCCTTCCGCAGCGAGCGTTCGGGTGACCACCCCGCGAGCTCACTGTAGACATTGATCACGCCGCCGGCATTGGCGACGAAGTCGGGGGCGTAGAGGATCCCTCGCTTCTCGAGCATCTCGCCGTGTTTCGCCGGCTCGTGGAGCTGGTTGTTCGCGCCACCGCAGACGACCTCGACCTTGAGTTTGGGAATCGTCTGGTCGTTGAGGATCGCACCGAGGGCGCAGGGGGCGAAGATGTCGGCCTTCGTCTCGTAGATCGCGTCCCCGTCGACTGCCTTCGCGCCGAACTCTTCGACGGCCTTCTTCACTCGCTCGGGCCGGATGTCGGTCACGATGAGCTTCGCCCCGACAGCGGCGAGCTCGCGGCAGAGATAGGTGCCGACGTTGCCGAGCCCCTGCACCGTGATGGTCTTCCCCTCGAGCGACGGCGATCCCCACTTGTGCTTCGCCGAGGCCTCGATCGCGCGGAAGACGCCGCGGGCCGTCACCGGTGAAGGATCCCCCGACTTGTTCGCGAGACCGGCCACATAGTCGGTCTCCATATGGACGAAGTCCATATCGGCGGTGCTGGTGCCGACGTCTTCCGCGGTGACGTAGCGGCCACCGAGCGACTCGACGAACCGGCCGTGGGCGCGGAAGATCATCTCCCGCTTCGTCGTCCGGTTGTCGCCGATGATGACCGACTTGCCGCCGCCGAGGTTGAGTCCAGCCACGGCATTCTTGTAGGTCATCCCCCGCGCGAGGCGAAGGGCGTCCACGATCGCCTCGTCATCGGAGGCGTAGTTCCAGAACCGCGTCCCGCCGAGCGCCGGTCCGAGCGTGGTGTCGTGGATCGCGATGATGCCGCGATACCCGGCCGAGTCGTCGCTGCAGAGGACGAGCTGTTCGTGGCCTAACTGGGAGATCGTATCGAAGATCTTCATCTAAGAGGCAGGTGGGAGGTGTGAGAGGGGAGGTGTGAGGTAACGGCGATCCGCCTCACAGCTCCTGCGATACTGCGCGCCCGATGATGATCCGCTGCACCTCGGACGTCCCTTCATAGATCTCCGTGACCTTCGCGTCACGGAAGTACTTCTCCACCGGATACTCCTTCACATAACCGTAGCCGCCGAAGACCTGGATCGCCTGCGTCGTGACCGACATCGCCATCTCGCTCGCGAACAATTTGCACATGGATACTTCGCCGGGCACGGCCAGGCCGCGGTCCTTGGCTGACGCCGTCGTGTGCAGCAGCGCTCGCGCGGCGGCGATCTGTGTCGCCATGTCGGCCAGCTTGAACTGGATCCCCTGGAACTCGGCGATCGGCCGGCCGAACTGCTTGCGCTCGATCGCATAGGCGCGTGCCGCGCCGAACGCGGCGCGAGCGATCCCGATCGCCTGCGCTGCGATCCCCAGGCGCCCGTGTTCGAGCGACCGCATCGCATAGATGAACCCCATCCCCTCCTCGCCGAGCATCCGGTCGGCGGGGACCCGCATCTGGTCGAACCGGAGCGACACCGTTGGCGAAGCCCGAAGTCCCATCTTCTCCTCCTTCCTGCCGACGTGGAATCCGGGGAGGTCGGGGGTCAGGATGAAGGCGGAGACGCCCTTCGAGCGCCGCCGATCCTCCGGCGAGTCGGTCCGCACCATCGCGATGATCACGCCGGCGTGGGGACCACTCGTCACCCAGGCCTTGGTGCCATCGAGGATCCAGTCCTTCCCGTCGCGATGCGCCTGACAACGGATCGCCGAGGCATCGGAGCCGGCCTCAGGTTCGGAGAGGGCGAAGGCGCCGAGCAGTTCGCCGCGCGCCATCGGCGCGAGGAACTGCCGCTTCTGCTCCGCGGTCCCGAAGGCGTTGAGCATCTGCGTCGGCAGCGAGTTGTGTACCGACATCAACACCGCCACCGATGCATCGGCCGCCGCGATCTCCTCGAGCGCGAGGAGGTAGGTCCGGGTATCGAGGCCGAGTCCGTCGTACTCCGCGGGGAGCATCATCCCGAGGAAGCCGAGGTCGCCGAGGCGCTTCACGAGTGTCGGCTCGAAATGGCTGTCGCGGTCCCAGTTCGCGGCGAAGGGGGCAACGTGCTCGGCGGCGAAGGCGCGCGCGGTCTCGATGATCGCGCGCTGCTCCTCGGAGAGCGCACGAAGGTCCGTCATCACGTCGCGTAGCTGTAGAAACCGCGTCCCGACTTGCGACCGAGCCAACCGGCCGCGACGTACTTCTTGAGGAGAGGACAGGGCCGGTACTTCGGATCCCCGAGTCCCTCGTGCAGCACCTCGAGGATCGCCACGCAGGTGTCGAGGCCGATGAGATCGGCGAGGGTCAGCGGGCCCATCGGGTGATTCATCCCGAGCTTCATCACCTGGTCCACCGCCTCCGGCGTGCCGACGCCCTCCATCACGGCGTAGCACGCCTCGTTGATCATCGGCATCAGGATCCGGTTCGCGATGAAGCCCGGGAAGTCATTCGCTTCGACCGGCGTCTTCCCGAGGGCCTTGGCGAGTTCGATCGTGCGGGCATTCGTCGCGTCGCTCGTCGCGAGGCCTCGGATCACTTCGACGAGCTGCATCACCGGCACCGGATTCATGAAGTGCATCCCGATCACCTGCTCGGGCCGCTTCGTGACACCGGCGATCTCGGTGATCGAGATCGAACTCGTATTGGTCGCGAGGATCGCCCCGGGTGCCGTGAGGCGGTCGAGATCGCGGAAGATCTGGAACTTGAGGTCCTTCCGCTCGGTCGCCGCTTCGACGACCACCGTCGCGCCGGCGACCGCCTCGAGCGCGGTCGAAGTGCTGATCCGGCCCAGCGCCGCGTCACGATCGGCGGCACTCAGGCTCCCTTTCTTCACTTGGCGTTCGAGATTCTTCTCGATCGTCCCTTTCCCCTTCGCGAGCGCGTCGGACGAGGCGTCGACCATCATCACCGCGAATCCGCTCGTCGCGCAGACGTGGGCGATGCCATTGCCCATCTGCCCAGCGCCGACGACGGCGAACCGGTCACTCATATCGGGAAGTGGGGCGGAAGGAGCGCGGAACGCGGAAGAGGAGAAAGGTAACCACCGTCAAGCCAGCAGCGACGGCCACGCCTCCCTCCACTCCCCAACTCCCGCCCGATAGCCAGTCGGCCCCTGAGGAGACGAGCCGCCATCCGGGCGGCGATCCCAGTTCGATGCCGCGGGACGGGAAGTGGAGCAGGATCACCTGCGTGCCAACGATGCCGAGCTGACCGAGCCACGCCGCCGGGAGGCCGCCCCGCCACCGGATGACGCCGAGGAAGATGCCCGCGACGAACGCCGCGAGCAGCGTGACCCCAGTCGTAAGAGCGCCTCGCGAATGGAAGAGGGCGAACGCCAGGCTCGTGAGCAGGATCGTCGTGCGGTGGCCCAGCCGAACCTCGAGAACGCCGAAGAGGTAGCCCCGAAAGGCGAGTTCCTCGACTGCGGCGAGTACGCCGATCAGCAGCAGGGCGTCGAGCAGGAAGGTTCCCGCATCACTCGCTGGCGAGGGCACCGCAGCGAGCGCCCCGACGAGCACGAGCACAACGACGCCGAGGAGGACTCCGACCACACCACTGATCGGCCCCGCGAGGAGCCACCGAACGCTCCACTGGCCCTCACCGAATCCCGCGAGCCACCAGTGCCCTCGATCACTCACCGCGACCGTGACGATGTGCGCGACGACGAGGCCGAAAGCCACCATCATCGCGAAGAGCACGCGGCCATCACGTCCCGTCGGGAGCCCGTTGGGAAGGAACGGCTTGAGCGCGACGCCGGAGAGGAAGAGCACGAGAAGCGCGACGAGCGCAAACAGCACGAGGCGCCCCAGTACCGCGAACGCCTCGTCCATTCGATCCGACATCCCGGTCATCGGCGCATCGCTCGGCGCGTCACACCCGCTCGACGCTGAGTGCCACCGCGTTCCCGCCGCCGAGGCAGAGGGTCGCGAGCCCGGTCGCTTTCCCCTGCTGTTCGAGCGCGTGGAGCAGCGTCACCAACACCCGCGCGCCACTCGACCCGATCGGATGGCCCAGTGCGATCGCGCCGCCATTCACGTTCACGCGGGCCCAGTCCCAGCCCAAGGCATCGCCATCGGCGAGTGCCTGCGACGCGAAGGCCTCGTTGGCCTCGATCAGGTCGTAGTCGCCGATCGTCGTGCCGGTCTTCTTCATCAAGTTTCGCACGGCCACGATCGGCGCGAAGAAGAGGTCTCGCGGGTCGCCGCCGCCGGAGGCGTAGCCGGTGATCCGCGCGAGGATCGGCAAACCGTGCGCCTTGGCGTACGCTTCGCTCGCGACAACGAGCGCGGCAGCGCCGTCGTTGAGCCCCGGTGCGTTCCCCGCCGTGACCGTGAGTTCCTCGGCCGCTATCTCCTTCGCGTCCTTCGCGAAGGCGGGCTTGAGTTTCGTGAGCGCGTCGAGCGAGGTGTCGGCCCGCGGCGATTCGTCGGTGTCGACGACGGTCGGTCCCTTCTTCCCCGGAAGTTCGACCGCGACGATCTCCTGCTTGAATCGCCCAGCAGTGATCGCGGCGATCGCCTTCTGGTGCGAGGCAAGGGCGAACTCGTCCTGCCGGGCCCGCGTGATCCCCGCCTTCTTCGCCGTGTACTCGGCGTGACCGCCCATGTGGCGATCATAGAAGGAACACCAGAGGCCATCAGAGATCAGGCCGTCGGCCATCACCTGAGCGCCGAACTTCACGCCGTTCCGCATCCCGCGGACATAGTGCGGCGCGTTCGACATCGACTCCTGACCGCCGGCGATGAGCAACTGTTCGTCGCCGGCGCGGATCGCCTGCGCCGCGAGCATCACCGCCTGCAGGCCCGAGCCACAGACCTTGTTCACCGTGTAGGCCGGGACGTCGCCGGGGATCCCGGCCCTGATCGCCGCCTGACGTGCTGGCGCCTGGCCGACGCCCCCCTGGAGCACGTTCCCCATGATCACCTCGCCGACCCTGGCGGGATCGATCCGCCCGCGCGCGACCGCGGCGCGGATCGCGATCGCACCGAGTTCGGGGGCGGAGAGAGCGCCGAGTCCGCCGAGGAAACGGCCGATCGGCGTTCGGGCGCCGGAAACGATCACGGGGGTGCGGTCGGACATCTGGGGACTGACCTCGCTACTGGGTGCGACGGGTGGAGTTGAAGCCGATCGTCCCGCCGATCGCGGGGAGAAGGGCGAGGACGTTCGCAGTCGCCCAACGGGCCGCCGTGCTCATTCCTGCTGGGGGTCGGACACCGGGACCAAGGACCAGACGCGCGACGCCGACCGCGACGACGAAACCAGCCGTCGTCCCAAGGACCGTTGCGTTGAAGTCGCCCGCAGTGTCGCCCATCGAGCCGATGGCGTAGACCACACCAGCGGTCGCAAGGCCGCCGCCGATCCCGCCGCCGATCAGGCCGATCGCGCGATGCGTCCCCTCGTTCTCGATACCGAGCACATTGGAGACTCGCCCGGCCACGTACTTGCCGAGGAAGTAGCCACCGATCCCGACGTACGCGCCGGCGACGACCTCCCCGGTCACACGGGCGGCGTCGAGACGCGGACGATCGACTGGCTGTGCGCCGGCGGTCGCCGCCATCGCGCACGCCACGAGAGTGACGATGGTGCGCCTCATTCGCCCTCTCCCGGCGCGGGGGTGAGAGAGCGCGTGCGAACCTCGTGAGTCACTCGCTCGACGAACGCGTCGAGGGAAACGATCTCCTGCTTCTTCCCCGTCCCGCGAACCCGTATCGCCACCTGTCCGCCGTCCGCCTCCCGCCGTCCGAGCACTGCCATATAAGGGATCTTCATCATCTCGCCTTCCCGGATCCGGTAATTGAGCGTGTCGCTGCGGCTGTCGCACACAGCACGGATGCCGACCGCACGGAGTTTCGCCGTCACCTCCTCGGCGTACCCCAAAACCTCGTCGGAGATCGGGAGGACTCGCACCTGCTCGGGGGCGAGCCACACCGGGAAGGCCCCGGCGAAGTGCTCGATCAGGATTGCGATAAAGCGCTCGAACGAGCCGCTCACCGCGCGATGGATCACCACCGGGCGGTGCGCCGTGTTGTCCTCGCCGGTGTACTCGAGGTCGAAGCGCTCGGGGGCGTTGTAGTCGAGCTGGATCGTGCCGAGCTGCCAGGCGCGGCCGATCGAGTCCATCACGTCGAAGTCGATCTTCGGGCCGTAGAAGGCCCCGTCCCCCGGCTTCAGCTCATAGGGACGCCCGGTCGCTTCGAGGGCAGCACGCAATCCCGCTTCGGCGCGGTCCCAGAGCTCATCGGATCCGATCCGCTCCGGAGGACGCGTCGCGAACTTGAGCTTCGCCGTCAGGCCGAACGCGTCGTAGAAGCCAAGGATGAACTCGAGGAGGAAGCGCACCTCCTCGGCGATCTGCTCCTCGCGCAGGAAGACGTGACAGTCGTCCTGCGAGAACTGCCGCACCCGCGTCAGTCCGGAAAGCGCCCCTGAGACCTCATTCCGGTGCAGCACGTCGAAGGTGACGTAGCGGACCGGCAACTCGCGGTACGAATGCTTCTGTGAGGCGAACAGGACATAGTGCGAGGGACAGTTCATCGGCTTGAGCGACATGTCGTGCTCGCCCGACTCCTTGTCGAGCACGAGGAACATGTTCTCGCGGTACTTCCCCCAGTGGCCCGACTGCTCCCAGAGCCGCTTGTGGTAGAGCAACGGCGTGCGGACCTCCTGGAACGCCCCCTGCTGGCGCTCCCGCACGAAGCCCTCGAGACTGTTCCAGAGATGCGTCCCGCGCGGCGTCCAGAAGGCGGCGCCGGGCGCGTGCGGGAAGAAGTGGAAGAGGTCGAGCTGGCGTCCGACCACGCGGTGGTCGCGCTTCTTCGACTCCGAGAGTTGGTGCAAGTGCGCGTCCAACTCCTCCTTCTTGAAGAAGGCCGTCGCGTAGATGCGCTGCAGCATCTGCCGCCGCTCGTCGCCTCGCCAGTAGGCCCCGGCGGCGCTCAGCAGCTTGAAGTGCTTGAGGTATGACGTGTCCTGCACGTGCGGCCCGCGACAGAGGTCGACGAAAGGGCCGTCGGTGTAGGTCGATATCACCTCGGCTGGGTCGGTGAAGTCGTCCAGCCGCTCGAGCTTCAGGGGATCGTCCGCGAAGACCTTCTTCGCCTCCGCTTGGGTCACCTCGGCCCGCACGAAGGGGAGCTTCTCCGCTACCACGCGGCGCATCGCCTCCTCAAACGTCTCCAAGTCCTCGGGCGTGAAGGGCTTCTCGACCTCGAAGTCGTAGTAGAAGCCGTCTTCGATCGCGGGGCCGAAACCGATCTTGGCATCAGGACGCAGTCGGCGCACGGCCGTCGCGAGGATGTGCGCGCCCGAATGGCGCAGCACCGCGAGGGCACGAGGATCCTTCTCAGTGAGCACCTGGAAGGCCCCTCCCTTCCGGATCGGCGTCATCAGATCCTGGACCTCGCCGTCGATCGCGACGGCGATCGCGGCCAGCAGCAGACGCGGACCGATCGTCGCAACGACGTCGCGCGGCAGCGTCCCCGGCGCGACGTCGCGCGTGGCGCCGTCGGGAAGCGTGAGACGCAGTGTCGCCGGAGCGGCGGCCGTCACGACTCGATCAGGCCCAGCAGGGGGACCACCGACGCGCCAGCTCGCCAGAGCAGCCCGAGCCCGGCGAGGAGGAAAAGGAAGAAGAGCCCCCAGCCGACGACCAGGCGCAGGCGGATCGGCGCATCAGGGGTCGGTGGGAAGATCGAGCGCTGAGTCATTCGGAGCTAGCAAGAGTGGCCGTCTCGGCTCAAGTTAGCCGGGGGCCCGATGTGCTGCCAACCTTTTGCAGGTCACTGAGATGCGTGTCGTCCGCGTAGAAGAGGAGTCGTCGGGCCATACCCTGCTGTGGGTCGTGGCAGGTGCACTCACGGGATTCGCCGCAGGTGTCATCTTGGCCGAGAAACGGAGTGGGAGGCGCCTCTCCGTGCGTGGACTCATCGACCGAGGTCGCCGACTCGTCTCGAGTGCCGTCAGCGGCGGCGGCGAACTGCTCGAGGCCGCGCAGTCGCTCCGAGAATCCTGGTCGGAGGCGGAGGAGCCGGACGAGGAGAGCGAGGAGGAAAGCGACGAAGAGCAGGAGGACGAACTCGGCTCGCGCGTGCTCGAGGCGTTCGAGAACGACCCCATCCTCGCGGCGCGCGCAGTCGAGATTCAGTCCGATGACACCACGATCCTGCTGCACGGCCGTGTGCACTCGGCGCGCGAGGTGCAACACGCGGTGACGATCGCCCGCGGGGTGCCCGGGGTCGTCGAGGTCAGGCAGCGGCTGAAGGTGCGAGCGGCTCGCTAGTTTTGTGCGGATGAGCGAGCCGAATCAGACCGCACCTGCGGCCGCGGGCGCGGAACTCCCCACCCACTTCGATTTCAAGGCCGCCGAACCCGCGATCAGCGCTGCGTGGGAAACGGCGGGCGCCTTCCACGCCGATCCCGCGCGCACCAAGCGATTCGGCGGCGACCGCGATCCCTTCACGGTCCTCATCCCGCCGCCGAACGTCACCGCGGTCCTCCACGTCGGCCACGGACTGAACAACACGGTGCAGGACGTGCTCGTCCGCTGGCGTCGGATGGCCGGCGACGAGACCCTCTGGCTCCCCGGCACCGACCACGCGGGGATCGCCACGCAGAACGTCGTCGAGAAGATCGTGGCGAAGGAGGGGAAGACCCGGTTCGACCTGGGGCGCGAGGCGTTCGTCAAGCGCACCGAGGAGTTCGTCGCCGAGACCGGAGGGCAGATCCTCCAGCAACTCAAGTCGATCGGTGCCTCCGCCGACTGGACACGGACCGCGTACACCTTTTCCCCCGAGCTCTCGCGCGCGGTGCGCGAGGCCTTCGTGCGGCTCCACGAGAAGGGGCTCGTCTATCGCGGCCATCGCGTCATCCATTGGTGCCCGCGTTGCCTCACCTCGCTCTCCGACGAGGAGGCCGAGTTCCACGACAGTGAGGGGAAGCTCTACCTCGTCCGCTATCCCCTCGCCGACGATCCGTCGAACGGCATCACCATCGCGACCACCCGCCCCGAGACGATCCTCGCCGACGTCGCGGTCGCGGTGCATCCCGACGATGAGCGCTACAGCGCACTCGTCGGACAGAGCCTCACGCTGCCCCTCGTCGGCATCACGATCCCGGTGATCGCTGACGGCTACGTCGAACGGGAGTTCGGCACCGGTGCACTCAAGATCACGCCGGCGCACGACGCGAACGATTTCGAGGTCGGTAAGCGGCACGGCCTCGCGATGCCGGTCGTCATCTCGCCCGAAGGGAAGGTCGGCGCGATCGCCGACGCCGAGGGTCGCATCCCGAAGGAGCTCGACGGGCTCGATCGGTTCGCCGCTCGCAGGAAGGCGGTGGCGATGCTCGAGGCGAGCGGCGCGCTCGTGAAGATCGAGAACCACAAGCACAGCGTGCGGAAGTGCTACCGCTGCGAGACCGTCGTCGAGCCGCGGCTCTCCGATCAGTGGTTCGTGAAGATGGCGCCCCTCGCCGCGCCCGCGCTCAAGGCGGTGAAGGACGGCACGATCCGCCTCCTCCCCGAGAAATGGGAGAAGGTCTACATCAACTGGCTCGAGGGGATCCGCGACTGGAACATCTCCCGCCAGCTCTGGTGGGGGCATCGCGTTCCCGTCTGGACCTGCGGCAACCGACACGCTCTCGCGTATCGCGAGGACCCGGCGGTCTGCCGCTCCTGCGGAGATAAGCAGCTCGAGCAGGACCCCGACGTCTTCGACACCTGGTTCTCCTCCTGGCTCTGGCCGATCAGCACGCTCGGCTGGCCCGATCGCGATTCGAAGGACCTGAAGGCGTTCTTCCCCAGCGACGTTCTCGTCACCGCGCCCGAGATCCTCTTCTTCTGGGTCGCACGGATGATCTTCGCCGGGTACGAGTTCCTCGGCCGCGCGCCGTTCCACACGGTCTACCTGCACGGCACTGTGCGCGACATGCAGCATCGCAAGATGTCCAAGTCCCTCGGCAACGGCATCGACCCCCTCGACGTGGTCGAGCGCTACGGCGCCGACGCGCTGCGCTGGACGCTCATCCAGGGGATGGGACTCGGCGTGGACGTGATGCTCGATCCCAGCGATCTCGACAAGTCCTTCGCCCCCGGCCGCAACTTCGCGACGAAACTCTGGAACATCGGGCGCTTCATCCTGCTCCAAGTGGGGGATGATGGCGTCCAGCCCTTCGAGCAGGTGGATCCGGCGGCGCTTCAACTCGCCGATCGTTGGATCCTCGGCCGCCTCGACGCGGCGATCGCCGAGTGCGATGCCGGCCTCGGCCCCGCGCGCCCGCGCGACGGCCATTGGCCTCAGGCCGAGCGTCAGCTGGGCCTGCGACTCGATGCCTACGCCGAGTCCGCACGTCGCTTCGTATGGAACGAACTCGCCGACTGGTATGTGGAGGCGGTCAAGTCGCGTCTCGGCGAAGCCGGCGCTGACCGCGAGGTCGCGCGCGCGGTGCTCGTGCACGTCTTCGACCACGGCCTCCGCCTCCTGCATCCGATCATGCCCTTCGTGACGGAGGCCTTGTGGCAGCGGCTACCGGGGGCAGTCACCGGTCGCTTGCTTGCGACAGCCGCGTGGCCCACGTCCGACGGCGAACGGCCGGTGGCAGAGGTCGGCAACTTCGATCTGCTTCGCGAGGCGATTGACGCGATCCGCGCGCTGCGTGCCCAGTACGTGGTTGCGCCGGGGAATCCGGTCCGCGCCTTCGTCGCCGCAGGTGCTGGTGCGGATGTCCTGATCGCCAACGCGGCGCTGGTGCAACGGCTGGCGAAGTGCAGGGTGCACGTCGGCTCCCCGCCGGGTGGCGCCGCCGCCCACGCGGTTCTTCCGAGCGGTCTCGAACTCGTCCTGCCGCTCGAAGGGATGGTCGATGTTGCGCGGGAATGCGCGCGACTGCGGGGTGAACTCGACAGCCTCTCGAAACAACTCGACGCCCTCCGCAGCCGCCTCGCGAACGAGAAGTTCACCGCCAAGGCGCCCGCCGCCGTCGTCGACGCCGAGCGCGCGAAGGAGCGCGAGTGGAGCGCCCGCACCGAACAGCTCGCTGCCAAGGTACGAGAGTTGTGCGACTGAGTCTCGCGGCGCTCGCCTGCGCCGCCCTTGCCTGCGCCTCGCCGGGGATGCCCCCCGGCGGACCGCCTGATACGGCGCCTCCCGCTCTCCTCGCGGCGTCCCCGGAATCGGGGGCGGTGAACGTGAAGGCTCGCGTCGTCGAGCTCCGCTTCGACGAAGTGGTGAACGAACGGTCGAGCGCCGGTGGCGTATCGCCGAACGCGACCGGAAGCACGCTCGCCGGTCTCATCGTCGTTTCGCCGAGCGATGGTCGCGAACGCGTCCAATGGAAGCGCAACACGATCGAGATCGAGCCGCGGGGCGGCTTGCGTCCGAACACGGCCTACCGTGTGAGCGTGCTGCCGGGTCTCGGCGATCTCCGCGGGAACGCGCTGAAAGAGCGCCACGAGGTCGTCTTCTCGACCGGAAGCTCGATCCCCGACGGTACGATCAACGGAGCGATCTTCGATTGGGTGACCGGTCGACCGGCACTGCTCGCGCGCGTCGAGGCCTTCCGCGATGATGACACCACCTTCCGGTGGGTCTCGCGCGCCGATTCGAGCGGCCGCTTCACCGTGAAAGATCTCGCCCCGGGCGCATACACACTCCGTGGATGGATCGACACCAACAATGATCGCGCGATCGGGACGCGTGAGCCGTTCGACGTCGTGCGGGTGGAGGTCGCAGGCCTGGCCCAACAGGACCTCTACGCCTTCGAGCACGACACGATCGGACCGCGGATCGAACTCGTCGAAGTCGTCGACTCCTCCGTGGTGCGCGTCCGATTCGACCGAGCCGTCGCCACTGGCTTCACGCCGGATTCGACATCGATCCGACTGGTCGGCGCCGACTCCGTACCGATCAGACTCGGTCTCGCGGTGCCCTCGATGGTCTTCGATTCGGTGCGGCGCGTCGCGGCGGCGGCCGCCGACACGGCGAAACCTGAGCCCGCACCGGAACCCGCTCCTAAGGCCGCGGCGCGCTCCGCGACCGATTCGACGCGCCAAGCCCCGCCGCTGATGCAACGGCCGATTCCCGTGACCACGTGGGTCGCGCCGCTCCCCACTCTACTCGCGCCCGGAGAGTATCGGCTCACGGTCCGTGGCTTCCCCGGTCTGGCCGGCGCCTCGCGAAACTCTGAGCGGGTCTTCCGGGTGCGTCCCCCGCCGGTTCCGAAGGACACCACCGCGCCGCCAACACGTCCTCCCGGATGAGCGACACGCGCCGCACCCTCCCCGCGGTCGGAGCGGTCCTCGATCTCCCCGCCATGCGCGCGCTCGCCGAGCGCTATCCCCGCGCACTCGTGACCGACGCCGTACGGGCGACCATCGCGGCGGCCCGAAGTGGCGCCGACATCCCAGCGAGTGGCGACGAGTGGTCGCGCGACGTCGAGGCGCGCATCACCACGCGCACCACGCCTTCCCTGCGCCCAGCGATCAACGCGACCGGCGTGATCCTCCACACGAACCTTGGCCGAGCGCCGCTCGCCGCAGCCGCACTCGACGCGGTCGCCGAGGTGGCACGTGGGGCCTCGACGCTCGAGTACGACGTCGAACGAGGCACGCGTGGGAGCCGGCACGCGCACTGCACTGCCCTGCTTCGCGACCTCACCGGCGCCGAGGACGCGATGATCGTGAACAACTGCGCCGCCGCGCTCGTGCTCTCGCTGCAGGGGCTCGCGGCGGGCCGCGAGACCCTGGTGAGTCGCGGCGAACTGGTGGAGATCGGCGGGAGCTTCCGCATACCCGAGATCATGGCGACGAGCGGCACGACGCTCGTCGAGGTGGGGACAACGAACCGCACCCACGCCGACGACTACCGCGCCGCGCTCTCTGCCCGCACTGGCGCGATCGTGAAGGTCCATCGCAGCAACTTCGCGATCGAGGGCTTCGTCGCCGAAGCGTCGGTCGCCGAGCTCGTGCCGATCGCACGCGAGGGGTCGTTGCCGCTGATCCACGATTTCGGGAGCGGCCTGCTCCTCGACCTCTCGCCGTGGGGCCTCACCGGAGAGCCGACGGCGGCCGACGCGGTGCGCGCGGGCGCGTCGTTGGTCCTGATGAGCGGTGACAAGCTCCTCGGCGGTCCGCAGGCGGGGATCATCGTGGGGGAGTCGGCGTGGGTCGCGCGTCTACGCAACCATCCACTCGCACGCGCCTTGCGAGTCGACAAACTCACGATCGCCTCACTCGAGGCGACCCTCGCGCTCTATCGCGACCCAGCGCGTGCGGTGAGGGAGATACCGACCCTCGCGATGCTCACCGCGAGCGCCGGGGCGATCCACCGCCGTGCTGAGACGATGGCCGAAGAACTTGGTGGCGACGCCGCGGTCATCCCCTCCGTAGCGACGGTCGGTGGTGGCGCCTTCCCGACCGCGCGGATCCCCTCCTCGGCGATCACGCTCGAAGGCAGCGCCACCGTCTTCGAGGCCCGGCTGCGTGCCGGAGCGATCCCGGTGGTCGCGCGGATCACCGACGGCCGCGTCGTGCTCGACCTTCGCAGCGTCTCGCCCGATGACGACGCGACCCTCACCGCCCTGATCCGCGCTGCGCAGGGCAACCCCTGATGGGCGCGAACACCCGCCCCGCGCTCTTCATCGACCGCGACGGCACACTCATCCGCGACGAGCACTATCTGAAGGACCCCGCTCGAGTGGTGCTTCAGCCAGCCGCGGTCGAACTCCTGCGCACCTTCCGTGACGCCGGATTCGCGCTCGTCGTGATCACGAACCAGAGTGGGATCGCGCGCGGCCTCCTCACCGAGCAGGACTACGAGCAGGTGCGGATGCGGCTCGACCAGCTCCTCGGCGCCTCCGGCGTGAAGCTCGACCTCTCGCTCCACTGCCCGCACCACCCCGACCACGGCGGCCCCTGCGAGTGCCGCAAACCCGGCACCCTGCTCTTCGAACGCGCTCGCGATCTCCTTGGATTGGACTTGAAGCGCTCCACCTTCGTCGGCGACCGGTGGCGAGATGTGGCGCCCGCAGTCGTCTTCGGCGCCCACGGAGTGCTGGTCGCGGGGCCCGACACGCCCGCCGATGAGCTCGCCCGCGCCGCGACAGCCGTCAGGGTGGTGAAAGGACTCGCCGACGTCGCGCGCCTCGTGCCTTCCGCGGGCTAGATTCCCGCCGTGAGTTCCTCTCCGCGCCGTCTCGCCATCCTTGCTTCGGGTGGCGGGACCAATCTGCAGGCGATCGCCGACCATCTCGACGGGCTCGGCGCCGCGAGTCCCGTGACCATCGAACTGGTGCTCAGCGACCGACCCGAATCGGGCGCGCTTGAGCGCGCGCGGGCGTGCGGTTTGGCTGCTGTCGCACTGCCGCGCGGGAACGACGAGGCGATGCTCGAGCAGCTCGAGCGGCACCACATCACGCACATCGCCCTTGCCGGCTACCTCCGTCTCGTCCCCCTCTCGGTCGTCAAGGCGTATCACGGTCGGATGCTGAACATTCACCCCGCCCTGCTCCCCGCCTTCGGCGGCCCGGGGATGTACGGCCGCAAGGTGCACGAGGCGGTGCTCGCGGCCGGCGTGCGGGTGTGCGGGCCGACGGTGCACTTCGTCGATGAGCGCTACGACGAGGGCCCGATCGTCGCACAGTGGCCGGTGCCGGTGCGCGAAGGAGACACGGTCGAGACGCTCGCGGCGCGGGTGCTCATCGCGGAGCACCGCATCTACCCGCAGTGCGTGGCGGCGCTCTGCGCCGGCACGCTGCATCTTGAGACCGACGGTGAAGTCATCGGTGCGCCACCCTTCACCTTCACGCGTTTCGTCCCCGCCGAGGGGACCGACCCCCACACGTAATGCCTTCCGCGCTCCTTTCCGTCTCGGACAAGTCGGGGCTCGTCGAGTTCGCGACCGGGCTCCGTGACCTCGGCTTCTCCCTGCTCTCGACCGGCGGCACGGCGAAGGCGCTGCGTACGGCGGGACTCAAGGTCGCGGACGTGTCCGACGTGACCAAGTTCCCCGAGATGCTCGATGGGCGCGTGAAGACGCTCCATCCGGGGGTCCACGGCGGTCTCCTCGCGCGGCGCGACCTGCCCGAGCATATGGCAGCGATCGCCGCGCACGGTATCGCGCCGATCGACTTGGTCTGCGTGAACCTCTATCCCTTCCGCGAGGCCGCGTCCAAGAAGGGGCTCGCCGCCCACGAGGTGATCGAGCAGATTGACATCGGCGGCCCCTCGATGCTCCGCAGCGCGGCAAAGAACTTCGCGTCAGTGACGGTCGTCGTGGACCCGGCAGATTATGGGCGCGTGCTTGAGGCGATGAGGAACGGTGGTGACGCCTCCGAGCTGCGCCGCGACCTCGCCGAGAAGGTGTATGCGCACACCGCGGCGTACGACGCGGCGATCGCCGGATGGTTCGCCGCGCAGCGCGGCGATCGCTTCCCCGAACGGCTTACGCTGAGTTTCGAACGCGCGCAGTCGCTCCGCTACGGTGAGAACCCGGGCCAGGCCGCAGCCTTCTATGTCGAACGCGCTGGCGCCGGTCTCGGTGCCCTGAAGCAGCACGGCGGGAAGGAGCTCTCCTTCAACAATCTCCTCGATCTCGAGGGGGCGATGCTCGCGATCGATCCCTTCGGCAAGGAGATCGCCTGCGCGATCGTGAAGCACACCACGCCCTGCGGACTCGCGACCGGCAAGACCGCACTCGAGGCGTATCAGAAGGCGCTCGCCTGCGATCCCGTCTCGGCGTTCGGCTCGGTGATCGCCTTCGCGGTGCCGGTGGACGAAGCCTGCGCCCAGGCGGTCGCGTCGCTCTTCGTCGAGTGCGTCGTCGCCCCCTCGTTCACTCCCGAGGCGTTCGCGGTGCTCGGCGCGAAGAAGAACCTGCGGGTGCTCGAGGGGACGGTGCGCAGTGGCGCCGGCCGGCTCGACATCAAGCGGGTGCGTGGGGGCGTGCTGGTCCAGGAATCCGCTCCGGCGTCCCTCGATGACGCCGGTTGGAAGGTGGTGACGAAGCGGCAGCCGACGAGCGCCGAGCTCAAGGACCTGCTCTTCGCCTGGCGGGCGGTGGCGAGCGTCAAGTCGAACGCGATCGTCCTCGCGCGTGATGGCGCGACGATCGGGATCGGCGCCGGACAGATGTCACGGGTGGACGCCGCCTTTCTGGCGGTCCACAAGGCGCGCGCTGCCAGCCACGAAACGAGGGGTGCGGCACTCGGTTCCGATGCCTTCTTCCCCTTCCGCGACGGCGTGGACCAAGCCGCCGAGGCGGGGGTAACCACGATCGTCCAACCCGGGGGCTCGGTGCGCGACGAGGAAGTGATCGCCGCGGCGGATGAGCACGCGATGGCGATGGTGTTCACTGGTCAGCGGACGTTCAGGCACTAGA
>JANPCH010000021.1:0-22130 GCA_031430835.1 Gemmatimonadaceae bacterium
CACGTCGACTTCGGCGGACGCGCGAGCGCGGTGTTCGACGCGATCGGCGATGGGAATGGCGCAGTCGACTGCAACGGCCACGGCACGCACGTCGCAGGCACCGTCGGCTCGGCGACCTACGGCATCGCCAAGCAAGTGCGGTTGTACAGCGTGCGTGTGCTCAACTGCGCAGGCAGCGGGAGCACCTCAGGGGTGATCGCCGGCGTGGACTGGGTGACGGCGAACCACCTGAGTCCCGCCGTCGCGAATATGAGCCTTGGCGGCGGGATCTCGACGACGCTGGACCAGGCCGTGCGGAACTCGGTCACGAGCGGCGTCACCTACGTCGTTGCGGCGGGGAACGACAATCTCGACGCCTGCGGCGGCTCGCCCTCCCGGGTGGCCGAGGCGATCACGGTCGGCTCGACGACGACGACCGACGCGCGGTCCTCCTTCTCCAACGTTGGCACCTGCCTCGACCTCTTCGCGCCGGGGTCGTCCATCACCTCCACGTACGGCGGGAGCGATGTTCAGACGGCGATCCTGAGCGGCACGTCGATGGCCTCGCCCCACGTTGCGGGAGCGGCGGCGCGCTATCTCGAGATCAATCCGGCCGCCTCGGGCGCGACCGTCGCGTCGGCGCTCGTCGGGAACGCGACGACCGGCGTGGTGACCAGTGCCGGAACGGGATCACCGAACCGACTGCTCTACACCTCGTTCATCGACGGGCCGCCGGTGAACCAGGCGCCGGTCGCGCAGTTCACGTCCAGCTGCACGGGACTCACCTGCACGTTCAACTCGAGCGCGTCCTCGGACGATGTCGGGATCACGAGCCGCAGTTGGGCGTTCGGTGACGGCGCGACGGCGGGCAACGTGGTCTCGCCCAGCCGCACGTACGCGGCGAGTGGGACGTACACCGTCACGCTGACCGTCACCGACGCAGGCGGGCTCACTGGCACCCGCGCGGCGGCGGTCACCGTGACGTCAGCGAACACGACGCCGGTGGCGGCGTTCAACGTCAGCTGTGTGAACCTCACCTGCACGTTCGACTCGAGCGTCTCGACGGACGACGTGGGGATCACCGCGAGGCAGTGGTTCTTCGGTGATGGGGGCAGCGCCGGCAGCGTTGTGTCGCCGAGCCGGACGTACGCCGCGGCGGGCACGTACAACGTCCGACTCAACGTCTTGGACGGCGGTGGACTCTGGTCGAGTCTGACGAAGCCCGTGACAGTCTCGGCCGGCGTGAACCAGCCGCCGGTGGCGCAGTTCACGGTCACCTGCGTCCTGCTCACCTGCTCCTTCGACTCGAGCGGGTCCACGGATGACGTGGGGATCGTGAGTCGCGGCTGGACGTTCGGCGACGGCGCGACGGCCGGGAACGTGGTCGCAACGACCCGGACCTACTCCGCGGCCGGCACGTACGCCGTCGTCCTGACGGTCACGGACGGGCCCGGTCTCACGGCGACGCGCACACAAGCGGTGACCGTCACCGCCCCGCCTCCGAACCAGGCACCGGTCGCCAGCTTCACCGTCAGCTGCACGTTCCTTAGTTGCAGCTTCGATTCCAGTGGGTCGACGGACGATGCTAGCATCGTCGCGCGCAACTGGACCTTCGGGGATGGAGGCACCGCGAGCGGTCCGGTGGTGGCCACCCGCACCTACAGTGGGGCCGGAACCTACGCGGTGACGCTTGTCGTCACCGATGGCGCCGGGCTCACCGGCACCCTCACGCAGAACGCCACCGTCACCGCGCCGCCGCCGGTGAATCAGCCTCCGGTCGCGAGCTTCGCCGCCAGTTGCACGGCACTCACCTGCACGTTCAACTCGAGCGCGTCGAGTGACGACAACGGGATCGTGAGCCGCGCCTGGACCTTCGGAGACGGAACGAGTCTCGGAGGGAACTCGGTGATCCCGAGTCGCACCTATGCGACTGCCGGGACCTATCAGGTCACGCTCACTGTTACCGACGCCGGAGGCCTCACGTCGGTTGCCACTCAACAGGTGACGGTCAGCGCGCCCGCCAATCAGACGCCGGTGGCGCAGTTCACGGTGAGTTGCGTGGCGCGCACCTGCACCTTCGACTCGAGCGTCTCGACCGACGACGTCGGCATCGTCGCCCGCCAATGGTTCTTCGGCGATGGCTCGACAGCCGGCAATGTGGTGGCGCCGACGAAGACCTACGCTGCCGCAGGCACCTACGCGGTACGTGTCAACGTGCTGGATGCCGGCGGACTCTGGTCTTCGCGCACGACCCAAGTGACCGTGCCCTGATTCCCGCGCCTCAGGCCGCGCCGTTCGTGAGCGCGAAGGCGAGGATCTCGAGCTCAGTTGCCATGTTCACCGCGCGAAGCGTGACGCCCTTCGGAACCACGAGGGGCGTTGGCGCGAAGTTGAGGACCGCTCGCACGCCGGCCCTGGTCACCCGGTCGAGCAGGGCCTGCGCGGCCTCGGCGGGCACGCAGAGGACGGCGATCCGCGGCTTGAGCCGTCCGATCTCCTTCTCCAACTCGCTTTCGGCCCGCACCACCATGCCGTCCAGCTTCTGTCCGACCTTTGACGGGTCGGTGTCGAAGACGCCAACGATCTTGAAGCCGCGCGTCGCGAATCCGTGGTACTGGGCGAGCGCCGCGCCGATCTTCCCCGCGCCGACGATCACGATCGGCCACGACTGCTGCAGGCCGAGGATCTCGCGGATCGAGACGATGAGGTCCTTCACGGTGTAGCCGAGCCCGCGCTTGCCGAAGGAGCCGAAGAAGGAGAGGTCCTTCCGCACCTGCGCCGAGGTCGTGCCCCCCGACTGGGCGAGTTCGCCGCTGGAGATGGTCGCGTTCCCCTGCGCCTCGAACTCCTCGAGGAACCGGAGGTAGAGGGAGAGCCGACGGACGGTTGACTCGGCGATGTGCTTCATTGGGCGGGTGCGATGGCTTGTGAAATCATTCACAAGCTAAGCGCGCGGCGGCGCGGACTCAATAGGCGGTTCCGACTCGGGTGCCGCTTACTTTCATCGGTGATGGATCTCGATGCGCTCCCTTATGTCGTCGTGGATGTGGAGACGACGGGTGGCCAGCCGAGCGGGCCCGATCGGGTGACCGAGGTGGCGGCCGTACACGTCGACGGCGCAGAGATCCGACTCGCCTTCCATTCATTGGTGAATCCCGAGCGGCCGATCCCCTGTGCGATCACGCGGCTCACCGGGATCGACGATGCGATGGTGCGCGATGCGCCGACGTTCTCCGACCTGGCTGGGGAGTTCGCGGTCCATTTGGTCGGGCGAGTCTTCGTTGCGCACAACGCGCGATTCGATCTCGGCTTCCTCACCGCCGAGTTCGCGCGCGTAGCACCGTTGCCGCTGCCGTCGCTGCTCGCCGGGCAGCTGTGCACCGTGCGGCTCGCGCGCCGGTTGCTCGCCCACTTGCCACGACGGAATCTCGACGCGGTGTCGCACCACTATGGAGTGGAGATCGAGGGCCGGCACCGCGCCGCCGGGGATGCGATGGCGACGGCGCACGTCCTGCGCGGCCTGCTGCGGGATGCGGCGAAGCGCGGCGTGCACACGTGGGAGGAGGTGGAGGTCCTGCTGGGTGCGCGGACCGCGCGTGCGCGCCGTCGGCGGAGTGGCCTGCCATCGTGGAGCGACGGCGCCGAAGGGGCCTGATGGGGTCGTCGCGCGGATCGTGACGGCGCAGCAGTAGTCCTTTCGCGCCACTCGATGGGCTCGCCCCTACGTCTCGCGGGCGTGGCGCCTTTTTCACCCGATCGGCTGATAGGGCGAGTGGCGCGCATCGGTCATACTCCCGGCCTGAGACATCTCACCCTGACCGGCGGCCTCACGGGTCCCGGGAGAAATCAATGCACCTGACGAAACTGACGCGCTCGATCGCGCTCCTCGGCGGCCTGTTGATCGGCGCCATCGCCCTACCGAACGCCCTCGCGGCGCAGTCGGCCCTCGACGGTCCGCGGGCGAGTACCGTCGGCGTCACCAACGCCGTCGCGATGAGTGCGATCACGCTGGCGCCCCTCACGCCACCGCAAGACACCTTCTCGGGGAATGGGAGGAACGTCGCGATGATGATCGTCGGCGGAGCGGCGATCGTGGTCGGCGGAATGGTCGGCGGCGACGGTGGCACCATCATCGCGGTGACCGGCGCCGTGGTCGGCCTGATGGGGTTGTTCCGCTACCTGCAGTGATCAAGCCGGTGACGGCGGATCCTCCCGCGGAGACGATCTGGGCGTACACCTACCGGATCGTCCCGCCCCAGCCGGAGGCGCGCTTACGCGAGATCCGAGCACTCCTCGAGCGCGAACACCTCGACGCGAGAGGGGACGCCCGGAAGTGGGAGGGCCGTCTCATGGTCGAGCACGAGGTGACGCACATCCTCGTGGTGTCGGATTCGCCCGATCAGAAGCGCGAGGTGAACCGCCGGGTCGAGCTCGTTCTGCGCCAGCTCGACGCGGGCTATTCGCTTACCGCGCCGCTCGCGGTGGAGGATGAGGTGCCGCCGGTCGCGGTTCCCGTGCAGATCCCGCGGCCGCGCAAGCGCCGCAAGACCGATCGCTGACCCCTGATCCCGACGGTCGCTGCCCATCGGACTAGTCCGTTGGATGGAGACCGCCGAACGTCGCATCCCGCCGCCGTGTATCCCGCGTTTTTCACCCGATCGGGCGATGGGTTGGCGACCTCCTGCCGCCGATAATCCTGCCAGGGCAAGAGCACACGCCCGTTCGCACACCCTGAGTCCGCCTTGGAGGCACCTCGTGAAGTTGCTCCTGAATGAAGTCCAACACGCGCCGACCGCCTGGTTCCGCCGGCGAAGTGCGATGAAGGCCCTCGCAGCCGCTGCGACGCTGTTCGTCGTGGCGTCCTGCGACATCCATACCGTGAGCGGCCCCGGGTCGCTGGCGACCCTGACGGTCTCGCCGAACCCGACGCTTGCGGTCGGCGCGACCCAGCAGTTCACGGCGAGCGGTGTCGACGCCCTGGGCTCGCCGGTGACTCTCACTCCCGTCTGGGCAGTCATCGCGGGCGGCGGCACGATCAACGCCACCGGTCTGTTCACCGCCGGCAACACCATCGGATTCTTCCCCGCGACTGTGCGGGCGACGAGCAATGGGATGTCGGCGACCGCGAACGTCACGGTCGTGATCGGACCGATCGTCACGATCGTCGTCACGCCGAATCCGGCAACGATGAACCCCAGCGCCACGCAGCAGTTCACCGCGGTCGGCCGTGATGCCGGCAACAACATCGTCGCGATGACGCCTGTCTGGACGGTCACCGCTGGTGGTGGCACGATCAACGCCACCGGATTCTTCACCGCCGGCGTGGTCAGCAACACCTTCACGAATACCGTTCGCGCGACGAACGGGAGCGTCTTCGGGACGGCAACGGTTATCGTCTCGACCCCACCGCCCTTCATCCCGCTCGGCGGCGCCAACTCGCACGGCATCCTCGCCGGCACTGCGGTCACCTGCATCAGCGGTGGCCTCATCAACGCCGACATCGGTGTGAGCCCGGGCAACACTCTCACCGGCTTCGGTCCCTGCAGCTTCACCGGCGTGCTGAACCTCGGCAATGCCGTTGCAGCGCAGGCGCAGCTCGACCTCACCACGGCCTACAACACCCTCGCCGGGCTCCCCTGTCCGCCGGCGAATGCGATTGTCGCTGACTTGGGCGGTACGACCAAGGCAGCGGGCGTCTATTGCACCGCAGTCGGGATCGGCGTGACCGGCGTGCTCACCTTGAACGGCGGCGGCGACCCGAATGCGGTCTTCGTCTTCCAGGCCGGGTCCTCGCTGACGACCGCAGGGAACGTGGTGCTGATCAATGGCGCCCAGGCCAAGAACGTGTACTGGCAGGTTGGCAGCTCGGCGACCCTCGGTACGGGCTCGCAGTGGCAGGGCAATATCCTCGCCCTGAGCAGCATCACCCTCGTGGATGGCGCGACGCTGCTCGGACGCGCGCTGGCCCGCAACGGTGCGGTCTCACTCGGTACGACCAATACCATCACGCTGCCGTAGTCGGCAGAACCCGGGACCGGACGACCGTCCGGTTCCCGGTGATCGGCACGCGGAAGTCACTCTCGAAGTCACCCTCACGGAGATTCATATGTTGGTTCGAACGATCACCCTTGCACTCACGGCAGCGGCCTTGGCCGTACCGATGGCTGCGCAGGACCGCGGCACGATGGAGCTCGGCGGCTACGTCAGCCGCACCGCCTACGAAGACCGCCTCCTGGTCAATAGCGCCTTCGGCGCCGGCGCCCGGGTCGGCATGTTCCTCAACCCCCGCCTCTCCTTCGAAGTCGAAGCGGGGGTGAGTCCGGCGAGCCGCCCCCTCGGGCTCCCTGACGTCAATGTCGCGAACACGATGCTCCGGCTGACCTGGATCCCGGTGAAGGCTGGACGCCTCTCGCTGCTCCTCGGCGGCGGTCTCGAGCACACGGACACCTACAACTACGAGAGCTACGGACTGCATCTCCTCGGCGGCGCCAAGATCGCGCTCTCCGAGCGAGCGGCGTTCCGCGTCGACGGGATCTACAGTGACCTCGAAGGTGGCATCGGCACCAACAAGAGCCTCCACGTCGGTCTCTCGTTCTTCCGCAAGCCGGCTGGTCGAGTCGACACCGTGCATCAGATGGCGATGATGCCAGCTCCGATGCCGATGGCGCATTCGGATTCGGTGAGTGCTGCCGAGACGCGTCGTCTCCGCGCGGCCGACGCGAACCTTCAGGCCCTGCGTGATTCGCTCGCCCGCGGCACCTACACCGGCATCTCGTCCGTCGCAGCGCTCGCGATCATGAATGAGATGGTGCACTTCGAGCGCGAGAAGTGGGCGCTCAGCGACACCGCCAATGGGATCCTCGATCGGAAGGTCCCGATCTTCGTCGACAACCCGGCGATGCGCATCATCATCACCGGTTACGCGAGCGAGCCGGGAACCGACGAGTACAACATGGCGCTTGGGCTCAAGCGTGCCCGGGCGGCCAGGGACTATCTCGTCGCGAAGGGAGTCGAAGCGGTCCGGATCGAGATCTCGACGCGTGGTGAGCGGGCGCCGATCGACACTGCCGTGAGCGACGAAGCGAACGCGACCAACCGGCGAGCGCAGTTCCGGCTCCTCATCTCCGCACCGTTCCTCGTCCGTCCGTAGTCAGTCGCAGGGTTTCAGGCCGGGTCGTCGGGGACGGATCCACGTCCCCGGCGGCCCCGGCCGCTCCACTCTCTCCCACCCTGGTGCCTTATGCGTCCTGCTCTGCTGGTCGGAATACTACTTCTCCTGGTCGGCGGATTCGTACTCGTGCGTGGCGGGACCTTCACCTCGCGCCGTGACGTGATCGACATCGGCGGCGTGCGCGTCAGTGCCGACCAGCGACACTCGGTCACTCCCTGGATGGCTGGGCTCGCACTCGTAGCGGGTACGGTGCTCGTGATCTCCTCCTCACGCCGCCGCGCGTAGGCGCGTGCCATGAATCGGAAGGTTGGATCGCGGCTGCTCGGTGGGTTCACCGCGGCCTCCGTGCTCCTGGTCGCGAACTGCGCGATCAATCCGGTGAGTGGCCGCCGCGAGTTCACTCTGATCTCCGAGGCCCAGGAGATCGCGATGGGCAAGCAGGGTGCGGCCGACGTGACGGCCGCGATCGGACTCTATCCCGACGAACGGATCCAGGGATACGTGAGCGCGATCGGCCAGGCCATCTCCAAGCGCACCGAGCGCGCCAATCTCGCGTGGGAGTACCACGTGATCGACGACGCCTCAGTCAACGCCTTCGCACTTCCCGGCGGATTCGTGTTCGTCACCCGGGGGCTGCTCACCCAGATGACGAGCGAGGCGGAACTCGCGTCGGTGCTCGGCCACGAGAGTGGGCACATCGCGGCGAGGCACAGCGTGCAACAGATGAGTCGACAACAGCTCGCCACGCTCGGGCTTGGCTTGGGATCGGCGCTCTCGCCGTTCCTCGCGAAGTATGGCGAAGTCGCGGCGGCAGGGGTCGGGCTCCTGATGCTCAAGAACAGCCGCGAGGACGAGACCCACGCCGACAAACTCGGGTTCTGGTACGCAGTCGCCGAGGGGTACGACACGCGCGAGATGATCGCGCTCTTCGAGATGCTCCAGCGCGATGCCGCGCTCGGCGGACGGGGCCGTCTCCCGGAATGGCAGGCGAGTCATCCCGACCCCGAGCACCGGATCCGCGACATCCAACGACTGATCGAGGCCTCGTCGCACGATTTCGGCGCCCTTAAGGTGGATCGGGACGCGTTCATCCAACGCCTCGACGGGATGACCTTCGGCGAGGACCCACGCGCGGGGTACTTCCGCGGCGCGCTCTTCCTCCATCCCGACCTCGCGTTCACCCTTCGATTCCCCGAGGGCTGGCGCACGCAGAATGGTGCCGACGCTGTGACGGCGATCAGCCCGGCCGAGGACGCCATCGTCCAGTTGCGCGCAGCGGCCGGGTCGGCCTCGCAGGCGGCACACAAGTTCCTCACGCAGGAAGGGGTGCGCGAGGGGCGCCGGACGACCGGCACGGTGCACGGCAATACGGCCGTCTCGGCCGACTTCACGGCGACCGAGGGGGAGCAGAGTTTGCAGGGCACGGCGACCTTCATCGAACAGGACGGACGCACGTGGGCGATCATCGCCTACACCGAGCTCGCGCGCTTCGAGACGTACTCGGCGGCGTTCCGACTCTCCCTCGGGAGCTTCCAGCGCCTGACGGACCCGGTCGCGCTGGCGGTGCAACCGTTGCGGATCGATGTCGTCGCCGCACCGCGTGCGATGACGCTCAAGGAGTTCAACGGCCTGAAGCCGTCGGCGATCGGTCTCGAGGAAGTGGCGATGATCAACGGGATGGCGACCGGGACCGTCCTGCGCGCCGGTCAGCCGGTCAAGCGCGTCGTCGGAACGCCCCTGCCGCGGTGAGTTCGGGGGTCGCGCTAGATTCTCAGCGATGAGCGCCCCGACCCCTCTGCACGAGACCCGGCTCCTCGGCCGCACGCGCATCCACGCCCTCCAGGCCGGAGGACAGCGGCTCGATGGAGGGGCGATGTTCGGCGTCGTGCCCAAGCCTCTCTGGGAGAAGCGGATCGCGCCCGACGAGCGGAATCGCATCCCGCTCGGGATGCGGTGTCTCCTGATCGAGCATCCGGACGGACTCGTCCTCCTGGACACGGGAGTGGGGAACAAGGAGTCGGAGAAGTTCCTCGACATATATGGAATCGAGGCCCGCGTCGAAGGACACCGGACGATGCTCGATGCCGCGCTCGCGGCTGCCGGATTCCGCGCCGAGGATGTGAAGGTCGTGATCAACTCGCACCTGCACTTCGACCACGCCGGCGGCGACACGCTGTTCGACGCGCAGGGCACGCTCGTGGCTGCCTTCCCGAATGCGCGGTATCTCGTCCATCGGGGCGAGATGCACTACGCGACGCACACGAACGAGCGGACCGCGGCCAGCTACTTCCCGCGCAACTGGGATCTTCTGGCCTCGACGGGGCAGTTGGAGCTCGTCGAGAGCGGGGTCGAACTCGCCGCGGGCATCCGGTTCCGCGCGACACCCGGCCACACGCCGCATCACCAGAGCATCGTGGTCGATGGGGGAGGGGAGATCGCGGTCTTCCTCGCCGACGTCTGTCCGACGGTATCCCATATCCCGTTGCCCTGGATCATGGGATACGATGTTGAGCCGCTGGTGACGCTCGAGTCGAAGCGCGCGCTTTGGGCCGACGCGCTCGCGGGGAACTGGCTGCTGGTCTTCGAACACGACGCTTTGACCGCGTGGGGGCGACTCGGCACCGGTGACAAAGGATTCGTGCTCTCGTCACCTTGACCTAACCCTTCGACCCGCCTAGCTTTAGGCCACAATCAGCAAAGCGGGTGAGCGAGCGCTCGCCCCACCCTCTGGCCTTCGCCGCTTGTTCTTACGCGTCGTGCTGCAGGAGTCCGAGGCATCAGGCCCCACGGTGACATCACCGGCTCGGGGGCTGTGCGCTACGCGGGCTCCAGCAACTGGGGTCCGTGTTTTTTTCTGCCTGTTTCCCCCTGCATCAGGAGTCGCGTATCCAGGACACCACCAAGCGAGGCCCCCGCATCAACCGGCAGATCCGGATCAGTCCGGTTCGTGTGATCGGCGCCGATGGCGCGCAACTCGGCGTGCTCGAAGTGGATGTGGCGCTGAATCTGGCGGTGGAGGCTGGTCTCGACCTCGTGGAGGTCGCGCCGTTGGCCCGCCCCCCCGTGGTCCGGGTGATGGACTACGGGAAATACAAGTTCGAGCAGGCCAAGCAGGCGCGGCAGGCGAAGAAAAAGCAGCACGTGATCCAGCTCAAGGAAGTGAAGTACCGTCCCGGCATCGAGAAGCACGACTTCGACACGAAGACCAATAAGGCACGGGGCTTCATCGGAGACGGCAACAAGGTGAAGGTGACGTTGATGTTCCGCGGCCGGCAGATCGCTCATCCAGAGCTCGGCATGGCCGTGGTCGACCGGGTCGCCACCGCGCTCGCTGACGTCGCGAAGATCGAGACGTCGGCGAAGCTCGAAGGGAAGGCCCTCACGATGATCCTCACGCCGAAATAAAGGAACGAGGCGGATATGCCGAAGATGAAGACCCACAAAGGCGCCAAGAAGCGCTTCTCCATCACGGGGACGGGCAAAGTGCGTCGCCTGAAAGCCTACAAGAGCCACATCCTCACCAAGAAGACCTCGAAGCGGAAGCGCAATCTCCGCCGGCCGACGACTGTCGCCACCAATGGTGAAGTGAAGCACCTCAAGCGCCTGCTGCAGGCCTAAGGAGACCCGACCATGCCACGCGTCAAGTCGAACGTCGCGCGTCTCAAGCGCAAGAAGCAGATCATGAAGGCGGCCAAGGGCGCCTTCGGTGGCCGCTCGAAGCTCTGGAAGGCCGCCAAGGAGACCGTCGAGCGCGGGTGGCTCTACGCCTACCGGGATCGCAAGGCCAAGAAGCGCGACTTCCGTCGCCTCTGGATCGTGCGCATCAACGCCGCAGCGCGCCTCAACGGGATGACCTACAGCGCCTTCATCAGTGGGGTCCAGGCCGCTGGGATCGAAGTCGACCGGAAGATCCTGGCCGACCTCGCGGTGAAGGATGCGGCGGCGTTCGCGCTCCTGGCCGACAAGGCGCGAGAGACCCAAAAGAAGTAGGAGGGTGGAAGGTGGAAGGTGAAAGGAACGGCGATGCGGGGCACGACCCGGCATCGCCGTTCTGCTTTTCCGCCTGACCAGTCTCGCGCATCGGTTTTACCTTTCTCCTTCCACCTTCCGCCTTTCACCTGCCGTTGACGCCTCTCGAGGATTTCCTCGCTGCACTGGATGCCGTCGTCGCCGAGGCCCCCTCCCGCCTCGCCTCGGCGTCCACGCTCGACGAGTGGACCGACGTGCGCAACGCGCTCGTCGGCCGGCAGTCCGGACGCCTGACCGACATCATCGGCGGCCTCGGGGCGCTCGCGAAGGAGGAGCGGCGCGAGGCGGGGCAGCGCGCGAACGCGGCCAAGGTGAGCATCGAGGCGGCGCTCGAGGCTCGTCGCGCCGAGCTCGCGGCGACCACGGAGCAGGGCCCCGCACTCGACCTCACGATGCCCGCCCGCGCACAGTGGCGCGGCGCGGTGCATCCCGTCTCGCTCGTCATCGACGAGGTGATCGCGATCTTCCGCGAGCTCGGCTTCAGCGTCGCCTTGGGGCCCGAGGCGGAGCACGCCTGGTACAACTTCGGCGCGCTGAACTTCCCGGCGGACCATCCGGCGATGGACCTGCACGACACGCTCTATCTCGGCGACGAGATGGTGCTGCGGACGCACACCTCCCCGGTGCAGGTGCGGACACTGCAACAGTATCCGCCGCCGATCCGGATCCTCGCGCCCGGCAATGTGTACCGCCGCGACTTCTTCGATCCCTCTCACGCGCCGATGTTCGCCCAGGTCGAAGGACTCGTGGTGGACGAGGGCGTCACCTTCGCCGACCTGAAGGCGACGCTGACGCACTTCGCGCGCCGCTACTTCGGGCCGAACACGCGGACGCGCTTCCGGCCGAGCTACTTCCCGTTCACTGAACCGAGCGCCGAGATGGACGTGCAGTGCGGCGTCTGCGGCGGCAGTGGGTGCGCGGTCTGCAAGCAGTCAGGCTGGATCGAGATCCTCGGATCGGGGATGGTGCATCCATCGGTGCTCGAGGCGGCGGGGCTCGACAGCGAGCGCTTCACCGGGTGGGCCTTCGGAATGGGACCGGCGCGCACCGCGCTCTCGCGGCACGCGATCCCGGACATCCGCCTCCTCTACGATTCCGACGTGCGGTTCCTCGAGCAGTTCGCCCGATGAACATCTCGCACGAGTGGCTCGGGCGATTCGTCCCGCACGGTCGCACTCCCGCGGAGGTGCGCGACCTCCTCACCGCGCACGTCGCGACGGTCGAGGGATTCGAGCCTCGCCGCGCCGACCTCGCGCCATTCGTCGTCGGACGCGTGCTCGAGAGTGAACGGATCCCCGAGACCAAGCTCTCCTTCAACAAGGTGGACGATGGCTCAGGGACGCCGCTCGAGGTCGTTTGCGGCGCGCCGAATGTGCAGGTGGGAGCGAAGTACCCGTTCGCCCGCACCGGCACGGTGATGCCCGGCGGTCTCGTGATCGAGAAACGTAAGATCCGCGGGTTCACGTCGAACGGCATGCTCTGCTCGGCCCGTGAGCTCGGGCTGGGCGAGGATCACGAGGGGATCCTGACGCTTACGACCGAGGCGGCTCCTGGCACGCCTCTCCTCTCGGTGCTGCCCACTGGTGACGTGCGGTTGATCGTCGATGTCCTGCCGAATCGTCCCGACCTGCTCTCACACCTCGGCGTGGCGCGCGAGGTCGCGGCGCTCACTGGCGTGCCGCTCCGTCGCCCAACGGAGATCGAGGGCCTGCCGCCATTGCCGAGGACCGTCGAACGGGGTGAAGGCGAAGCGCGCGGCGCCGGCGTCATCGTCACGATCGAGGAGCGCGCCGATTGTCCGCAGTACGGGATCGCGGCCATCTCAGGGCTGAAGGTCGGCCCGAGCCCGGCGTGGCTCAAGGCGAGCGTCGAGAGCATCGGCGGCCGATCGATCAACAACATCGTGGACGCGACGAACTACCTATTGCACGGATTCGGCCAGCCGATGCACGCCTTCGACGCCGACCGCATCGCGAACGGGACGATCGGCGTGCGTCGTTCCCGCACTGGCGAAAAGCTGGTGACGCTCGATGGCGTCGAACGCCTGCTCGCACCGGGGATGTTGGTGATCGCCGACGCTGCCGGCCCGACCGCCCTTGCCGGTGTGATGGGAGGTCGGGCGAGTGAGGTGTCCGACGCGACGACACGCGTACTACTCGAGGTCGCCGAGTTCGCACCACGCCCGGTGCGTGCGACGCGCCGCGGCGTTGGGCTCTCGACCGACGCGAGCTACCGATTCGAACGGGGGATCGACGGAGCCGCGGTCCCGGAGATGCTCGCTCTGGGTGCGGCGCTCATCGCCCACGTTGGCGGTGGGGCGGTGGACGCGTTGATCCACGTCGGGGAGAGCGTCTCGGCGAGTGGAGCGGTGACCCTCCGACCGTCACGCGCCTCGCAGCTCCTCGGTGATCCGGTGGATGGGGACGAGATCACGCGGCTCCTTCGCTCGATCGGCTTCGCGGTGCGAGCTGGCGCGCCGGGTTCGCTCGTCGTCACGGCGCCGTCGTGGCGGCTCGATGTCTCGCACGAGGTCGATCTCATCGAGGAGATCGCGCGCCTACGAGGCTTTGACCGATTGCCCGACGACCTCAAGAGTGCGCGACCGGGTTCGGTCCGGGACCATCCTCTGTTCACGATGTACCTCGCCCTCCGCGAGTTCTTGGTCGGCGAGGGTTTGTTCGAGGCGAGGCCGCTCCCTTTCACGGCCGGGCCGGGCGACCTCGTCCGCGTCCAGAATCCCCTTGGCGACGACGAGCCGTACCTGCGCGGCTCGGTGCTTGACTCGCTCGCCCGCCGCGCCGAGTACAACCTGAATCGGATGCAGGGGAACGTGCGGCTCTTCGAGGTGGGCGCGGTCTTCGCGCCGCGTGTGGGCCAACTGCCGATCGAGTCGCAGCAGGTCGGCGTCCTGTTGATGGGAGCAGAGCGTCCACCGCATTTCACCGAGCCCCAGCCCCCCGCCTTCGATGCGTGGGATGCGAAGGCACTCGCCGAGCGGATGCTCACCCTCGCGTTCTCGGACGCGAAGCACGAGATGGTCCCCGCGGCCGCCGAGAGCGGCGACTTGTGGGTGATCCACGTCGATGGTGCGCCGCGTGGTGTCGTGCGCAGGCTCCCGCTGGACGCTCCGGTCTGGGCGAAACCGGCCTTCGGGATCGAGCTGACGCTCGGCGTGGTGAGCAACGAGCCAGTGGCCGCGAGGGGCGCGCACGCGCACCACGCGCCGCTTGCGTCACCGATGGCCCGGCCGGTGCGGTTCCGTCCGCTGCCGACCACGCCGGCGGCGGAGTTCGATCTCGCGCTTCTCGTCGCCGAGACCACGCCGGCGGCCGAGGTGGAGCGCGTGCTTCGCGAGTCGGCCGGCGCGCAGCTCGAGCAATGCCTACTCTTCGATGAGTTCCGTGGCACCGGGGTTCCCGCCGGGATGCGGTCGCTGGCGTGGCGATTGACCTTCCGCCACCCCGACCGCACTCTACGCGACAAGGAGATCGACGGCCGTCGCTCTCAGATCCTGAAGTCCTTGGAGGGCCAGCTCGGTGTCCGACCTCGCTCCAGTTGACGCGGCAGTCGCGGAGTCGTTCCGCGACCTCGAACATCTCGTCCGGAACCTCGGCGACGAACTCGCGACCTTCCGCAAGCGTGCGCAGCTCGCCGAATCGCGGCTCAAGGCGCTCGGCGCCTCACCGGCTGGCGATGCCTCGGCCGAGGAGCGGGTGGCGGCGCTCCAGGCGGAGAACGCGAAGTTGCGCGCTCGACTGGCGACGGCAGGGGACCGCACCCGCGTGATGCTCGACCGCGTGCGCTTCCTCCGGCAGCAGCACGCGCTCGGAGGCACCTCGTGAGCGTCCATTCAACGAAAGTCAGGATCGTCGGCGAGGAGTACACGATCCGGAGCGACCTCCCGCCCGAGCACACCCGCGCGATCGCGTCGCACGTGGACACGGCGATCCGGCGCGTACTCGAGAACCCGTCGATCACCGATCCGGGAAAGGCCGCGATCCTCGCGGCGATGAGCATCACCGACGAGCTCTTCCGGGCGCGGGCGGCACAGGAGGAGGTCTCGTCCGAGATGCAGCGGCTGGCGGGCGAGTTGCGCCGCTGGTTGCCGCCGGGGAAGCGAGGGGAGACCGCCGGTCGCTGATGTCGCGTCGCGTTGCCTTTTCCGAGGCAGCGCCCTAGTTTCCCGTTCGAGTGGGTGCGCGGTGACGTAGGTGCAAGCGCTCCCGGCAGTTAGCCCATCCCGCCCAGCGCCCTTCGTCGGCGCTCGACCGGATGGCCGGCCGCTGGAGCAGCGCAGGTATCGGGCGTAGCTGTCGCGCTCTCAAATCCCGAACGCGGCGCCCCTTGGCCGCCCTGCGAATAGAGCGTACAAATGAATCTCACGTGGTCCATCGCGATCGCGATCGGCGCCGGTTTCGCGGCAGCCGTTCCGATCGCTTTCATTTTCGGGCGCCGCGCCGGACGGGTGGCGGAGGATGCGGTCCGACGCGCGGCGGGTGAGGCGGCCGACCAGGTCGCGCAGCGGATCAAGGCCGAGGCGGAGCGCGACGCGGACAACGCGCGCAAGCAGTCGGTGCTCGCGGGCAAGGAAGAGTTGATGAAGGTCCGCGAGTCCTGGGAGGTCGAGGCACGGAAGCGTCGCACGGAACTCGAGCGCGAGGAGAAGCGGGTCGTCGAGCGGGAACAACAGCTCGACAAGAAGGTCGACCTCGTGGACACGAAGGATAAGGATCTCAGTCGGCGCGCGAGTGAACTCGGGCGTCGCGAGAAGACCCTCGACGATCGTCAGGGTGAGCTCGACACGCTCGTCGGTGAGGAACGCCGACGGCTCGAGCAGCTCGCCGGGCTCTCGGCCGCTGACGCCAAGGCCGAACTCGTGCGCCGCCTCGAGGAGGAGGCCCACGCCGACGCGGCGAACCGGTTGCGCGAGATCCGCGAGAGTGCGAAGCGCAACGCCGACCGCGAGGCGAAGAAGATCGTCGCCCTCGCTGTGCAGCGGATCGCGGCCGAACACACGGCCGAGATCACCGTGAGTGCGGTCGCGTTACCGAAGGACGATATGAAGGGCCGGATCATCGGCCGCGAAGGGCGCAACATCCGCGCCTTCGAGCTGGCGACGGGTGTCGACGTGATCATCGACGATACCCCTGACACGGTCGTCGTCTCCTGTTTCGATCCGGTGCGACGCGAGGTCGCGCGGCTCGCCCTCGAGAAGCTCGTCGCCGACGGGCGCATCCACCCGGGACGGATCGAGGAGGTCGTCGAGAAATCGAAGAAGGAGGTCGAGGCCGGGATCATCGAGACCGGCGAGCAGGCGGCGTACGAGGTCGGCATCACGGGCCTCCATCCCGAGATCATCAAGATGATCGGCCGGATGAAGTGGCGGACCTCGTATGGACAGAACATCCTCTTCCATTCGAAGGAGACCGCGTTCCTCGCCGGGATCATGGCCGCCGAGCTGGGGCTCGACGTGACGATGGCGAAGCGGGGCGCCCTGCTGCACGACATCGGCAAGGTCCTGACGCACGACCACGAGGGCACGCATGTCCAGCTCGGGGTCGAGGTCGCGACGAAGTATGGGGAACACCCGCTCGTGGTGAACTGCATCGCCGCGCATCACGACGACGTGCCCCACGAGAGTGAGATCTCGGTGCTGGTCCAGGCCGCCGACGCGATCTCGGGCTCACGCCCCGGCGCGCGGCGCGAGGCCTTCGAGACCTACGTGAAGCGCCTCGAAGGACTTGAGAAGATCGCCGCGAGCTACAAAGGCGTGGACCGCGTCTTCGCGATCCAGGCGGGTCGTGAGATCCGCGTCATCGTCGATCCCGATGGCGTGGACGATGCGCGGATGCAGTCGCTCACCGAGGAGATCGCGCGCCGGGTCGAGTCGGAACTGCAGTACCCGGGCCAGATCAAGGTCGTCGCCATCCGTGAGAAGAGGGCCTCCGACATTGCCCGCTGAACTGATCGACGGCATCGCGATCGCGAAGAAGGTCCGCGCGCGCGTGGCCGAGGACTCCGCCGCTCTGCGCGCACGCGGCGTTACGCCGGGACTCACCGCCGTGCTCGTCGGCGAGGACCCCGCGAGCACGGTGTACGTGGCGAGCAAGGAGCGGGCGTGCAAGGAAGCCGGGATGCACGGTCGGTCGATCCGCCTGCCGGCGACGACCAGCGAGGCCGAACTCCTCGCGGTGATCGACGGCCTCAACGCCGACACCTTCGTGCACGGCATCCTTGTGCAGATGCCGCTCCCCAAGCAGATCGACTCGGCCAAGGTGATCCGGCGGATCTCTTCGGCGAAGGACGTGGATGGGTTCCATCCGTTCAACGTCGGCAAGCTCTTCACCGGCGACGTCGATGGGTTCGCCCCCTGCACTCCGGCCGGCGTGATGGTGATGCTGCAAGAGGCCGGGGTCGAGACGTCGGGGAAGGAGGCGGTGATCCTCGGACGCAGCAACATCGTCGGAAAGCCGATGGCGGCGCTTCTGATCCAGAGCGGGAAGGGCGCCGACTGCACGGTCACCATCTGTCACTCGCGCACCAAGGACCTCGCGTCGCACACGCGGCGCGCCGACATCCTCATCGCGGCGATCGGCAAGCCCGAGATGGTGACGGCCGCGATGGTGAAACCCGGCGCGGTGGTGATCGACGTGGGCATCAATCGGATCGATGATTCGTCGGCGCCCAAGGGCTATCGGATCGTCGGCGACGTCAAGTTCGACGAGGTGAGCCAGGTCGCATCGAAGATCTCCCCGGTACCGGGCGGCGTGGGCCAGATGACGATCGCGATGCTCCTCGCGAACACCGTGCGCGCCGCCCAGCTCGCCAGCGGCGGCTGAGGTCGGCGTGCACCTGACCGCCCCCGGCGCCTCGGCGGCCGAACCCGTCTCCGTCGCTTGGCTCGCCGGCGAGACGAAGGCGGTCCTCGAGGGTGCGTTCGTCCCGCTCTGGGTGAAGGGAGAGATCTCGGGCTTCAAGGCGTATCCGAGCGGTCACTGGTACTTCACCCTCAAGGACGAGACAGCACAGCTCTCCTGCGTCGTCTGGCGCGGCGCGACGACGCGCATCCCCGCCAAGCCGGCCGACGGGATGCAGGTGGTCGCGCGCGGGCAAGTGACGGTCTACCCGGCGCGCGGACAGTTGCAGTTCTCCATCTCGGCGATCGAGGCAGAGGGAGAGGGACTCTGGAAGAAGCAGTTCGACGAGTTGAAGGCGAAGCTCGAGCGGGAAGGCCTCACCGACCCGGCGCGAAAGCGGCGGCTGCCGCGCTTCCCGCGCACGATCGCGGTGATCACGAGTGGCGAGGGCGCAGCGCTCCGCGACATCATTGCGGTCACGCATCGCCGGCATCCCGGCGTCGACCTGGTCGTGATCCCGGCACTCGTGCAGGGGGAGGGCGCGCCGCAGTCGATCATCGCCGCTCTCGGCAAGCTCGCGCGGTGGGTGGCGGCGGGAGCCGCGACGCCCGGGCTCCGCGTCCCCGACCTCTGCATCATCGGGCGGGGTGGGGGATCCCGCGAGGATCTGTGGTCCTTCAACGACGAGGGCGTTGCGCGCGCCATTGCCGCGTCGCCGGTGCCGACCATATCCGCCGTGGGCCACGAGACCGACGTCACGATCGCCGATTTCGTCGCCGACCTGCGCGCAGCGACGCCGAGCGCCGCCGCTGAGGCCGCCGTGCCGGTGCTGGCCGAGCTGCGGTTGCAGGTCGCGCAGTTGGCGGGGACGATGGCGGATGCGCTGCAGGACCGTGTGTTCGTCGAGCGTCGCGAACTCGGCCGATGCGCTGAGGGACTCGCGCTGCGCGCTCGACGTGTGAGCGAGCGCCGCCGGGCCCGCACCGAGCAGCTCGTCGCCGCGATCGCGCGGACTGCCGACCGAGCGGTCGAGCGACGCAAGTCGCGAGTCGCCACGCTCGCTGGCACGCTGAACGCTCTCTCACCGCTGCAGGTCCTCGGTCGCGGTTTCGCGGTGGCGCAGGGGCTCGACGGAAAGACGCTTTCGGCGCGCGCGGCGTTCGCGAAGGGCACCCTATTCGATCTCCTGCTCCGCGACGGACGCGTGCGAGCCACCGCCGAATCGGTGCACACTGACGGCCCGCACATCCTGGAGTCCCGATGACGTTCGAAGAGAATCTGACCCGTCTCGAGCAGATCGCCGCGAAGCTCGAGAGTGACAACCTCCCCCTCGAGGAGGCGCTGCGGCTATTCGAGGAAGGGATCGCGCACCTGCGGGAAGCCAAGGCGGCCCTCGGCGACGCCGAGGGGAAGGTGAAGACCCTGATCGAGCAGGCCGAAGGGGTCTTCGAGGTGAAGGAGTGAGGATCGTCGAAGCGGAGTCGCTCGACTTCGCCGCCGAGCGCGCGACGGTCAACGGCGCACTCGAGGTACTCGTCGATCGCTATCTGGGCTCGGCGACGGGCGCCGTGCCTGATGCGATCCGCTACTCCCTCGCTGGCGAGGGGAAGCGCCTGCGGGCGATCCTCGTGCTTGCCGCCTTTCGCGCCGGCGGCGGCGAGGGGGATGCGAGCGCACTCGCGGCCTCGGTGGAGGTCGTGCACGCCTATTCGCTCGTGCATGACGACCTGCCCTGCATGGACAACGACGCGATGCGCCGCGGACGGCCAACGGTGCATATGGTCTATGGCGTTCGTGCGGCCACTGCCGCCGGAACGGCGATGGTGCCACTCGCCGCGCGGGCGGCGCTCGACGCCTGCCGTGCGCTCGGGCTCGACGAAGTCGCCTCGGCCGAGGTGGTGCGAACACTGATGCAGGCGTCGGGAGCGGGCGGGATGATCGGCGGTCAACTCATGGACCTCGAAGGGGAGGGACTTGCCCTCGACCTCGCCCAGTTGGAGCGCATCCACCGGGCGAAGACCGGTGCGCTGATCGAGGCCTCGATGCGGATCGGCGCCCTCGCCGCCCGCGTCAATAGCGCCTGCCGTGCGGCATTGGGACGCTACGGCGCGGCGATCGGCCTCGCGTTCCAGATCGCCGACGACGTCCTCGACGTTACTGCCACCACGGACGAACTCGGCAAGACGGCGGGGAAGGACCTGCATCTCCGGAAGAGTACCTACCCCGCGTTGCTCGGGATCGAGGGAGCGAAGGCACGCGCCGAGTCCCTCGCGCACGAGGCGCGGGAGGCGCTCCGCGGCGAAGGACTCCTCACTCCGGAGCTCGACACCCTCTCCCGATTCGTAGTCGCCCGCCGTTCTTGATACGCCCGCCACGAGGCGCGCTCTGGCGCTAGCCTGCTCACTGATACAACCTACGCCGTCCCTCCTCTCCCACCTGTTTCGATGACCCTGCTCGACCGCGTCCAAAGCCCCGCCGACCTCCGCACGATGTCCCCGGAGGAGTTGCGGCAGCTGGCGCAGGAGCTGCGTGACTTCCTCATCGAGACCTGCTCGGTGACTGGAGGGCACATCGGCGCGGGATTGGGTGTGGTCGAGCTGACGATCGCTCTGCACGTCGCCTTCGACACGCCGCGCGACCTGCTCGTCTGGGATGTCGGGCACCAGGGCTATCCGCACAAGGTGCTCACTGGCCGGAGGGAACGGATGCAGACCCTGCGGCAGGAGGGCGGCCTCTCCGGGTTCCTCAAGCGGACCGAGAGCGAGTACGACACCTTCGGCGCCGGTCACGCCGCCACGTCGATCTCGGCCGCGCTCGGGATGGCCGCCGCGCGCGACCTGAATGGCGAGGACTTCAAGGTCGCCGCCGTGATCGGCGACGGGTCGCTCGGCTCGGGGCTCGCATACGAAGCGCTCAATAACGCGGGCGCGACAGAACGCGATTTCGTCGTCGTGTTGAACGACAACGAGATGAGCATCGCGCCGAATGTCGGCGCGATGCACAAGTATCTCGTGAGTGTGCAGCGCAACCCACTCTACAATCGTGTGCGAAGCGCCGTCGGTGACATTGTCGATAGCGCGCCGGGCCCGATCGGAACACTCGTGCGCAAGTGGGAGGAAAGCGTCAAGAATTTCCTCACGCCTGGCGTATTGTTCGAGGAACTCGGCTTCCGCTACTTCGGCCCGATTGATGGGCATGACATCGATGCGCTGATGGACACGCTGACCGCGGTGCGCGATCTGAAGACGCCGCGCCTGGTGCACGTCATCACGCAGAAGGGGAAAGGATTCCCGGCCGGTGAACACACCGAAAAGTGGCATGCGTTGCCGCCCGGTCACGATCCGGCCACCGGCAAACAGCTCAAGGCGTCCACGGCGAATCCCGCGTACACGGCAGTTTTCGGTCAGGGGCTCGCCGATCTGATGAAGGAGAAGCCGGAGGTCGCCGCGATCACGGCCGCGATGCCGAGTGGCACCGGAATCGGGACCGTCGCCAAGGCGCATCCGGCGCGCACGTTCGACGTCGGAATCGCCGAGGGACACGCTGTCACCTTCGCGGCCGGACTCGCCACGCGCGGTATCAAGCCTGTCGTCGCGATCTACTCGACGTTCCTGCAGCGCGCGTACGACAACGTGATTCATGACTGCGCGATCCAGCACTTGCCGGTGGTGTTCGCGATGGACCGCGCGGGTTTCGTTGGCGAAGATGGTGAGACGCACATGGGCCTGTATGACATCGCCTATATGCTTACGGTACCGTACATGACCGTCACGGCGCCGAAGGACTCGACGGAAATGCTGGCGCTCCTGCGCACCGGTGTGGAGCAGAACGACGGACCATTCTCGCTGCGGTATCCGCGCGATGCATCGCCGGACACCGCGCCGCCGATCGCAGAAATTCCGGCCGTGCCGCACGGCACATGGGAGGTGGTGCGGAAAGGCACCGACTTCGCGATTCTCGCCGTGGGCACAATGGTGAACCAGTCACTGCTGGCCGCTGAGGCGCTCGCCGCAGAGGGCCTCGACGTGACCGTGGTGAACTGTCGCTATCTCAAGCCATACGACGCACTCACGCTCTCTGCGCTGCTCGCCGAT
>JANPCH010000022.1:0-2680 GCA_031430835.1 Gemmatimonadaceae bacterium
TTCACCGGACCGGCGAGGCCGATGAGGATCGGCTCGCCGCGGCCGCAAGAGAGGCCGGCGGCACAGAGGAGCGCCGCGGCGACGGACCCGACGCGTCGCGTCAGCAACACCGCGATCCCGGTTGCTCGTACCGCGCCTTCAGCCGGTCCGCGACGAACTCCCGCTCGCTGAGCGGCTCGCGCCCCGGATGGCACGCCTGCACGTGCGCGACGTACGAGGAGTAGTCCGGCGCCCCGATGATGCGCCGGACCACGACCGCGATGCGTCCGAGAAGCTCCGTCACCGCCGTGCCTTGCTTCCGTGGGGGCCGATCGTTCGCTCGAAGAGTTCATAGATCCGCCGATACTCGTCGGTCCACGAAGTCGGTCGCACGAAGCCGTGATTCTCCACCGGATAGACCGCCATCTCCCAGTCCACCTTGCCGAGCTCGATCAGTCGCTGCGCGAGTTGCACGACGTCCTGGAACTGGACGTTGGTGTCCACCATCCCGTGCGCGATGAGGAGCGGATCCTCGAGCCCCTCGGCGAAGAAGATCGGCGAGGAGCGGCGAAAGGACTCCTTGTCGTCCTGCGGGAGGTTGAGGATGCCGCCGGTGTAGCCGTGGTTGTAGTTCGCCCAGTCGGTCACCGAGCGGAGGCCCGCGCCGGCGCCGAAGTACTGCGGCTTCGTGAAGAGCGCCATCAGCGTGATGAAGCCGCCATAGCTCCCGCCGTAGAGTCCGACCCGCTCGGGTTGGATGCCGAACTGCGCGGTGAGGTACTTGGAGCCGCTCACCTGGTCGTCGAGATCCTTCCCGCCCATCCACCGGTAGATCGCGGTGCGCCAATCGCGGCCGTAGCCGGCGGAGCCGCGATAGTCGATGTCGAGGACCGTGTACCCGCGCGAGGCGAGCAGATGGTGGAACATGTACTCGCGTGAGTAAGTGCTCCACCAGTTGTGCACGTTGTGCAGGTAGCCAGCGCCGTGCACGAAGAGCACTCCAGCGCCATTCGCCTGCGCGCCGTGCTCGGCGGGGCGATAGATGCGCGCCGGCACCGGAGTCCCATCCTCACCGGGGATCATGACGATCGGCGGCACCTTCCACGCGTACGACCGGAACTCTGGCGTCGTCGAGGTCGTGAGCTGACTCATCGCCGTCTGGCCCACGCGGCCGATGAAGAGCTCCGGCGGCGTGTTCGCGGTGGAGTAGACCGTCGCGTACGTCAGACCGTCGGGGGCGTAGACCGGCGCGTGTCCGCCATCGCCGGTGGTGATGCGCGTGCGCGCACCGCCGGTCATCCGCATCCGGTAACCCTGTCGAGTGAAGGGCGACGGTTCGCTCGTGACGAGATCGAAGTTCAGGTTGTCGCTCGAGCGCGCGGCCTGCAGCACCTCCCAGTTCCCGCTCGTGAGGGCCTGTCGGCCGCTCCCGTCAGGCATCGCCGAGTAGAGGTGCGAGTACCCGGTCGCCTCGGAGATGAACCAGGCTCTCCCCTCAGGTGTCCACCCCATGCAGCCAAAGCAGGGGCCGCTCACCCACGCCGAGTCGCGGAGTGTGTCGATGAGCTTCGTCTCGCCTCCGCTGGCGGCGACCGACCAGAGGTAGCGGTACTTGAAGTCGGCTGACGTCGCGAAGAGCAGCGCGAACCGGCCGTCGTCGCTCCAGGAGCCGACGCTCGCGCCGTCGAGGGGCTTCTTGTCCGGTGAGAGTTCGAGCCAGATGACCTTTCCGGTCGGCACGTCGAGGTGCCCCGACTTCAGCGTCTGCTGCGCGTCGCCGACCTTGGTGCGCCCCGGGATCATCGCCGGATAGCCGTCGGCCTTGATGTAGTCAGGGACGTCGGAACCCTTGGTCCCCTGCGCCGGCGTGGAGGTCGTGATGATCGCGCTCTTGCCGTCCGGGGAGAGGGAGACGTTCACGATGCGTTCGGCGGTCGGCACCCAGACCACGGGGAGTCGACGCCCTTCGGTCTCGCGTTGGGTGGCGCGCCGGATGGAATCGGCAGCGGCGAGGTCGCGGATGTACTGGAGGAGATCCTTCTGCTGCTCGGCGACCGCGGCGCGCTGCCCCTTGGGCGCGTCGGGATCACGCGGGGCGGCGCCGATCCGGATATCGGTCAGCTGCCGTGTGAGGCCGGTGGCGAGGTCGAAGGCGTAGCCGTTGTTCTCGCGGACGAAGAGCACTTCGCGCCCATCGAGCGAGAACTTGGGATCCCCCTCGGGCGCGTTCGTCTGGGTGAGCCGGCGGAGCGTGATGGCGCCGCCGCGAGCCGCGGTGGTGCGGATCCAGAGGTCTCCCGCTGCGACGAGCACCGTCGAGCGGCTATCGCGCATCCGTGGTCCATTGCCGAGGATCGGCGCAACCGAGTCCATGTGCGCTTCGGTGACCAGCTCGGGCGTCGCACCGGCGCGCGCCGCCACGCGGAAGGGTTTCATCTCCTCGTTCCAGGCGGCGCCGGGCTGGAGCCAGCGGAAGTAGATCCACTGGCCGTCGGCGCTGAAGCGCACCTGCGCGGGTTCGCGGCCGTAGAGCTCGGGACCGCGCATGATGTTCTTGACGCTGAGGTCGAACGTGCCCTGCTGCGCTGCGAGCGTGGTGACGAGCGCGAAGGGGAGGGCAAGGAGGGCGCGGTGCATTCTCATCGATTGGATCGGTCGTCGGGTTGGTCGATGCCAGTCATCACGCCGCCTTCTGCTCGGC
>JANPCH010000023.1:0-37022 GCA_031430835.1 Gemmatimonadaceae bacterium
CGCGCGGTAAGGATCCTTCTTGAGCTGGCGCGGATCGACCACGCTCCAGATCGTGAAGTCCCCGTCATCCCGATACGTGAACGCGAGCTTGTCGGCGTCACGCGCCCAGGTCATCGCCGGGCTGTACTCGGTCACCGAGAGTACCCCCCCGATGAACTTCGTGAGCTGATAGTGCTCCTGCTTCGTGATGTCGAAGAGGAAGATCTGCGGGATCCCTGTTCGGTCGGAGATGAAGGCCACTGACTCTCCATCCGGCGCCCACATCGGATTCAGGTTCCTCCCCTCCTGTCCCGGGATCACCGTGACGCTGCCGTTCTCGAGGTCGTACACGCTGATCTGCCACTTGCCGAGGCTCAGCGAAGTGAGGTCGGTCTGCGGTCCGCGCTCGCTCGCGAAGGCGATGTACCGCCCGTCGGGGGACCACTGCGGCTGGTGATCGCCGAGCGCGTCGGTGGTGAGGCGCTGGAGGTTCCGGCCGTCGGCGTCGACGACGTAGAGGTCTGAGAGTCCGTTGAGCGCGCCGCTGAAGACGAGCTTCCGGCCATCAGGCGACCAGGAGGGGCCGATCATCGCCTGCAGCGGCGTGTCGAGGCGCCGCACCACGCGCTGCCGGCGGATGTCGTAGATGTAGAGGACGTCCTTCCCCTTCCGCTGCGCGGTGAACGCGATCAGACGTCCGTCGGGAGAGAAGGCGCTCTGCGAGTAGGCGTAGCGCAACTCCTCGAACTCGGGGTCGAGGGTGCTCTTGGTGAGTCGCGTGATCCGCTTGCCGGTGGATGCATCGGCGAGATAGAGGTCGAGGAAGACCTCGGCGCGGAGCAGGCTGCCGGTCGAGATGTAGACGATCTGGCGCCCGTCGGGGGAGAGCGCGGGGGCGACGTAGATCGGGATGATGCCGCCGGTGCGCCGCTTGTTGAGGAGGGGGCCGGCGACCTTCCGCGGGCGCTCGAGCTCGGCGACCTGCGGGAGGTAGCGCTGCTGCACGTCCTCCTTCCACTCCTCCTCGAGGTCCTCGAGGTCGAGGCCGAGGTACCGGCGGAATCCGCGGCCGACCCCCAGACTCGGCGTCGCTTGCATGATCTCGCCGATCACCTCGTCCCCCCACCGCTTGGCGACGTAGGTCCAGAGCGCCTCGCCGTAGCGGTAGGGGAAGTAGAGGTCGGGGCGGTCCGTCATCTGCTCGATGGTCGGGATCTTCCCATTGAGCGCCGCGTCCCGCATCACGGCATCGGTGTACGTGTGCTTCGGTCCGACCGAGAGGTACTCGGCCATCCCCTCGATGAACCAGAGCGGAGGATTCACCTGCGCCAGCTGCTGCATCCCGGCGCCGGCACGGCCCCGGGCGAAGATGTCGTACTGGAAGACGTGCACCATCTCGTGGGCCAGCGTGTGTTCGGCCTGCCCGATGTCGCCCGCATAGAAGAACATGTTCCGCTGCCGGAGCGCATCGGTGACGCCGAGGTTCCCCTCACCGAGGTCGCCGGTGACGTTGTTCTGCGCGTACTCCGTGCGAGAGCCGAAGATGAGGATCGGCTTCCGCTCCCGGAACTCGTGGTTCAGCACCCGCTTGAGGCGCGCGTAGGTGCGTTCGGCCATCTGTCCGGTGTACGTCGCAACGTCGGCGAGCTCCGGGTAGTAGTGGATGTCGAAATGCTCGGTGCGCATCACCTGCCAGTCGAACTTTCGGAACTGGACGTGGTTCTGCCCGAAGTACGAGCCCTGCGCCGCGAGTGGCGCGGCGATGAGCAGGGTGAGCAGGGCGGGAAGGAGTTGGCGTCGCATCGAGACTCCCTAGGCGGTGACGGGGACGGCGGGGGCATCGCCCCAGAGCCGCTCGAGCTGGTAGAAGGTGCGGAGCGTCGGATGGAAGACGTGGACGACGAAGTCCACGTAGTCGAGCAAGACCCAACGGCCCTGTTCGAGACCCTCGACCGACGTGACTGGGACACCCTCCTTCCTCAATGCTTCCATCACGAGGTTGGCGGTCGACCGCACGTGCGTGTCGGACGTTCCGCTCGCGAGGATGAAGAAGTCCGCCATATCGGTGACGGGGCGAAGGTCGAGCATCACGACATCCTGGGCCTTGTGCTCCGAAAGGAGCGTGGCCGCGCGCCGGGCGGCGCGGAGGATATCGGCGGAGGCGGTGACCATCGGGGCTGGCGGCAGGGGAGTGATTAGATGAGCGAACCCTTTCTCGAACTAAAGGTTCCCGCCGGTTCCGGTGGAGGCAAGGCTGTGGCGAACGAGAGCAGGTGGCAGATGGAGGTGACTACGAAACAGGAAGGGGCGGTCGCGCTGTGCGCGACCGCCCCCTGCCGTCTGCCCTCGGCCGTCTAGGCCTTGATGACCCACACCTTGATCTCCGGCTTCACGTCGGCGTGCAGCCGCACCGGGACCTTGTAGACGCCGAGCGCCTTGATCGGTTCGTGGAGATCGATCATCCGCTTCTCGACCATCGAGAAGCCCTGCGCCTCGAGCTGGTGCGCGATGTCGCTCGCGGTGACCGAACCGAAGAGCTTTCCTTCTTCGCCGACCTTGGCCGAGAACGTCAACGAGACCTCCTCGAGCCGCTTCGCCAGATCAGCCGCGGCGTCGCGCCGCGCATTCTCGGCGGCTTCGAGCCGGTCCTTCTCCTGCGCGATGCGCTTCTTGTTCCCGGCGGTCGCTTCGTAGGCGATGCCGCGCGGGAGCAGGAAGTTGCGGGCGTAGCCGGATGAGACGTCGACGATGTCGCCGGGGTGTCCGAGATTGTCGACGGCCTGCCGAAGGATCACTTCCATGTTCACTCCGAACGTTGGGATCTCTGCCGCGGACGGCGGCGCCAATCGAACCAGGTATCGCCGAGCCCCACGAACGTGGCGACTGCGGCTACGACATATGCGAAGAACACCGTGAAGAGGACGAGGAACGCCGTCATCCACCGGCTAGGACCGAGGAACCAGACCAGCACACCCAAGCCCCGAAGGGCGTAGAGGGCACCGAAGAACACGAGCAGGTTGATCCCCAAGATGCGGACCACCCCGGTGATCGGAAGCACGACGATCACCAACCCCGCCACGACACCCCAGATCAGCGTGTCGTCGAACCGCAGGTCCCGCAGCCGCGCCAAGGGTGGGCCGACCCGCGCCCGCCCGACACGATGGTAGAGCGCCCACGCCATCGCCATCGCCGCCAACGACTCCAAGCCAAGCAATGCCGAGGCCAGCAGCCGGCCGTTCCCCGGCATCGCCGCCAGTCGCTGATCGAACAGCTCGCTCAGCGCACCGGCATCGGGGTTGCTACGAACGACATCCTGCCATTCCAGCGAGCCCGTGACCCGGTGCCACTGCGCGGTCCAGATCTCTCCGCGTCTGCTGAGCTCCGCGCCGAGCACGTCAAGGGTACCGCTGACACCACCGGGGGCGAGCAACACCAACAACCCGCCGATCAGGAACGTCGCCACCAACGCCAGCAGCGCCTTGGGTAGGAAACTCGCCCCGACCGGGATGAGTAGCATAGACCCGAACGACGCGGCGAGCACGAAGGCCCATCCGCTCGCGAGCAGGGAGAAGGATCCCCCGTTCGCGCTCCCGACCCACAGCACCCACGCCGCCGCCACCACCCAGAAGATCGCCAACGGCAGCCGGCCTCCTGCTCGCCAACCTGCCACAGCACAAACGGCGAGGATCGGCACCACCAACACGAGCGACTGCTCCAGCGGCAAAGGGGCGGGGAAGATCGGAGTCGCCGGCAGAACGAGCAGCGCGACCGCGGCGAACAGCGGCCGCCACCACCCGACTTCCCGCGCGGGCGCCTCTGCGACCTCCGCGCCCGTCACTGCCCTACGTCGCCGACTGACTGCGCGTGTAGGGCAACAGGGCGAGGTACCGCGCCTTCTTGATCGCCTTCGCCAACTGTCGCTGATGCCGCGAGTCCACCCCGCTGAGCCGACTCGGGAGGATCTTCCCGGTGTCGGTCACGAAGCGGGAGAGGAACCGCTCATCCTTGTAATCGATCCAACGGATCCCCGCCTCGGTCACCGGGCAGGTCTTCTTCTGGCGTCGCATCTCTTTGGCTACTCCTCGTCGTCGTCGTCGTCGCCGTCGCGGGCGCGACGAGCGGCAAGCTGCTCTTCGGTCATCGGCGGGGCGCCGAGTGCGTGCTCGTGTACAGAGACGAGGTAGCGGACCACTCCGTCATCGAGCTTCAACGAACGCTCGAACTCCGGAAGGACCTTCCCCTCGGCCTTGAAGCGGGCGACGACGTAATAGCCCGACTCCTTCGAGCCGATCTTGTAGGCGAGCTGGCGGCGACCCCAATGGTCGACCGCAATCGGTTCCTTAGCGCCGAGGAGCGCGTGATGCTTCTCCAACTTCTCGGCGATGGCGGCGTCTTCGAGTGCAGAATCGAAGATGTACACCGCCTCGTATTCACGAGACAATGCGGCAGTCCTCTCTTTGGTCGTGATCGCCTCCCGCGGGTTGCCGACGCGGGCGGAGAGTGGTGCAGGGGTCACCTAGGCGGCGTCCCCGAGATGCACCGTTGTGGAAAGCCCCGTAAGATACTGCGGCCGAACGGGTTGGTCAACCCTACCGGCTCGCACGTTTGAGGGACTGCTCGGCGGCGATGTAGCCGAAGCTCGCGGAAGGGCCGGTGTTCACCACTTGGGTCCAGGCTTTCCGTGCTTCGGTCGCTCGTCCATTCGCCGCGTGCCATTGGCCGATGCCATTCCCGATCGTCTGTCGCTCGAGAGTCGAGGCGTTCGCGGGGATGAGCGCCGCTTCCGCGAGTTCGCCTTTCATCCAGAGCAGGGCACGGTGGTACGACCCGTTCTCGATCACGTCCCAGTCAGCGCGGATCGGTGCCAACACTGCGCGCACCTCGGCGTGGCGACCGAGATGAGCCAGCGTGAGCACCCACCAGTAGGTCGCGGCGGCCTGCTGATCCACGTTCGCGGCCGTCTTCGCATCCTCAGCCCAGATCGGCAGCGCCTTCGCATACTCGGCGGTGACGAAGTACGCGAGTGCGAGATGATAGCGGATGTTCGAGTGCAGCGTGCTGGTCGGGATCCCGCGCGCGTTCGGCTGGCCATCGGGCTCGACCCCGTCCGGCTTCCCGGCGACGAGCGCCCGAGCGCGCTCGAGATCGGCGATCGCGAGGTCGAAGCGCCGGAGCGAGATGTAGCGATGTCCACGATGGCGCAGGATCCGGGGCTCGTCGGGGTTGGATCGCAGGCCCTCGGTGTAGATACGCACCGCGTCCTCGAACGCGCCGGTGTAGCCGACCCGCCGGCCGTACCAGATGATCGAGTCGGCGTTCGTGGGGTGGCGCTCCCAGGCCGCCTTCGCCGCCGCGAGCTGCGCCGCGGGGTCGGGCTGCGCGAGCGCGACGTCGAAGGCGAGGGCGAGCGGCAGGAGCGCGGCGGCGGAGCGTGCGAACATGGCATCCTCTGATTGCGGTAGGTCGGACGGCGAATGTAGACTGGGCTGGATGACTGACGCCAGCACCCCAGCGCCCTCTCGACTGCTCACCCGTGCGACGCGAGTCGTTCAATCAAGCGAACAGGTCTCGGCGGATCTCGAAGGGGAGACTGTGATCCTCTCGACCTCCGAGGGAGCGTACTACGGACTCAATCGCGTCGGTTCCCGGATTTGGGGACGGATCGAGTTCCCGGTACCGCTCGGGGAGGTGCTCTCGACGATCCTCGACGAGTTCGAGGTCGACGAGTCGAAGGCGTGGGACGATCTTGTGAGCGTGGTGTCCGACCTCTTGGCGCGGCGACTCGCCGTGCGACTGCCCGACCCGACGAGCTGAGCCGGCGTGTACGAACTCGCCGATTACCTCGCGATGATCGAGGATCCGGTTCGCACTCCGGCCTACCTCGCCGCGATGCGCGCGATGATCCGGCCCGGCGACCACGTGCTCGAGATCGGCACCGGGGTCGGTTTCTTCGCGATCGAGGCCTGCCGCCTCGGCGCCGCGCACGTCTACGCGATCGAGCCGAACGACGTGATCGCACTCGGACCGGCACTCGCCGCGGCGAACGGCTGCGCGGACCGAATCACCTTCATGCAGGATCGGTCGGAACGGTGCTCTCTCGCGCGACGGGCGGACCTGCTGGTCGAGGACCTGCGCGGGATCTCGCCGCTGCACCACGGTCGAATCGGCACACTTGCCGACGCCCGTGAGCGACTTCTGCTCGAGGGGGCGCGCACGATCCCGGCGCGCGACCAGCTCTGGTGCGCGCCGAGTGAGTGGCCATCCGATCTCTCCGCGCATCCCGCAGACGCCGAGGTCGTGCGACACGGTGTGGACGTCACCGTCGTGCTCGAGATGCTGCGTCGACGCGTCGTCCGCACCCGCGGCGTGGCTAAGGACCTGCTCGCCGCGGGGCAACCGTGGGCGACGCTTGACTACGCCGCGGCACCATCTGCGGACGCGCAGGGGACTTCAGTTTTCATCGTCGAGCGGGAGGGACGTCTCGCCGGGATAGCCTCATGGTTCTCGACCGAGCTCGTGCCGGGTATCGGATACGATACCGGGCCGGCGAGCGCGCGAACGGTGTATGATCGCGCTGTGCTTCCGCTTGGCGAACCGATCGCCGTCCGTCGTGGCGATCGGATCGCGCTGACGCTTCGCGCCACCTTCGACGGTGCGGACTACGTCTGGTCGTGGGAGGTGCGGGTGGAGCCCCTTGGGGACAGGATGCCGATCGTCGCGCGCGGCTCGACCCTCGGCGCGAACCTGATGAGCGCCGCTCGCCGCGCCCGGCGCGCGGGGATGTACCGCCCTCCGGTGACCGCGAATCTTGAGGCGCTGCGCTCGGTTGTGAGGGCGGTGGATGGCGTGCGCTCGCTCGAGGAGATCGCGACCGAGCTCGCGCGAACACATCGAGCGGAGTTCCCCGACAGCCCGGCGGCACTCCGGTGGGCGGCGGCTCAGCTCGCGGCACTCGAGGAAGGGGGCGTTGCGTGACGACGCGGCGGGCGTGAGCGGGTTCGCCCTCTGTTGGCATCGTGAGGGTGCGCCGGTCCCACCCGATGTCGTCAGAGCGCTTCGGGTCGCCACCACCGTTCGGTCGACCCGGCCGGTGCGCGAGCGCGCCGGAGAATGCTGGGTCGCCTGGCACACGCCAAGTGATTGGGCGCCTGGCGCGGAGGACGCGCTTCCGCTCGAGCTGCTCGGCTGGGCTGGTACCGGCACCCTCCGCTTGGACGACCGTCGCACCCTTGCCGACCGCCTGCGTGACCGGATCGGACCGGGGAACGAAGACGACGCCGCGCTCGCCTGGCGCTCCTTCTCGGCCTGGGGCGAGGCGGCGCCGTCGCACTGGCTGGGCGACTACGCCGTCGCTGCGGTGTCCCCTACGCGCGACCGGCTCATCGCCGCCCGCGGCTCAATCGGCGTGCTCTCCTGCTTCCACGCGATGGCGGGTCCACTCGTGATCGTCGGCGACGACCCGCAGGTCCTCGCAGCGGTGCCCGGCGTCGCTACGAGGCTGGATGACCGCGCAGTGGTCGAGTACCTCGCGACCGGCGAACTCGTCACGCCGACGCGCACATTCCGCCAAGGCGTCAGCCGGTTGCCGGCGGCGCACACGCTCGTGGTCTCGCGCGATGGCGCGCTGCGAGTGGTGCGGCATTGGCGGCTACCCGAGCCGGCGGTCGCGTATGGGCGCAGTGGACAGGAGGTCGTGGAGGGGTTCCGAGATGTGCTCGATCACGCCGTGCGCGACCGGTTGCGAGGTCCCAACGCAGCCCTCCTGCTGAGCGGAGGTCTCGATTCCCCCACGCTCGCGCTGGCGGCGCGCCGCGCTGCTAGCCACGTCCAGACGCAGGCTCTCACCGTCTCGTGGAGAGGACTGCTCGCCGACGACGACGAGGCCACGTGGGCGGCGCGCGCAGCGGCGGCCGCCGGGCTTCCGCACACGGTCGTCGAGTTCGCGCCCGACGCGGGACTTCCTGGCGCGGGCGAATTCAGCATTCCGGAGCCGGCGCCGGACGCTGAGCCCCTCGTTTATCGCGCGGTCGCGTCCCGGCTCGCTGCCATCGCACCGGTCGCCTTGCTTGGTGAGGACGTCGACACACTCTTGGCACCAGCGACCGTCGTAGAGCAGCTTGGCAGCGAGGGTCTCGTCGCGACGACGCGCGCGTGGCGTGCGTACCGCGCGGCGACTGGTCAGCTTCCCTCGACCGGCCTGCGTCGCGGCGGTGGCGTCTTCGAGCGTTGGCGGGAGTGGCGCGCCCGACGCGCCCCTGACTGGTTGCGCGCCGAACAGATCGATCAACACCCGCTACCGGACGGCCCGCCGGCGCGTACGCATCCGTCGCGCTCGTACGCGGCGCGTTCGCTTGCCCAGCCGACCTGGGAGAACGTGCTCTGGAACGACGCGCCGGTGATGAGCGGCTCGCCAGTGGTCGTGCTCCTCCCGTTCATGGATCCCCGCGTGATCAGGTACTGTTTTGCCCTGCCATCGGTGCCGTGGACGCAGCGGAAGTGGTTGATCCGCGAGGCACTTCGTGGCGCGATGCCGGACGACCTGCTGTCCCGGCCGAAGACGCCGCTGCGCGGGTACTACGAGGGCCGAGTACGCGAGTGGCGCAGGCGCGGTGCCGCCGCGCCGCTGCCGGCGCCGGTCGATGCGTGGGTCGATACCGTGCGATGGCGTGCGGCGCTCGGGGCGACAGCACGGGCCGACGACGTCTTCGCGGCGTGGCGAGTGCTCGAACTCTCCCGCTGGCTCGCACAGCCTCCAACGGGACGGCTGTGACGCACCGGTGCCTGCTGTACGGCCTCGTCGTCGAGAGCGACGTGCCCCTTGCCGGGCTCGCGACCGCGCCGGGCCAGGCGGCGGACGTCCGGATCCATTTCGAGCGCCTTCCGCCGTCCATCGTTCGCGCCGACGCGCTGGCGCACGAGTTCTATCGGAGTCCCGTCGAGCTGGATGAGGATCCGTCGCTCGTGGCGGAGCGGCGGGGTGACATGCTCCGCCTGCGCTACGCCGACGGGATCCGGTTCCACATCCGCGACGATGGAAGCGAGGTCTGGTGCGACTGGGATCCTCCGCTCACGACCGCTGACGCGATGACCTTCCTCCTCGGGCCGGTACTGGGGCTGGTCCTGCGCCGACGCGAAGTCATAGCGGTGCACGCGAGCGCCGTTGTTCACGGTGGAAGGGCGTGGGCGTTCGTGGGTCCGGGCGGGAGTGGCAAATCGACCATCGCCCTCGCGCTCGCCCGCGCCGGATTCCCTGTCCTTACGGAGGACGTGCTCGCCCTGCGTCCTGCGGAGGGTGGGTGGCTAGCGTGGCCGGCGTACGATCATGTCCGACTCTGGGGCGAGTCCCCGGTGCTCACGGCGGGGGAAGTCGACGCACTCCCCACCCTCTCGCCCACGTGGGCGAAGCGCGAGGTCTCGCTCGCGGCCGCAGGGCTCCCGCGGGCGCACGGACCGGTGGCGCTCGCCGGGTGGTTCCTGCTCGATTCCTCCGACTTCGATCGCGTGGGAGCACCGCTGGAGTCGCGCGTCGATCCCCTCGGAGGAGCGGAGGCGCTGCGCGCCCTGATCGAGAACTCGTACATGACCTACCTGCTCGATGACGACGCCAAGATCGCGGAGCTGCGCGCGTTGGGGCGGGCGGCGCAAGGAGTGCGCGCGCATCGGCTCCTCGTGGCGCCGGGAAGCGCCGGTCTTGGCAGCACCGTGCGCGTCATCGCGCGGACCGTGCACGAAGCGAGTGCCACGCTGTGACGGCAGCATTGACTTCAGCCGACGGGGGACGTAATAACCAAGAAGAGGAGAGCATGGCCACCACCCGCTTATGACCCAACGCCCGATGTCCACTGTTCCGTCGATCCCGGTGCGCCCGTCGGTCAAGGCGACCTACGAGTCCCCTCGCTTGGCTCGCCTCGGGTCCGCCGCCGAGCTGACGCAGAATCGGAGGATGGTCGGTAGGATGGACGGCGGTTCGAACAATTCGCGCACGGGTTGAGCGCGCCGGGCGCGTGACCTCCTGAGGATCCCGGTGAGTGACGGTCCGGCCCTCTCGATGGAGGAGCTCTGCATAGCGGTTCGGGTCGCGATAGGGGTGACCACCTCCGGTGACGTTGCCGCGCTTCGCACGATCGTCGCGACCCCGGAGCGACTCTCTCTTCTCATTGCGAATCGGCTCGGCCCGCTTGTCGCGCGCGCCCTTCAGCGCGATGGGGGCGGTCAACCGCTGCCGACCGCACTCACCGCCGACGCGCGTCTTGCGGCGAGCGGTGCCCTCGGGTCGCGCACTCCATTGGCCGATCTGGCCTCGGCGTTCGACAGCGCTGGGATCCAGTGGATGCTCTGGAAGGGACCAGCGCTCGCCGTCCAGGCATGGAACGACGACTCGCTACGCCACTTCGCCGATCTCGATCTTGTGGTCGGTCGCGCCGACCGGCACCGTGCCGTGTCCGCGCTGCTCTCCGCCGGATGGAGGCCGCGCCACGGGATGTCGCTCGCCCAGCAGCGCGCTATCCGCAGAGGCAGCGGCGCGTTCGACTTCGAACGGGGAGACGGTGAACCATTCGTCGAACTCCACTGGCGCTTCCTGAGTCCCCGGTACCCGCGCGTATTAAGGACCGAAGACGTGCTGGCGCGCTCGGAGACGGTGGCGTTCGGTGGGCTGCGCATTCGGACGCCCGCCGGTGCGGACGCAGTGACGCTCCTCGCGCTGCACGCGACGAAGCATGGATGGTCGCAAGCCGAGGAGGTCGCGACGCTCGCCCGGCTCGCGCTGAGGTGGCCGTCGGCCGTATCGGAAGCGCGCGCCACCCTGGCGAGCGCGGGTACTCCGCTGGCGGCCGAGTTGGCCAGTGCGTTGCGCGCGACCCTTGTGAGCGAAGAAAGCTTGGGGGATTCGACTCATCGCTCGCCTCTGGCCACCGCCCCGGCAGTCCTCGACTCGCTTGATCGGATGCGCCGCGGCGAGGCCGCGTGGCGACCCGATCACGCTTGGATCCTCCGCTGGGTGGCTCGTGCCACCGACCGCGCGCGCTACTTGGCCGAGGCGCTCCTGGCGCCGACGCTCGAGGAGTGGAAGTGGGTCCGCTTGCCCGGCGCGCTCGCCTGGACCTACCCAGCGGTGCGACTCGCCCGGCTCGCTACACGTTGAACCGGAACAGCAGCACGTCGCCGTCCTGAACGACGTATTCCTTCCCTTCGGCTCGCGCCGCGCCCTTCTCCCGCGAGCCCTTCCAGCCACCGAGCGCGACGAAGTCAGCGTAGGAGACCGTCTCGGCGCGGATGAACCCCCGTTCGAAATCGGAGTGGATGACGCCGGCGGCCTTTGGCGCGGTGTCGCCCTGATGGATCGTCCAGGCGCGCACCTCCTTCTCGCCGGCGGTGAAGTAGGTCTGCAATCCAAGCAGGTGAAAGCCGCCACGGATCAAGCGATCGAGTCCCGCCGACTCGAGTCCGAGCGACGCAAGGAATTCGGCGCGATCCTCCGACGGAAGCTCGGCGAGTTCGGCCTCGATCTTCGCCGAGAAGGTGACGACTTCGGCCGGCTCGTGGTCGGCGGCAATCGCGGCGCGCAGCGCTGTGACGTGCGGTCCTTCGGCGCCGGTCAGTTCGCCGTCGGTGACATTTGCCGCGTAGAGGATTGGCTTGAGAGTGAGCAGTTGCAGGGGTTCGAGGAACGCGCGTTCCTCGACGGTCAAGGTGACGTGCCAGAGGGCCTTCCCCTCACTCAGTGACGCCAGGGCGCGCTCAAGCGCCGCGGCCTCGGTCGCGGCGGCCTTGTCGCCGGTCTTCGCGGTGCGCTTCGCCTTGTCGAGACGCTTCTCGACCACGCCCAAGTCGGCGAGGGCGAGTTCGAACTCGATCGTCTCGCGATCGCGCGTCGGATCGATCGAACCGTCGACGTGGATGACGTCGGGGTCGTCGAAGCAGCGCACGACGTGTACGATCGCCGAGGTCTCGCGGATGTTGCTGAGAAAGGCGTTGCCGCGCCCCTCGCCCTTGCTGGCGCCTTTCACGAGCCCGGCGATGTCGACGAACTGCACGGCGGCGGGAACGGTGCGCTCGGGCTTCACGATCTGGGCGAGCCGGTCCAGACGAGGGTCGGGGACGTTCACGACACCGACGTTGGGGTCGATGGTGCAGAAGGGGTAGTTGGCGGCTTCGGCGCGAGCCGACGTCAGCGCGTTGAACAGGGAGCTCTTGCCGACGTTCGGCAGGCCGACTATGCCAAGACTCAACATCAGGTAGAAAGGAGGAAGGTGGAAGGGGAAAGGTAACGGTGGCGTGATGCTGATACGTGTTCGCTACGCCTCCGACGACACCTTCGAGCCATGTATCCGTTCCGCAGGCTCGCAGTGTGGGAGAAGGCGCACGACCTCACCATCCGCGTGTACCGCTCGACGGATGGAATGAGCGGTCGGCGCTTCCCGGGGCTCGCGGCTCAACTGCGCCGTGCCGTCGCTGCCGTGCCTGCGAACATCGCCGAAGGCGCCGGACACGCCTCCGACGCCCAGTTCAATCGGTTCCTTGAGATCGCCATCGCCTCGGCTCACGAGGCGGACTACCACCTGTTGCTCGCTCGGGATCTCGAGCTGATCACTTCGAAGGAACACGCGCATCTCGAAGCGCGCCTAGGGGAAGTGCAGGGAATGCTGATCGGGCTTCGAAAGCGCGTTGTCGAGCGGGTGCGAAACAAGAAGCGGAAGGGAGCGGAGCAGAGCGGAGGGTAGAAGCGAAGAGGGGCGGCCGAACGGCCGCCCCCCTTCCTCCTTCCACCTTTCACCTGCGTTTATGAGATGAACCAAGGAGCCAAGACGAGTGAGACAACGCTCATCAGCTTGATCAGGATATTCATCGCCGGCCCGCTCGTGTCCTTGAACGGATCGCCGACCGTGTCGCCCACCACCGCCGCCTTATGGGCGTCGGAGCCCTTGCCGCCCAACAGACCACCTTCGATCGCCTTCTTCGCGTTGTCCCACGCGCCACCGGCATTCGCCATGAAGAGCGCCATCATCACGCCGGTCACCGTCGCGCCGGCGAGGAGGCCACCCAGCGCCTTCACGCCGAGGAACTTGCCGACGATCACCGGGAGCAGGACCGAGGCAACGCCAGGGAGGATCATTTCCTTCAGCGCGGCGGTCGTCGAGATGTCCACGCAGCGGGCGGAGTCGGGCTTCACGCCCGGCCTCCCTTCCAGAAGGCCTGGGATCTCACGGAACTGGCGCCGAACTTCCTCCACCATCCCCTGCGCCGCGCGGCCGACCGCGGTCATCGTCGCCGCGCCCACGAAGAAGGGCATCAAGCCGCCGATGAAGAGGCCGATCACGACCATCGGGTCGATCAGGTTGAGCCCGACGGTGTTGAGACCGACCGCTGACGCGTAGGCTGAGAAGAGCGCCAGCGCGGTGAGCGCTGCCGAACCGATCGCGAATCCCTTGCCGATCGCGGCCGTGGTGTTGCCGAGTGCGTCGAGTCCGTCGGTGATCTTGCGGACCTCGGGACCGAGATGACTCATCTCGCTGATGCCGCCGGCGTTGTCGGCGATCGGGCCGTAGGCATCCACCGACATGATGACGCCGACCGTCGCGAGCATCCCGACCGCGGCGATCGCGACGCCGTAGAGACCGGCCGCCCACACCGCCACGAACATCGCTCCGCAGAGCAGCAGCACCGGGACGATCACCGACTCCATCCCGATCGCGAGCCCAGCGATGATGTTGGTCGCCGGCCCCGTCTTCGAGGCGTTGGCGATCCGCTGCACCGGGCTGCCGGCCGTGTAGTACTCGGTCACGAGACCGATCGCGATCCCTGACACGGTGCCAGCCACGACCGCGAACCAGGGCCCGAGCGCCGGGAAGACGCGCCCGGTGTCGGGGTCCACCATGTTGAGCGGCATCTGCAGCGTGAGCCAGTACGAGACCACGAGGAAGAGGCCGGCGGCGATGAACGTCACCGCACGGAGCGCATTCGCCGGACTCCCCTTCGCCAGCGCTCCCATCAGTGAGATGCCGAGGAGCGAGGCGACTAGTCCGCCTGCGGTGTAAGCGACCGGGAGGAGCAACGACGCCAATCGCGACTCCTCGGGGATCAGCGTCGAGGTGGTGGCGAGCGCCACCGTCGCGATGATCGCACCGACGTACGACTCGAAGATGTCGGCGCCGAGGCCCGCGACGTCACCGACGTTATCACCGACATTGTCGGCGATCGTCGCCGGATTGCGCGGATCATCCTCGGGGATGCCGGCTTCGAGCTTTCCCACGAGATCCGCCCCGATGTCGGCGGCCTTGGTGAAGATGCCGCCACCGACACGGGCGAAGAGGGCGATCGAACTCGCGCCCATCGCGAAGCCGGAGATGATCTCGCCGAACTGCTTGAAGCTGGTGCCGCCGAGCAGGTCACGCTGCCAGATGAAGATCCCCGCGATGCCGATGAGACCGAGCGCCGCAACGGCGAGTCCCATCACCGAGCCGCCACCGAAGGCGATGCGCAACGCCGCCGCTTGGCCCTTGGTCCGCGCGGCCTCGGAGGTGCGCACGTTCGCCTTGGTCGCGCCGGTCATCCCCGCCCAGCCGGCGGCCACGGAGCAGAGACCGCCGATGACGTAAGCGATGGCGGTCGGCACGCCGACCGCGTACGCGAGGAGTCCCGCCACGATGAGCAGGAAGGGGAGGAGGACCATGTACTCGCGCTTCAGGAAGGCCATCGCGCCGAGCCGGATCTGCTCCGCGAGGTCCTGCATCACCTGCGAGCCGGGGTCTTGGCGAACGATGCTCGCGTAGCTCAGGTAGCAGGCGATGAGGCCGGCCACGCCGATCCCGAGAGCGTACGTCGTCATGTTCTCAAGCATGGGGGGATGGTTAAGGTTTCTGGAACTGCACTTCAGCGGTTGAAGACATTCATCACTGGTTCGATCCCCTCGGCCACCCAGCGCCGCAGGGCTTCCTCCAAGGTCGGCAGGAGCGCCCGAACCGACTGGCGCTCCCCCTTCCCGAAATCACTCAGCACGTAGTCGGCGAGGTCGCCGACCTTCCGCTCCGATTCGGCCGGACCGACGCCGATCCGAAGTCTCGCGTACTCCTGACTCTCCAGCGCCGCCTCGACGCTCTTGAGTCCATTGTGTCCGCCGGCGGTGCCGCGGGCCCGGAAGCGGTACCGCCCCGTCTCGAGCTGCACTTCGTCCGAGACGACCAACAAGTCGATCTTCGCAGACCAGAAGGGGCGGCGGCGCCAGGATCGGAGCACCGTGCCCGAGAGGTTCATGTACGTCTGAGGCTTCACGAGCCGGACTTTCGCTGGCCCGAGTTGCCCCGAGCTCGTCATCGCTTCGCCATCCTTTCGCCACTTGTCGAACCCCCACACGTCGGCACAGTGGTCCACGACCCACCAGCCGACGTTGTGCCGCGTCTCGGCGTACTCCTTGCCCGGGTTGCCGAGTCCGAGGATGACCTTCATCGCCGTCCGGCCCGCACCGGGCTCGACCGCCGACTACTTCTCGGCGGCCTCGTCCTCGGCCTTCGTCTTGCGGATGAGCTCGGGTTCCGCCGGGACTGCGGTCGTCGCGGCCGCCTCTTCCGGCACCGGCTCAACTTCGACCTTGGGCGCGGAGCAGACACAGACGGTCGCGTCGGCCTCGGACTCGAGGACCACGCCGGCAGGGAGCGGAAGCTCCCCGGCGTGGATCGAGTGACCGATCGTCAGGGCGGTGACGTCGACCGTGACGTGCTGAGGGATGTTGGCGGGATCGCAGGTGATCTCGACCTCGTGCATCACCTGGTCGAGGATGCCGCCGCCGTTCTTCACACCGTCCGCGGTGCCGGTGAAGTGCAATGGCACCCTCACCGTCACCTTCTCGCCGGCGACGAGTTCCTGGAAGTCGACGTGGAGGATCTGCTTCTTGTACGGATGGCGCTGGATTTCGCGGATCAGCGTGTTCGCGGTCGTAGCGCCGACCGTGAGCGCGATCACTGTGCTCTGGTAGGGGTGCTTCTCGAGCAGCAGCGAGAGCGCGTGCGCCTCGAGCGCGAGGGTCTGCGGAGCGCGGGCGTGCCCGTAGATGATGGCCGGGATCTGGCCGGCAGCGCGGAGTTTGCGAGCGACGCCTTTACCAGTCGTGGCGCGCGTGGTAGCGGAGAAGGGAACAGAAGCCATTGGAAAAACACCTCAGGATAGATCGGCCCACAACGTGGGTGCCCGGTAGGTCCGGCCCAGCGGAGAGCCACTGAACAACAGGTGGAAGGGGGAAGGGGGAAGGTGAAAGAGGACCACCCTCGATGCAGCGTCCTTCGTGCTCCCACACGAAACAGCACCTGCTCACTGCCCTACTGCCTCACAGTTCTCCTTCCACCTTCCTCCTTCCTCCTGCTATTCGAAGAGCGACGACACCGATTGGTCCGCGTGCGTGAACCGGATCGCCTTCGCCAACAGGTCTCCCACCGAGAGCACGGTCAGGGTGGCGAACCGGCGCGATTCGGGGATCGCGATCGTGTCGGTCACCGCCACCTCGGCGATCGGAGCATTCGAGAGGCGCTCCACCGCCGGGCCGCTCAGCAGGGCGTGGGTCGCGCAGACATAGATGTCCTTCGCCCCCAGCTTCTTCAGGGCCCGAGCCGCTTCGCTCACCGTGCCCGCCGTATCGATCATGTCGTCGGCCAGGAGGCAATCGCGCCCCTCCACCTCGCCGACCACGTTCAGCACTTCAGCCACATTCGCCGTGGGACGCCGCTTGTCGATGATCGCGAGTGACGCGTTCAGCCGCTTCGCGAACCCGCGGGCCATCTTCGCCGAGCCGACATCGGGCGCCACCACCACGAGATCGTGCAACTTCTTCTTGCGATAGTGCGCCGTGAAGACCGGTGCGGCGTAGAGGTGATCGACCGGGATGTCGAAGAACCCCTGCAACTGGTGCTGGTGGAAATCGAGTCCCAGCACCCGGTCCGCTCCCGCCCGCATCACCATGTTCGCCATCAACTTCGCGCCGATCGCGACTCGCGGCTGGTCCTTGCGGTCCTGCCGCGCATAGCCGTAGTACGGCATCACGCAGGTGATGCGGGCGGCCGATGCCCGCCTCGCCGCATCCACCAGGAGCAACAGCTCCATGATGTTCTCCGCCGGTGGGTTGGTCGGCTGCACGATGAAGACGTCCGCACCGCGGACATTCTCGTCGAGCCGCACGAACACTTCGCCATCCGCGAATCGCGTGACCGTCGTCTTGCACAGTTCGGTCCCCAAGGATTTCGCGATCTCGTCCGCGAGCGGCCGATTGGCGTTACCCGTAAGGACTCGAAATCCGTGGATCGGGACTGCCAAGCCGTCCATTGAGGGGATCGGTAAGGGTCTCGCGCGACAACAGATAGGTCCGGTTACCCGGCGATCTCACCTACCCATGTAGCAAGCCCATAAACCTATCCGCCCCGGACCCTCGATGGCAGGGGGCCACCTCACTCGGCCTGAAACACGCGGCGGCATTGCCCCTGGTGGATTCGAACCACCATTCTCGCATCCAAAGTGCGATGTCCTGCCATTGGACGAAGGGGCAGCGGCAGAACGACCCTGTCGAAGCTAAGGCCGGCCCAGCGGGCCGACAACGCACTCCTCAATCGAGGAGGCGAACCGGAGCGACGCTCGTGGCCGTCCGAGTATGGACGACCCGAAATCCGTCGGGTATCCCGCCGAGCTCAGGGGGAGGACGACGGTCGAACACTCCGAACAGGGTGGAGCCCGAGCCGGTCATCCGGGCGATCTTCGCCCCCGCTGTTTCCAGCACCGTGAGCGCCACGCCCAACTCCGGATGCCGCTCGATGACGACCCCTTCGAGGTCATTCCCGGCGAGACGGGCGATCTGCTCCCATCGCTCCAGTTGATCGACCGCCAGTGGGGGCAGGGCCTCGGAGATCGCGGACCCACGCGCCAGCGCGAGCCATCCGAAGGCGTCCTTCGTCGAGACCCCGAACGGGGGAGCGACCAGCAAGACCTCGCGCGCGGGGAGTGGCCGGAGCGCGAGCAAACGCTCGCCACGGCCCCAGGCGAGCGCGAGGGCGACGTCGTCGGTGAGGAAGGGCACGTCGGCGCCGACCGAGAAGGCCACGCCGGCGAGGGCGCGCGCGGTGAGGGGTTTCGGGGCGAGTGCGTTCAGGGCGCGGAGGGCGGCGCCGGCGTCGGCGCTGCCGCCGCCCAGCCCGCCGCCCACAGGGAGGCGTTTCTCGATCTCGATGAGGAACCCATCGGGCCAGCCCGCCGCACTCGCGAATCGTTCGGCGGCGAGGAAGGCGACATTCCGCTCCGGGGGTCCCGACGCAGCGCCGGTCGACCGCAGCTCGCGCCCCTTGGTCGCAGTCGACACGCGGACCGTGTCAGCAAGCTCGAGTCGGACGAAGAGCGTCTCGAGCTGGTGGTATCCGCCGGATTCGCGCGCGAGGACGCGCAGGAAGAGGTTCAGCTTCCCCTGCGCCTCGACGCTCGCCGAGCTAGCGCTCACGGCGCGCCCGGTTCGGGGGACCGGGCGCCTGTCTTGAGGTCGCTCAAGTGGAGGTGCATCCGGGTGAAGTACCAGGAGCCGAGGATCGTGATCGGAATGAAGGAGAGGAGATGGAATCCGATCGCCCAGCTCACGGCGAGCGCGGTGGGGATCCCGTAGAGCGTGAGACCGGCGAGGGCGGTCGCCTCGAAGACGCCGAAGAATCCGGGAGACGACGGTACCGCGACGCCGACGCCGATGATCGCCTGCACGAAGAGGGCGGCGGCGAAGGGCGCGTCGAGTCCGAGCGCTAGGAATCCCAAGTAGAACGCTGCGGCGTTCGTGAGCCAGTGGAGGATCGTCCACCAGAGCACTTCGAACGCGAGAATCGGCGACTGAAGCACGCCGAGTCCGCCAGCGAACGCGACGACCAGGCCGCGGGCGCGCTCCCCCGCGCGGGGCGAGACGAGTCGACCGACGCGCGCGGTGATCGTGAAGAGCGGCTGCGGGAAGAGGACGAGCGCGTAGAGCCCGGCGAGTACGACCCCGAGGAAGATCGCGGCCGAGCCGGCGATGCGCGCCGCGCTCACGCCGAGGATCGAGGCGTCGGCAGGGAAGCTCGGATCGAATGTCGCGGCGAGCATCAGGGCGAGGATGACGACCCCGTCGAAGAGCCGGTCGACCGCAAGCGACGCGAAGGCGGCAGCGAATGGGACCTCGCGTCGCTCGCGGGAGATCGCGAACGCGCGCGCGAACTCACCGGCGCGCATCGGCAGGACGTTGTTCACCATCATCCCGATCGCGGTCGCCCTCCAGAGCGGAGCCACCGGCAGGCGACCGGCGAGTGGCGTGAGGAGGGCCTGCCACCGCCGCGCGCGCAACGGGAAGATCGCCGTCGCCGTGATCGTACAGAGGAGCCAGAGCAAGGGACTCGACGAGGCGAGGATGCGCCAGACCTCGCGAAGGTCGGTCCCGCGGAGCACCCACCAGAGCAGCAGCGCGCTGAGCCCGATCCCGAGGGCGCCGCGCCAATCGACCCGCATCGTTCAGTCCGCCGCGGCGAGCTGGAGCAGGTCGTACAACTCCGAGAGCGTGTCGGCGTCTGGGATCGTCTGCGCATCGCGCAGCCGCTCCCCCAGGTGGAGCGCGGCGTCGAGTGCCTCGCGACCACGGAACAGGAGTTCCTCGATCGGGATTACGTCGTCCTCCTCGCCGTGGGAGGGCTCGGCAAGGTGCGTCGTCTCGAGCGGAGAGAGCCCGGCGATGCCGGAAGCGAGTAGGTCGCGGAGGGCGGCGCCGGAGGTGGGACCCCCGCCGGTCACCGCGCCAGCGCGGGCTGGCGTCACCGGGCGACCCGAGGAGCCCGGCGTCGGCGTCCCGTTCGACCGTCGTGAGCGGGCAGGGGTCGTCTGGATCGGAGCCGGCGGCGTGCCGGCGAGTCGCTGGGCGAGTGCGAGGAATCGCGGCGCGACCGATTCGGGGCCCGACTCAGGACGACTCAGCTCGGTGCCGGCTTCGTCGAGCACCCAGAGGGCGCGCTGGTCGAGCGCGGCGGCGCCCCGTTCGGCGGCCTGCAGGAGTTCCGCGATCTCGGTCGCCTGGAAACTCAGCGCAGCACGGGCCAGCGCGCGGACCGCGGTGCGCAACTCGCGTCCGACGCGATCGCGGGTCGCGGCATCGACGGCGGCGCGCCCGTCGGCGACGAGCCGGCGCAGATGCTCCGCCTGACTCACCACTTCCAGCCGGAAACGCTGGGCGGCTGTGGTCGGCGGATTCGGAGCGGGAGTGATGAATGACGCCGGATCGCCGGCGGGGAAGAGCGAGGCGATCGGCACGACGTCATCGGTGTCGCGGTCCCCCGAACGAAGCGTCTCGGCGGCGTGGGCGAACTCCCGCACCGCGACCGACTCGGTCGGCGGCAGATCGCCGACCCGCACGGCCTCTCCCCCTTCGAGCAACACGAGCGCAGCGGCACGGAAGAGCCGGCGGCGCTCGGCGGTCGCAGACGCCTGTCGCAGTTCGATCGGCTTGGCCGCAACATCCACTGCGTCGACGACCTCGGCGAGCGGCGGGAGGTCCTTCAGCGCGGCGACGCCCCGGAGGGCCCGCACGCGGCGCATCGTCTCGGCGAAGTCCTCCGCCGAACCCGGCTGCTCGGCGAACGAGAGGAGTCCGGCGGCCGCGTCGGCCGTGGCGGTGGCAAGAAAGGCGGCCCCCTTGCCACGCTGGATCGTCTGGACCTGCTTCGGCGCGAGCTGCTCCAACTCGCGCGTGCGCGCCGCGGCCCGCTTGTCCTCAGCGTCCCCCCAGCTGCGCACGCCGCGGACGAGGATCTTGATGTCGTCGATCGCCGCGATCGCGGTCCCACGGGTCGCGGTGTCCCATCGCAGGTGGCCTTCGCGCACCTGACGCGCGAGGCGCTCGAGGCCCTGCGCGACGTCGGCGATCCCCTTCACCTTGGCCATCGTTGCGGCGCCGCGAAGGGCGCGAGCGGCGCGGGCGAATGGCTCGGCGTCGGGCGGGGACTTGGACGCGCCGGAGGCGAGCCCGTCAAGTTGGTCGACGTACTCCGAGGCTTCGAGAATGAAGAAATCGAGCAACCCGCCCGTCATCACGCCTCCGCGTGGTACACGACACCCAGCGCGCTAATGGTGGCCCGGTGGCGAGTGCGGGTCAACGGGAGCGGGCCTGATCGATCGCCGCGCGAAATGCGCGGACCGCAGCCGCCAGGCCGGTGAAGATCGCGTCGGCGACGACGGCGTGGCCGATGTTGAGCTCCTCGCACTCCGGGATCGCGGCAACAGGACCGACGTTCGCGACGGTGAGGCCGTGGCCCATGTGAACCGCGAGTCCGGCAGCCGTGGCTTGACTCGAAGCGGACCGCAGCAACTGAAGACGGCGGATGTCGGACGGCAGTTGGCAGTAGTGTCCCGTGTGGAACTCAACGGCGGCGACACCGAGGGCTGCCGCGCGCCCGACCTGCATCGGGTCAGGGTCGATGAAGAGAGAGGTGCGGATGCCGGCGGCGCGGAGCACGCCGATGGTCGCGGCGAGACGTGCGGGGTCACCGGCAAGGTCGAGACCTCCCTCGGTCGTGACTTCCTCGCGCCGCTCCGGGACGAGCGTGACCTGATGCGGCCTCAGCCGGAGGGCGATCGCGGTCATCTCTGCCGTCGCGGCCATCTCGAGGTTGAAGGGCGTGCGTGGGTGCGTGGCGAGCGCCTCCACATCTGCGTCCTGTATATGGCGACGGTCCTCGCGCAGGTGCGCGGTGATGCCGTCGGCGCCGGCGTCCTCGCACAGCCGGGCCGCCGCCACCGGATCGGGGTATGAGGCGCGACGCGCCTGCCGGAGCGTGGCGACGTGATCGATGTTGATGAAGAGACGCACAGGTTCCAACTTAGCGGCAGGAAGCCGTTCATCCGAATGGGGGGAGGTCCAGTGAGGCGTGGGATCCTATTAGTGGCACTATTCCTGATCGGGGGCTGTCGTCCGAAGTTCGGGGGCCCGGCCACGGGAGCGAGTTCCTCCGATGGCGCGGTGCAACAGTTCCTTTTCGCGGCGCGCGCACAGGACCTTCAGGCGATGAGCGCCGTGTGGGGTGACGAGCAGGGAGCGACCCGGGACCGCGCCGATCGCACCGAGATGGAGCGGCGCCTGATCATCGTGGCCTGCCACCTGCGGCACGATGAATCCCGTATCGGGGCGGCACTGTCGGGCGAGAATGGCCGGACGCTCCACCGCGTCGAGCTGACGCAGGGTGCCAAGAAGGCCACCCCGCTGTTCACGACCGTGCGCAACGGGAAGAGCGGCCGCTGGTTCGTGGCCGACCTCGAGATGATGGCGCTGACCGGGTGGTGCAGCGGGACCCAGCGACTGCCCCCCGACGCTCCGCGCTGAACCCTGGCAGGTTAGTATTCCGACAGTTCGATGAGCACGCCGGCGGTCGTGGCGGGATGCAGGAAGGCGATGCGCTTCCCCTCCGCTCCGATCCTCGGCTGATCATCGATCAGACGCAAGCCGGCCGCGCGGCAGCGGTCCATCGTGCCGTCGAGGTCGTCCACCGCGAAACAGATGTGATGGATGCCGGGCCCACGCTTGGCGAGGAACTTCCCGATGGGGGATGCGGATTCCATCGGTTGCAGGAGTTCGACGAGCGTATCGCCAGCGGCGAGACCCACGATGCGGGCGCCGTCGGCATCATCGAGTGGGACCGGTGTGAGACCGAGCAGGTCGCGGTAGAGGGGCAGGATCGATTCGAGGGACTCGACCGCCAGACCGATGTGGGCGATGCGGGTACCGCGGGGCGCTTTGGAAGTCATCCGGTAACGTTAGCGCGGCACGGGGCTGCTGGTCACGCCCGGGCTGCTTCACCAGAAGCGAGGATCGATGTCGAAGACGATGGCGGTAACGGACGAGAACTTCGCGTCCGAGGTCGAGCAACACAGTGGCGTGGCGGTGGTGGACTTCTGGGCGACGTGGTGCGGGCCGTGCCGGATGATCGCCCCGATCCTCGAGCAGCTCAGCGAGGAGTTCGCCGGCAAGGTGAAGGTGACGAAGCTGGACGTCGACGCGAACCAGCGGACGGCGATGCGCTTCCAGGTGCGGTCGATCCCGACGCTCCTCTTCTTCAAGGACGGGAAGCTCGTGGATCAGGTGATCGGCGCGGTCCCGAAGCCCGCGCTCGCGGCCAAGTTCTCGCAGCACGCCGCCTGATGTCGGCGCAGGGCTGATGGCGCTCACGCGCGACGCCCTGCGCTATCCGGCCAAGCGGGTCCTGCTCCAACGGACCCGCTTGGCCTACGTCCACCTCCGCAACCTCCTCTCCGACGCCAAGCGGGATCGCTCGGCACGAATCTACGGGTACGTCGCGGTCTGGCTCCCCGAGGAGCTGATCACCCTCTTCCTCGAGGAGGGGGAGGTCGTGAACGCGACGAGCACCGCGGACGGGGAGAAGTTCCAGCCGATCGCGATCTCCGATGCGATCGCCCGCGTGCCGACGGCCGCCGAATACGGGAGCATCTGCTTCCACGAGGCGACCGACGAGCAATTGGACCTCATGTTCCACACGCAGACGACGGCGCCACTCCTCTGGCCTCGGGAGCTCTTGCTCACCGATGCCGACGCCCTGCTGGCGTTCCTCTACGCCACGATGCACGACGGGGCGATCGATGTGCAAGTCGATGGTGCGACCCACTACGTGATCGTCTCGAGCGGCTCACCGATCCGCGGCCACTTCTCGGATACGCGTCCCGGCGACACCGTCGCGCATCTCAAGGCACTGCTGCAGCCGGTGGCGCGGGCGGCGATGCCGAAGGTGCGCCTCTGGCCGCGCGCTGATGCCCTGCCGGCGCAGGCCTCGCCTGCGCTGATCCAGGCGTACCGCGAACTGGTGGCGTCCCTCGTCGTGCGGCTCGGCGCCGAAGGACACTCCTCGCCGGCCGAGTTGGTGGAATCGGTTCGGCGCAAACACGCTCCCAAGCATCCGCTGCTCGAGAAGTTCTCGCCCGCGATGCCGCAGGTGCGCGACCCGGTGACCGACACGCCGCAACTGACGACGGCGATCGGGTCGTGGCTCGCCGACGCCCTGATGCTCGGCGCGACCACGGGCCTCGAGCCAGAGGGGGCGGTGCGGGAGCTGACCACGGCGCGACGCCACATGTTCCAAGCCGCCGGCCTCTACGATGCGCTCCCTTGGAAGCCGAAGTGGTGAAGTCGACCGGGGCGATGCCGCCCGGAATCCTTCACATCGTCAGCACCCCGATCGGCAACCTCGGCGACCTCTCACCCCGCGGGGTCGAAGTGCTGCGGTCGGTCTCGGCGATCCTCGCCGAGGACACGCGCCACACGCGCGTACTGCTCGAGCGGAACGAGATCCGGACACCGCTCCTCGCCTACCACGAGCACAACGAGGCGGCGGCGACCCCGCGACTCGTCGCGCGGCTCAAGGCGGGGGAGTCCCTGGCTCTCGTGAGCGACGCCGGCACACCACTTGTCTCGGATCCCGGCTACCGGCTGGTGCGGGCCGCGATCGACGAGGGCGTGACGATCTCACCGGTACCGGGCGCATCCGCGCTCCTCGCGGCGTTGGTGGGGAGCGGGCTCGCCGCTGACCGCTTCACCTTCTTCGGGTTCCTTCCTCGGAAGGGCGCCGAACGCCGCGCCGCGATCTCCACGGTCGTAGCCCTCGACCACACCGCCATCCTCTACGAGGCGCCCTCGAGGGTGGCGGACACCCTGCAGGATCTGGCAGAGGCGGGCGCGAGTGCGCGGCAAACGGTTGTCGCCCGCGAGCTGACCAAACAGTTCGAGGAGTTCCGCCGGGGAACGGCCGCCGAGCTCGCTGCGTATCACCGGGAGCAGCCTCCCCGTGGCGAGGTGGTCCTGCTCATCGCCGGGGCTCCGGCGGTAGAAGTGGATGAGGACCAGTTGCGCCAAGAGGCGGCGCGCCTTCGCTCCACGGGAATGAGTGCGCGGGATATCGTTCGGATATTGATGGAAACGGCGCACGCGCCGAGGAACCTCGCTTACCGGATCGCCCACGAGTGATGCGTCGCACGTCCATCGTCCTCCTCTCCGCATTCGCTCTCGTCGCAGCGGCTCCGGCTCCGGCGCCGTCGTCGGCGCCGTCGTCGGCGCCGTCGTCGGCGCCGCGACTGAGCGTGGCGCGACTGCAGTACGATGGGGATGACTGGTACGCGAATCCCTCGAGCCTTCCGAACCTGATCCGGGCGCTCCGCGAGCGGACCACCCTCGTCGTCGAGCCGCGCGAGGTGCGCACGACCTTGCTCGATGATCGGCTCTGGGATCTTCCCTTCATCCATCTGACCGGACACGGGAGCATCAAGCTCAGCGAAGCCGAGGTCGGGCGGCTGCGCGAGTACCTGCTGCGGGGCGGATTCCTGCACGCCGACGACAACTACGGCCTCGACGAGCACTTCCGGCGGGAGATCGCGCGGGTCTTCCCCGATCGGCCACTCGTCGACGTGCCGCTCGACCATCCGATCTACCGGATCGTGTACGAGTTCCCGCAGGGGCTCCCGAAGATCCACGAGCACGACGCGAAACCCGCACGCGGGTACGGGATCTTCATCGGGGATCGGCTCGCCGTCTTCTATTCACACGAGAGTGACCTCGGGAATGGCTGGGAGGATGTCGGCACCTATCCTGATGATCCCCCCGAACTGCACGAGGTGGCGCTCCGGATGGGCGTGAACCTCTTCGTGTACGCCGTGACCAGCGGGCCCGGTCGATGAGTGTCTTCGACCTGGTGGCACGCGAGGCGCGCCGGGCGGCGCGCGCGGTGCTGGTCGCCGAGATCGCGCTCCCGCTCGGCGTCGGCGCGACGCTCCTCGCCGCCGGCGCGATGTGGCTCGCGCGCGGGCGGTGGCTGTCGCTCCCGCCCGCGGTGCCATTCGTCGTGTGGGGGAGTGCAGTCGCTGGCGTGGTGCTGATCGCGCGGGCGGTCCGGGTTCGGCTCGCCTCGCGGGCGACGAGTCCCTCGGTCGCCCGGGCGATCGAGGAGGAGCAGCAACTGCGACGTGGCTCGCTCACGGGACTGCTCGAAGTCGAGTCCGAAGGCGGGGCGTTCGTCGAGCGCGCGGCCGAGCGACTCGGGGAGCGTCTGGCGGGCGTGACCGGTCGCCCCGCGCCGCATCACCGTCGAGGGCTTCGCCGGGCGGCGATCCTCTCGGCGCTCGTGCTCGCGCAGGTGCTCGCGCTGGTCGGGACCTCGTGGGCGAGGCGTCCCGACGGATGGCGCGCCCTGCTCTCGCCCGTCGCTGCGTGGCGGGGGACACTGTTGGCGCCGCTGGAGATCACCGAGTCTCCGCGCCTACTTCGTCGCGGCGCGACGGCCGAAGTCGTGGTGTCGGCGCCCGAGCGCCGCGAGGTGACGCTGCATTGGCGGGCGACCGGCGGCGCCTGGCGCGATACGCTGCTCTCGGTGGGCTCCGAGGCGCGCGCCACCTTCGCGCTCGCGTCAGTGGATGCCGACCTCGCGCTCTTCGCAGGCGATGGGCGCACCGAGAGCGACACCGCGTTCGTGCGGGTGGTGGACCGCCCTTTCGTCGGTGACGTCTCGCTCCGCGCGATCTATCCCTCGTACCTCGGCCGGACGACCGAGCGCCTGCCGGCCGATGCACCGGTCCGTATCCCCGCCGGCACGCGGCTCACGATCGAGGGTCACGCCTCGGAAGAACTCGCCGCCGTGACGCTCGTGAATGGCGGGGTGCGGCTGCCGCTTCGCGCGCAGGGCACGACCTTCACCGGTGCCTTCGCGCCGCAACGCTCCGGCAGTTGGTCCTGGGAAGCCCGCGGGACGAGCGCCGAGATCGCCGACCTGCCGGGTGCCCTCGAGATCGAGGTGCTCGCCGATTCAGCACCGCACGTCGAGATCCTCGATCCCACCGGCGAAGCGCTCGTCGGATCGCGCGACCGGGTGGGGATCGAGATCCTCGCACAGGACGATCACGCGCTCTCCGGGGTCTGGCTGCGGCGCTGGGTCGTCGCGCCCGATGGCACGCCCGGCGAACCGGTTGATGTCAAGCTGAGTGCCTCGCGCGAGGGGGAGTGGCTCGGCGGCGCGATACAAGAACTCGGTCCCCTCCTGCTCGAACCGGGGTCGCAGGTGCACTTCGTCGCGGTCGCACGTGATGCGGCGCCGTTCGATCGCGAGGGACTGAGTGAGCGGCTCGTCCTCCGGATCCCGACCGTCGGTGAGGAACGGAGTGCGGCGCGCGATGCGGGCGAGGCCGCGGTCGCCGCGGCCAACGCCGCGGCCCGCGCGCAGGCTGCGCTCGAACAGAGGACCGAGAACGCTTCGAAGTCGCGCCCCGACCGCCAGACGCCGGCGACGCCGAACACCCCCGGCCAGCCGCAGGCGCCGCAGCAGAACCAGCAAGGAATGGCGTTCGAGAACGCCGAGCGCGCGCGCGAGATCGCCGAGCAGCAGCGGGCGATGCAGGAGCGAGTGAAGGGACTCGAGGAAGCGGCGGCCGAGATGGAGGAGCGCCTGCGCCGCGCCGGCGCCCTCGACACCGCGCTCGCGCGCCAACTGCAAGAGGCCCAGCGCCTGCTCCGCGAGGCGCTGACGCCTGAGATGCAGGAGGCCCTGCGCCGACTCGAAGGGTCGTCGCAACAACTCGACGGCGATCGCACGCGCCAGTCGCTCTCCGATCTCGCGGCGCAACAACAGAAGATGCGCGAGGCGCTGGAGAAGAGCGCCGAGATGCTGAAGCGAGCCGCGCTCGAGGGATCGATGCAGACGCTGGCCGACCAAGCCAAGGAACTTGCCGAGGCGCAACAGGCGTATGCCGACAGCGCCAAGGGGACGGTCCCCGACACGAATCGGGCCGAACGACTCTCTCGTCAGGCGCGGGATCTCTCGAAGGCGATCGAGTCACTGAAGGAGCGCCTCGAGCAACAACGCGCGAATACCGGGGCGACCGGGGCCGAGCGGGCACAGGAGGAGGCGCAGCGTTCGGAGCAGGCCCTCCAGCAGGCGATGCAGCAGGCGCGCGCGGCCTCGGGTGCACAGGGCGAGCCGGCGCGGCAGCGCGCCCAGCAGTCGGCCCAGCAGTCGGCCGAGCAGGCCGCGCAGGCGATGCAGGACGCGGCCGAATCGCTACAGAAGGCGCGCGAGGGACAGGTCTCGGAGTGGAAGGGCGAACTCACCGACGCGATCGACAAGTCGGTGCAGGAGATGCTCCAGCTCGCTCGCGAACAGGACCAGCTCGCCCAGAAGGCGCAGCAGGACCCGAATGACCCGAACCTCCGCGGTCAACAGTCGGCGCTCCAACAGGGGGTGCAGACGGCGCAGCAGCGCCTGAATCAGGAATCGCGTCGGTCGGCCCTCGTGTCACCGCGCACGCAGCAGCTGATGGACCAGGCGCAGCAGCGGGTGTCGCAGGCGGCGCGCGAGTCGGCGCAGTCGCAACGTGGACAGTCGGGGCAGGCGATGCAGGAGGCCGCCGACGCGCTGCGACAGGCGGCCGCCCAACTGACACGGGACCGCGAGCGCGCGAACAACGCGCAGTCGGCCTCGGGTCTCCCCGAGATGATCGAGCAGATGCAGCAGCTCGCGCAGCAGCAGGGAGCGCTCAACGGACAGATGCAGAGCCTCTTCGCCAGCCAACAGGGGAACAAGCAACAGGGACTCGATGCGGCGGCGCGCACGCAGGCGCGGGAGATGGCGCGGTCGCAACGCGATGTCGCGCGCGCGCTCGACGAGGTCGCGGACATCGACCCGACCGGACGCGCCGCCGAGATGGCGCGCGACGCGAGGCAGCTCGCGCAGGCGCTCGACCAGGGTGTTGCCGACGCCGCGACGCAAGCCCGGCAGGAGCGCCTCTTCCGCCGGATGCTCGACGCCGGTCGCTCACTGGAACAGGAACAGAAGGACGAGAGCCAGCGTCGGGAGTCACGCGCCGCGCGCGGGATCGGGAGCTTCACGCCGCCGGGAGGACCGGCCCGGGGCAAGGAGGCCGATCGTTTCGCGGTGCCGACGTGGGAGGAGTTGCGCGGACTCTCGGCCGACGAGCGCCGCCTCGTCATCGAGTACTTCCGCCGACTGAACGCCGAGAAGGCGCCTTGAGGCCCCTGCTGTCGACGGCGCTGCTCCTCGGCGTTGTGGCGCTGCCCGCGTTCGCTCGCGCGCAGGAACCGGCCAGCACCGCCGCCCTCGTCTCGCGCGCCCTCGAGGCCGAAGGGGCGGGGAAGAACCGCGACGCGATCGCTCAGTGGAGATCGGCGATCGCCGCCGGTGCGGTGGTGCCCGGGGTGCTCGGACTCGAGCGGGTGTTCTCGTTGCTGGCGCAGGAGGACTCGATCCTCGTCGTGATCGACACGCTCATCCCGCGCTTCCCGCGCGAGATGCAGCTGCGTTCGGTGAAGTTGCGGAGTCTCGTGACGCTCGCCCGGAGCGCCGACGCCGACGCGGCCTTCGACCAGTGGAGAGCCGACGCGCCGAAGGATGTGGCGCCCTATCGCGAATACGCGCGAGTACTTCTCTTCAACAGCCGGCCGGCGAAGGCCGACACGGTGCTGCGCCTCGCCGCCGAATCGCTCGGGAACACCCGGCCGCTGGTGCTCGAGATCGCGCAGATGCGGTCGGCGCTCGGGCTCTGGAAGGAATCGGCCGAGGCCTGGCGCGAGGCGATGGCGAACGAACCGTACTACGAGTTGGCGACGGTCTTCTCGTTGACGCCGACGCCCGCCGCATCGCGTGACGCGGTGCGTGCCGAGCTCGCTGCGCCGGGTGCGTCGGTCGGTGCCGTACAGGCCCTCGCCTTCCTCGAAGTCGCGTGGGGATCGCCGCGCAGCGGATGGAGGGTGCTCTCCACGCGCCCCGCCACCGATACGACCATCGCTATCTGGCGACAGTTCGCCGATGAGGTGGAGCGGGCGCACGCCTGGCCGACGGCGCGCGACGCGTTGGTCGCGATCCACACTGCTCGGCCCGATGCTTCGACCGCACTGCGCGGCGCGAGCGCGGCGCTTGCCGCTGACGATGCGCCAACGGCGCTACGACTGGCACGGGCGGCGGCGCCAGCGCTCGATTCGGCGAAGCGCCTCACTGAGGTGCTCCCGATCGAACTCGAAGCACTGGCGCGACTCGGCGCGGCGCGGGAGGCCGAACGGGTGCTCGCCGCGGCGGCGCCGGCGATCGGTCCGGACGGCGTGCGGCTGCAGGCGCGGACGATCGCGTGGGCGTGGATCCGCGCCGGGGACATCCCGCGCGCGCGCGCGGCACTGAAGGACGCGCCGTTGGCCGCCGAGGACGCGGTCGCCGGATGGCTCGCACTCTTCGAAGGCGACTTGGCGGCGGCGCGGCTCGCCCTGCGCAACACCGAGGCGCCGGGACAGGACGCGGTGTCGGCGCTCGCACTGCTCAACCGCACGAAGGCCACGAAGTCCGCAGCGATCGGCACGGCGTTCCTCTCGTTGGCGCGCGCCGATTCGGTGCAGGCGACGCGACGGTTCGAGGCGGCGGCGATGGAGTTGCCCGACGCCGCCGCGCTCCTCCTCTCGATCGCCGCGCGGATCGAGACGGCGCGGCACAACGACGACCGGGCACTCCCGCTCTGGCAGCGCGTCGCGGCCGAACACGCGACGGCGCCCGAGGCCCCGGAGGCGTATCTCGAGTGGGCGCGTGGACTCAAGCGGCGCGGCGATGTCGCGGGCGCGCGGCTGCGGCTCGAACACCTGATCATCACCTATCCGGGGAGCGCACTCGTGCACCAAGCCCGACGGGAACTCGATGCGCTGCGGACGGGGGCGGTCGAATGAAGGCGTCGCGGATCGCGCGACTGACGCTCGCGCTCGCACTGTGCTCGCCAACGGCGCGCGCCCAGCATCTCTTGCTCCCGATGGACGATGCGCAGGTGAATCACCTCAAGGCGTACGGCGTCACCTTCGGGGCGCTCAAGGAGGGCGTGCGCAGTGAGTGGCTACTCAACTATCGGGGCGGCGCATTCCTGATCCCCGACATGCCGTCGGTGCGACGCGCGGCGGCACTCGCCGGCGTGACGGTCGAGCTGGCCGACGCGAACGCGGTCGCGGCGATGCGGCGCGAGATCTCCGAGGGGAACATGGACGCGGTGCCGCTCGAGAAGGCACCGCGGATCGCGGTCTATACGCCCCCCGACGCGCCCCCCTGGGACGACGCGGTGACGCTTGCGCTCGCGTACGCCGGGATCGAATACGCGAAGATCTGGGACGACGACGTGCTCGGCGCCGGACTCGCCCAGTACGACTGGGTGCACCTGCACCACGAGGACTTCACCGGCCAGCAGAACAAGCTCTTCCTCGGGTTCCGCGATGCCCCCTGGTTCGTGCAGGCGCGCGAGCGCGATCTCGCCACAGCACGCCGCCACGGATTCGCTGACATCCCGACGCTCAAGAAACAGGTGGCTGACCGGTTGCGCGCGTTCGTCGAACGGGGCGGATTCCTCTTCGCGATGTGCGGCGCGACCGAGACACTCGAACTCGCGGTCGCTGGGCGGGCGGTCGACATCGCCGGTCCCTACTCCGACGGCTCGCCGATGGACCCCGACGCCGACGCCAAGCTCGATTGGTCGAAGACCTTCGCGGTGCAGGGCGCGCACTTGGAGCAGGCCGGGGGCGTGAACGCGATGAGCGACATCGACGGCCACCAGGTGAACGTGCCGTCGCGCCGCCAACCGCTCGGCACCTTCACGCTCTTCGGCTTCTCGGCGAAGTTCGATCCCGTCGCGACGATGCTCGTGCAGGACCACCGCACCGTGCTCGCCGACTACTACGGCGTCACGACGTCGTTCAATCGAAAGTCGCTCAAGCCCGGGGTGACGGTCCTCGCACACGAGGAGGGGGCGCCCTGGGTGAAGTACATGCACGGGAGCTATGGACAGGGTTCGTGGACCTATCTCGGTGGGCACGATCCCGAGGATCCGCAGCACAACATCGGCGCCCCTCCGACCGATCTCGCCCTGCATCCGAACTCTCCCGGCTACCGGCTGATCCTGAACAACGTCCTCTTCCCGGCCGCGAAGAAGAAGCCGCTCAAGACGTGACGCACGGCGAGACCGGGCGCATCGCCCCGGGCGCCGCGAACGCGATCCGCTCGGCCATCCGCCTCGCCGGGGGGCGCGAGGTCTGCTTCACCTGCGCGGTGGACGAGGCGGGGATGGTGCAGACGGCGCGCGTGGTCGCGCGGGGCGACGTGACGAGCGTGCTCGCCCTGCCGGGATTCGCGAATCGTGGCGACCTCCTGCTGCACAATCACCCGAGTGGGTGGCTCGAACCCTCGGACGCCGATCTCGCCGTCGCGGCGAAGATGCACGACGACGGCATCGGCTTCGCCATCGTCGACAACGAGGCGGGGCATCTCTACGTCGTGGTCGAGGTCCCACGTCCGGCGAAACGCGCCGAGATCGCTCCGGGAGATGTCGCGGGAATCCTCGGGCCGGGCGGCCCGGTCGCCGCGAAGCTCGGGCGCTACGAGGACCGGCCGAGCCAGCGCGAGATGGCGCGGATCATCGCCCAACTCTTCTCACGTGGCGGTATCGGGCTGATCGAGGCCGGTACGGGCGTCGGCAAGTCGCTCGGCTATCTCGTGCCCGCCCTGCGATGGGCGATGGAGAGTGGTGAGCGGACGGTGGTCAGCACCAACACGATCACGCTCCAGGAACAACTCACGGGGAAGGATCTGCCCTTCCTCGAGGAGGCGCTCACCGATCAGAAAGTGCGCTTCGCGCTCCTCAAGGGATGGCGGAACTACCTCTGCCTACTTCGCCTCGAGCAGGCGCGACAACAGGGACCGGCGCTCTTCGAGGAGGGCGTTGACGCGGAACTCGCGACGCTCGAGGCGTGGGCCGAACGCACGACCGATGGATCGCTCGCCGACCTTGCGACGCCGCCCCGCGACGAGATCTGGGACGAGGTCGCGGCCGAAGGGGACCTCTGCACGCGGCTGCGCTGCAAGCACTTCGACAAGTGCTTCGTCTTCAAGGCACGCCGCGCGGCGGCGCAGGCCGACGTGGTGGTCGTCAATCACCATCTGTTGATGGCGGATCTTGCCGTGCGGCGCGCTTCGGGGCGTTGGGACGAAGCGGCGGTGCTGCCCGCGTTCAAGCGGATCATCATCGACGAAGGGCATCATCTCGAGGACGCCGCGGCGGATCATCTCGGGCAGAGCGTCTCGCGGCGCGGGCTCGATCGCCTCTTCTCGCGGCTTGAGCGGCGCGGCAAGGGACTGCTGCCGGCGCTCGATCGGGCGCTCTCCAAGAGTCAGGATCTCCTGAGCGTCGCGAGCCGCGACCTTGTGCAGGCGCGCCTCGTGCCGTCGCTGCAGGCGGCGCGAACCAAGGCTGCGGTGCTCTGCGACCTTTTGGGCGGCTGGCTCGGCGATCAGCGCGAACCGCAGGTGCGACTGACCGAGAGCTTCGACGACGATCCGCTCTGGAAGGCGGGACTGGGCGCGGCGCTCGACGACCTGCTCCAGGAGATCGAACTCCTCGGCGACGGGTTGCGTCTCGTCCGCGAACGCCTCGAGACCGACGAGAAGCGGGCCGAGGAGATGGCGCCGTTGCTCAACGAGGTGCGCGGTGTGACGCGGCGGTTGCAGACCGCCGGCGATGCCCTGCGCGCCGCACTCAAGCCCGAGCGCGAAGGGACGCCGCGCGTCCGGTGGCTCGAGCTCCGGGGCAGCGAGCGCAACGTCGCAGCGACCGCGGTGCCGCTCGACCTCGCGCCACTGTTGCGCGAGGATCTCTTCCGCCGGGTCGAGACCGCGATCATCACGAGCGCGACGCTCTCGGTGAGTGATGGGTTCGGGTTCATCACGCGACGACTCGGGCTCGATGACGCGGACTTGGAGCCGGTCACCGTGTCGCTCGCCTCGCCTTTCGACTACCCGCGCCAGGCGATGCTCGCGATCCCGAGCGACTTCCCGGCGCCGAACACCGATGGGGCGGGACACCTGCGACGGACGGTCGAGGCCGCGGCGGACCTGATCGAGTACGCCGAAGGGGGCGTCTTCCTCCTCTTCACGAGTCACCGCGACCTGCGAGAGGCGGCGCGGATGCTGCGCGAGCGCGGCGTCGGCGCGAAGCACCCGCTGCTGGTGCACGGCGAGGCGCCGCGTGACGATCTCCTCCACCGCTTCCGCGAGCACGGCGACGCGGTATTGATCGGGACGTCGAGCTTCTGGGAGGGTGTGGACGTGCCGGGACGGGCGCTCCGCGGGCTGCTGCTCGCGAAGATCCCCTTCCGCGTGCCGACTGAGCCGATGACGGCGGCGCAGTGCGAACGGATCGAGGCGGAAGGACGGGACGCCTTCGCCGAGTACATGGTCCCACACGCTGCCCTGAGGCTCAAGCAGGGGTTCGGTCGGCTGATCCGGACGGCGACCGATCGCGGTGCGGTCGTGATCTGCGACCCGCGCGTGGTGACGAAGGGATATGGGCGCCGTCTCATCGAAGGCTTGCCGCCGGCCACGCGGATCCAAGGGCCCTGGGCGATGCTGCGCGAGGAGCTCGCGGCCTTCTATCGACAGGCCGTTCCCTCTCAAGCGGGGTAGATTGGGTGTATGGAGCGCCCGGGCAAGGTGGTCTGCGTCGGACGGAACTACCGTGAGCACGCGCGGGAACTCGGCAACGAGGTCCCGGCGACGCCGCTGGTGTTCATCAAGCCGATCAACTCGATCATCGAGGACCGTGATCCGATCGTGCTTCCCGTCGGGATCGGCCGAGTGGACTTCGAGGGCGAGATCGGGATCGTGATCGGCAAGCGGATCCGCAAGGCGAGCGAGGAGGAGGCGGTCGAAGCGATTCGCGGGATCGTCGCCGTGAACGACGTCAGTGCGCGTGACCTACAGAAGAGCGATCCCCAGTGGTGGCGCGCCAAGGGGTACGACACCTTCTGCCCGATCGGGCCCGAGAGCCGCGGGCGCCCCGAGTTCGATGCCCTCGAAGTCGTGACCCGAGTGAACGGTTCACCCCGTCAGCGGGGACTGAGTAAGGACATGGCGTTCTCGATCCCCTTCCTGATCTCCTTCATCTCCAGTGCGATGACACTCGAGCCGGGCGACATCGTGGCGACCGGGACGCCTGAAGGCGTGGGGCCGCTCGCCGCGGGGGACGAGGTCGAGGTCGAAGTGGTCGGGTGGAGCAGGGTGCGCTCTCCGGTGGTGGCGGACGCGTGAACGCTCGGCGCCGCATCCGGCTCCTTCCGCGCATCCACGGGGATCGGCGCGCCTCGGTCGCGGCGTTCATCGTGCAGTTCATCATCATCGCGATCGTCGTGCCGGCGTTCGTGGTGCCGGTCGCCTTCGAGTTCCTGCGCGATGACGATGGACGGATCGTGAGTCCGGAGCGGATCAGTTTCATCACGGCCGTACCTGAGGGCGGACGGAGGACGGCAGAACCGAAACGAGACGGCGGTGACGGCCGGGAGACTTCGGAGCAGCCGGCACCCGCCGCAGAGCCGGCGCTGGCGCCGGTGCCGGTGTTCGTCGCGCCAGTGGGCGTGCCGAGCGAACTCCCGCCAACGTCGAATCGCGCGAGCGAGCCGGATCCTGGAGTCGGGCCGCTCGTTGGCGGCGGCGGTCCGACCAAGGGGATCCGTCCCTCATTCACCGACCCACGTCTCTGGCGATCGCCCTCCGACGAGGTCTTCTCGCCGCTCATCCCGCGCACCCGCGCCGACTCGCTCCGCGCTGTGCTGCACGCGACCGCCGAGGCCTTCGTGGACTCACTTGTGCGCAGTGCGGGGCCCGAGGGGCGAGCGCCCGGGGACTGGACCTTCGAACGCAACGGGAAGAAGTACGGGATCGATCCGCGCTACATCCACCTTGGCAAGTTCTCGATCCCAACGGTCGCGCTCGCGCTGTTGCCGATGAACGTGCAGGCGAACCCGATCGCAATGGAGCGGGCGGCGCGGCTCAACTCGATGCGCTCCGAGATCCTCGACCAGGCCTCGCGGATGCAGCGCGAGGATGAGTTCCGCGACGCAGTGCGCGCGCTGCGCGAGCGGAAGGAGAAGGAGCACCGGGAGGCGGAGGCGAAGAAGCGCGCGGCCGAACTGCCGGTGCCAGCGCGGCCCTAGGTCGGATCCGCTCCGTCGGCCGAGCGGCGCGACGAGGGAAGGCGCAGCACCCCGGCGAGGGGCCCGAGGATCTCGAAGTCATCACCGGGAGCGAGTTCGATGTGATCCCCCCCTTCGCGCGGTGCGCGGAGGATGATGGAAGCGCCACGACGTTCCAGCAGGCGCGCCACCACCGCGTGGCCAACGCGGGCCACGACCGGTATCGCCTCGTCGGCCCGTGCCCCTGGATGCACCAAGAGGAGATCCCCCTCGCGGATCGCGTGCGCCGGCGCGTGCTCGACCGTCGCGCGCACGAGGTACGCCTCGTCAGCGGGGAGGAAGTCACGGTCGAGCGTGATGTGTTCCGCGACCCGGAACGCGCCGCCGGGGATCACGCGCACGACCGGCACCGGCTGTGTCCCCCCTCCACCGGTGAGTCCCGCGATCACGACGCCTCGCGAACGCCCGGGCGAGCGATGGATGTATCCCTTCCGCTCGAGTGCGATGAGGAGATCGGCGACCGTCTTCGTCGACGGGATGCTGAACTCCTTCGCGATCTCCCTCAGACTCGGCTGAAAGGTGTGCTCAGCGAGGAAGTCGATGAGGAAATGCCAGAGCTTCCGCTCGACCGGCGTGAGAGGGGCCCGCGGCGGCTCGGCGCTCACCCTGGCCTCACATCCTGGCGAGCCGTGCCTCGGCGCGCGCGATGCGGGCGAGCGTGCGCTCGCGCCCCAAGGCCACCATCACGTCGAAGATCCCGGGAGAGACGGTGAGTCCGGTCAGCGCGACGCGGAGGGGCTGGAAGATCTTCCCGCCGGCGATCCCCTTCGTCTCGGCGAGGGCGCGTAGCGCCTCTTCCATCGGCGCCGGTTCCCACGCGGCGAGCGTGGCCAGTCGCTCACGCGTCGAGGCGAGAGTCTCGCGCACTGCGGCGGGCTCCTTCCACTGCTTCGCGACAGCGTCGGCGTCGTACTCGATCTCGTCGCGGAAGTAGGGCACCGCCTGCTTCACGATCTCGTCCAAGAGACGCGCGCGC
>JANPCH010000024.1:0-6596 GCA_031430835.1 Gemmatimonadaceae bacterium
CGCGTAATGGGCTTGGGCCCACGCCTTCTCCAGATAGACGCAGCCGCGGCGCGCCAGGAACTTGAGCACGTAGTGCCGCGACTTGAGGATCTCGCGCTGGAACGTCTCCCGGCACCGGACGAGATCCCGCACCCGCTCCTCTGCCTCCGTCGGGATCCGGATCACGGTGAGCTCGCCGGCGCGATGCAGCCGCGCCAACTGGATCGCATCGTACGTGTCGTGCTTCCGCTGCACGCCCGGCTTGGTCGGGATGAGCGAGGGCGCGATCACGTCGCAGGGCACGCCCCACGCCGTGCACGCGCGGTGCAGGACGTAGCCGGCGCCGCTCGCTTCGTACACCGCGCGGAGCGGCCCCTGGCCCGCGAGGCGGTCCAGATACCGCCTGAGCTTCGGGAGATCGTTCGGGAGCCGGTCCACGCGGTCGGGGGCCGGGGCGTCCCCGCGCAGCACCGCGATGGTGACGGACTCCTTGTGCACATCGAGGCCGAGCCGGATAGTTGTAGGAGATGATGTAGCAGACGATGACATGGGCTGGTCCTCCGAAGGATGGGCGACACTGCAGCACGTCGCCGGTGGCTCTGGCAGCTCGGCAGTCTCGAGGAGCTAACCCACGACAGAATGGGGGGCCAGCCCAGTCAATCTTTCTAGGCGGACGGGAGCCAAGGAGGTCAGAATGGTCGACGCCGAGAAGATCCTGATTGACAACTTGACCGAGGCGCTGAAGCGGTCGGACCGATACCTATCCTTGGGTGTCGTTGCCGATGCGTCTGTGTTGATGCTGACCGTGCTCCCGGCTGACGCCGCGAAGAGTGTGGCGCTTCCCGTTGCTGGACTTCCGCTCGTTCCGCGGTCTGCTGCTGTCAGCTTACCACTGAGATAGACGGGAGAAGTTGGACTTGGGCGGTGCCGTTGGCCGAGGCAGCCGCCTCTCGAAGTTCACGGCGGCGCGCACCGCGACAAACAACAGCACGCGGGCGACAAACTGTCCGCCGCACGCCCGAGTTCGCGCAGCCCCCAAGAGTGCAGCAGATTCCAGCATGCCTCCCGCCCGGCGATTCGACTGGCGCTTCTCAGCTGTCGCCACACTAATCGTCACCTGCCTCGTCACGGTCGCCGGTTGGGGGCGTCACGACTCGGCGCCGTTCTCAGTGCTCCACAACCGGCAGGTCGCATCGTGGATCGCGTGGGCCCTTCTCTCGCCCGTGATCGTGCTCGTGGCGCGCCGGTTCCCGCTCACGGAGTGCGCGCCCTTCAGTTGGATGGGCCGGCATCTTCTCGCCGGTCTGGCCACCTCGGCCGCGAGCCTCGGCGTCGCCACGTTGATTCGCGTGGTCGGCTCGGCGCACGTGCAGCTGCCGAGCGAGATCGGCACGGAGTTCGCGCTGACGCCGGTGTTCGCGTCTCGAATCGCCACAGGGCTGCTCGTCTACGCGCTGATCACGATTGGCTACCAGGCGGCCGCGTCGCGCCGGATCGCCCGCGAGCGAGAGGCGGTGGCCAGTCGACTGCGCGCAGATCTCGCCGAGGCGAAGCTGGCGAGCATTGAGGGGCAGCTGCACCCGCATTTCCTGTTCAATGCGCTGAACTCCATCGCCGCACTCGTTCGTGAGGACGCGCGGCAGGCGGAGACGATGCTGGAACTGCTCAGCGACCTGCTTCGTGCGACGCTTCGCACGAATCCGATACAGGAGGTGCCGCTGGACGAGGCGCTGCGGCTCGCCGAGCAGTACCTGGCGATCGAGCAAGTGCGGTTCCAGGATCGCCTGCGCGCGACCTTCGATGCCACGGCCGCGGCGCGGCAGGGGCGCGTCCCACAGTTGATTCTCCAGCCCCTCGTCGAGAACGCGGTGCGACATGGCATCGCGCCGCTCGAGAAGGGTGGATCGGTAAGGGTCGCCGCGTCGGTCGAGGACGGCATCCTGCGCATCACCATCGACGACGATGGAATCGGATACGGCAGAGCGCCGGCGTCTAAAGCCAGCACCGGACGTGGGATCAGCTCGGTGCGAGCGCTGCTGGCGCACCTATACGGAGCGGAGCAGCGGTTCGAGGTGAAGGCACGCCAACCCGCAGGGACATCCGTGTCGATCGAACTGCCGTACCGAACGGCGCTCGCCTGATGGCGACTGAGGTGCCGCTCCGCGCCCTCATTGTGGACGATGAGGCGCTCGCCCGCCGGAGGCTCGCGGCGATGCTCGCGGAGTTCGCCGAGTTGAAGGTCGTGGCCGAAGCCGACTCGGGGCCCAGCGCGGTGGAGGCTATCGTCCGCGAGCGTCCCGACATCGCCTTCCTCGACGTTCAGATGCCGGGACTCGACGGATTCGGTGTGCTGCGATGCACGGCGGGCGCGCACCGTCCGGTGGTGATCTTCGTGACGGCGCACGACGAACACGCGATTCGTGCCTTCGAGGTGCACGCGGTGGACTATCTCCTGAAGCCGGTGACCGCGGCGCGACTGCAGGAAGCGGTGCGCAGGGCAGCGGCGCGCGCGCGAGCCGTACCGCGAGCGGAGAACGCACGCTCTCTGGAGAGTCTCCTCGCCGAGATGCCCGAGCCCCAGAGCGAAGGAGCGCGCATTCCTGTGCGGGGCGATGGTGGCGTCGACCTCGTCGCCGTGAAGGAGATCATCTGGGTCGAGGCCGACGGCGATCACGCCCGCCTGCACGTCGGCGCCAAAGTGCTGACGCTGCGCGAGACGATGTCGGAGCTGGAGACCCGCCTCGCACCGTTCCGCTTCGTGCGCGTTCATCGCTCGGCGATCGTGAATGCCGATCTCGTGCGATCGGTCGAGTCCGTCGCCAAAGGCAACTACTTCGTTGTCCTGGGCGACGGCACACGCGTCCGGACGGGGCGCGCGTATCGCGAGCAGGTGCAACGGCTGATTCGTCGCTGATTCGCTGTCGTTCGTCGTGGCTTTGATGCCTGCGAGACCGGATCTTCGTATCCATCGGCATGCGAGCCACTCAACACAACCAACGCAGGGGGGACGATGAACGGCCTGGTACTGGTCTGTCTCGGGGTGATTGTGGTGACGGTCTTTGCGGCGGTGAGGATCGCGCGAAGGCGTTCCAAGTCGACACCGTGAACCACGGGAAGCGCAGGGCAATGGCGTGGCTGGTGGGCGGCTTCCTCTTCTGTCCCTGCCACCTCCCCATCACTCTTGCCTTGCTCGGCGCCATCTCCGCGGGCACGGTCGCCGGTGCGATTCTGGAGCGGAATCTCATCGTCGTCGCCGTACTCACGACAGCCATCTGGCTTGCGGCGACATGGTATGGACTCCGCCTCATGAAGCGAGGCTCCCGGCAATGATGTTCTTCGTCCTCGCCTTCGCGCTCGCGTCGTCGATGTGGGCGCTCGCCCCTGCGGCCCTTGCTGCGCAGGACCCCGCAGTGACGCCCGTCAGCCGCATCACCAGAGACGTCCTGCTCCACCGCATCGGTACCCTCGCTCACGACTCCATGGCAGGGCGGGATACGCCCAGCCCGGAGCTTGAGCGCGCCGCTGCGTGGATTGCCTCTGAACTCCGCCGCTACGGTCTCGCGCCGGGGGGCGACAACAGCTCGTTCATCCAGCGGTATCCGCTGCACCGCGCCCGGCTCGATCCTGCCCGCTCATTCCTGGCCGTAGGCGACAGCGAGCGCGTCCCGTTCGGCCGCGACGTCGTCTGGGTAGCGGGGGGTCGCGGCGGCGAGGCGGGGGGGAGGGTTCTGGTGCTGACGGGCCCCCAGGAGCCGCGCCAACTCGAAGCCGCTGGCGTGCGTGGCGCGACGGTTCTCGTCCTCGCTCGAGCGACTCCGCAGGGCGCTCTGCCTCCCCAGGCGCAGATCCTCATGGCCGAGCTGTTCAGGCTGCGCGCGGGCGCCGTCGTGTTCGCTGCGGAGTTCGCAGATTCGGTATGGGCTCGATACCAGACGCAGCAACAGCGCCTCGTTCTCTCTGCACCGTGGCAGGACGCCGAGCTGACTCAGGTTCTGGTGGCGCGGGATGGGACGCTGGCCCCGATTCTCGCGAGGCACGGCGTCGACGTGTCGGGGATCCGTGCCTCGGGGCAGCCGTACCTGGGGGCTGCGCCGAGCTTCACGATGACGACCATGTCTGCCACCGAGATCCTCGAGACCGCGGACGCGCCCAACGTGGTTGGGATCCTGAAGGGTGCAGACGACGCGCTCGCTGACGAGTACGTGGTCTATGCGGCGCACATGGACCACATCGGTGTCGCCGGCAGCGCGTCCGGCTGTCGGGCCCGAGGCGACGATACGATCTGCAACGGAGCGGACGACAACGCCTCGGGCACGGCGGTGATCATGACCATCGCCGAGGCGCTGGCTGCGGAAGGACGTCGTTCGCGACGCTCCATAGCGTTCGTGCTGGTCAGCGGTGAGGAGAACGGACTGTGGGGCAGCGACTGGTTCGCGCGGAGACCGCCGGCCCCGATCGGTCAGATAGACCGGATCGCTGCCGTCATGAACGCGGACAACGTTTCTCGCAATCAGCCCAACTCCCTCTTCGCCATCGGGCTGCAGGACTCCGATCTCGGCGTCGCGCTACAGCGAGTCAACGAGTCGCACCCGGAGCTCGGGATCACGACGCTCCTCGACCTCCCACCTGGGCAGGAGGGGTTCTACTACCGTTCCGACCATTACAGCTTCGCTCGGCGCGGCGTGCCGGCCCTCTTCTTCTCCACCGGAATCCACGCCGACCTCCACCAGGCCAGCGACGAGGCGGCACGCGTCGATGCCGACAAGGCGGCGCGTATCGGACAGCTGCTTCTCTACCTCGGCCGCGACATCGCCGACGCCGACGCTCGTCCGCAATGGGAGGCCGCGAGCTTCCGGCGAATTGTGTGGCCGCCGGAGTGATCCTCTATAGAAGAGCGCATCGGGAATCCGGCATCGCTTGCTTCGCTTCGGAGGAACTCCGGGGGTCCAAGTCTACCGCTGCGGAGGTTCTTCCAGAAGGGCATGAATCTCCCTACTGCTACGCAGCGGCAGCTCGACCGGGTCGCCGCCGAGCTCAACGGGCGGCCGCGCAAGACGCTGGGCTTCAAACCCCGGCCGACGTGCTTTCCCAAGCTGTTGCATTGACCGTTTGATTCTGCCGGACGCGAAGAGCGTTTCTGATCCCGCCGAAAGGCAGACAGGGATTCTCGGCAGACCGGCTCGGGCTTGCCAAGCGAGCGTTTGGACTACACCGTGAAGCATGTGCCCACAGCCAGGCGTTTCCATCACCGTTCTTGTAGCCATCGCCGTCCCCCTCGCGGCTGAGATCGCGCACAGTGCGCATCCGCCATCACCACCGTCCTCAGAGGTGCGCGGTCCGGCCACGCCGCCGCACTCCAAGCACCTCCACGTGGATGCGCTTGAGGCTGAGTCTCGTCCGGCCGAAGTTATTCAGCGTCCGAGGTTCGTTCTTGATGACGATGGCGCGTCCAGTCTTCTCCGAACGCTCGCCCTGAGTGCATCTCAGGGCTGGCAGCGTAGATGGTCGCTACCGCCGTTCACGCATGGCGATCAGGAGTTCTTGCCGACCCCATCGTGAGTTGCCCTGGGTAGCCGCTGGCGCTGAGCAGTTCCGTCGTAAAGGTGCCTCGCATCGGAGTGTCTCCTCGAAACAGTAGCGGCACTCGTGCGGCGTCGTCTAACGGCAGTTGGTGACTGATGGCCGGTCGTCGGAAGCGGCGGCAGGGCCGCCGCTCTGTGGCCGGGGATAGCATGCGGCGGCTCTGCCGCCGCAAATTGTTTGAACGGCCACAGCACAACTTGTCGTTATACAGCAACAGAGTGATGTGTTGACTCAGGCCGAGCTCGAATCGATTCACACGTTCGCGTGCCAGCATCGCAACCTGCTGTCCCTGAGCAAGTATGCGGGCTGCTTCCACTGTTGTGCGACGTTCGCCCCAAGTGAAATCGTCGAGTGGATCGACGAGCCCCACGGCGCGACCGGCGAGAGCTCTGAACGGCTCACCGCGCTCTGCCCGCGGTGCGGTATTGACGCTGTACTTCCGTCACTATCTTACTATCCGCTGACCGACGCCATGCTCGCCGAGATGCATCATCATTGGTTCGAGAGATAGGAGTTCTCCGGCATCGTGGCGCATAATGACGCGGACGCCGCCCGCTGCCGGACGCATACGGAGATCCGGCAATGTCCTACGATCGGGAACGCGCCACCGAATTGGTCCTCGCCCTCATGCAGGTCACCGTGCACGAGAAGGTCCGTACCTGGAAGAGCTACGACTGGGAAGTCATGACCGACCTGTTCGAGCGAGGCTACATCTCGGACCCTCGAAGTAAGGCGAAGTCGGTCGTCCTCACAGACGCAGGGATGCAGCGAAGCCAGGAGATGTTCGCCAAGTACCTCGCACCTGCTGTATAACGACGGTTAGTGCAGACGGCCGCGCTATTGATGGCGGCCGCTCCGCGGCCGCATTATTGAAGCGGCCGCAGCACAACCGAACGTTGAGGATGTAGAATAAGTCCGCACCTCAAATGCGAGATCGCGATGTTGAGAATCCGACCTCCCCAGATAGCGCACAATCGACGATCGGCACCTCGGAGAGCATCGGAGGACCCCTCGAATCCGGGAGATTCGCGGCT
>JANPCH010000025.1:0-8701 GCA_031430835.1 Gemmatimonadaceae bacterium
CGGTGGTGCTGCTGGCCGGCGCGGGGCTCCTCACCCGCACGATGCTCCGGCTCTCCCAGGTGGAGACCGGCCTCAGCACCGAGGAAGTGCTGATGATGTCGGTGGACCTGCTGACGCCAACGCAACTCCTCTCCGATCCCAACGCCGACGCCGGCGCGAAGAAGCGCTACGCCGAGCTGCTGGGCGAGCTTCGTGCGCTTCCGGGTGTGACGCAGGTGGCGATCGGTTCTCCGGGCCCGCTCAGAAGCTCGAGCGTTCGCTTGGAAGTGAAGGCCGAGGGCAAGGCACGCGCCGTGGGTGAGGCGATGCCGCGCGCGGAGCTGCGCGTTGCCGACAACAACTTCTTCGACGCCGCGGGGATCCCTCTGGTCGCGGGACGAGCTTTCGCCATCACCGACGAGCGTGGTGCGGGGCGTGTGGTGATCCTCAACAAGACCCTCGCCGACCGTCTCTTCCCCGGCGCGGACGCGATCGGCAAGCGCGTCGCGTGGACCGGGGACATCCTCCGGTTCACGCCCTTCAGTCCCGAGTGGCGCACCGTTGTGGGGGTTGTGGCGAGTACACAAGATGGTGGGCTCGACGCCGAGCCCAGGGCGGCGATGTATCTGCCCTTCGCGCAGGAGCTCGCGATCGCCGGCGGGATCGTGATCCGTGCCGACAGCAACGTCGCGAGTCTAGTCGGCGCCGCGACGCGGATCGCGCGGCGTCTCGCCCCGACCACGCCGATCGAGAATGTGATGACGATCGCACAGATCCGGGACCAAAGCGTCTCACCGCGGCGGCTCAACGCGGTGCTTCTCTCCTCGTTCGGTCTCCTCGCGGTGCTCATCGCCGCCGTCGGGATCACCGGCGTGCTCGCCTTCTCGGTGGGAGCGCGCACGACCGAGATCGGCATCCGCCTGAGTCTCGGCGCGAGCGCGTGGAACGTGGAACGGATGATCCTGCGCGAGGGGGGCCTGCTGGTCGGACTCGGGCTCACAATAGGTGTGATCCTCGCCTTCGTCGGAACGCGGTTCATCCAGGGCCTGCTATTCAATGTCGGGGCGCGCGACCCTCTCACGATGGTGGCTGTCGCGGCGATGATGGGGGCGATCGGGCTGCTCGCCTGTTGGATCCCGGCGCATCGCGCAGCGCGGATAGATCCGGCGATCTCCCTCAGGGCATAGGAGACTCACGACTATGTCGCCACTCATTGCTGGCCACGTCACCGCAGGCGGCGTCGCACTGCTCACCGGGTTCATCGCGCTCTATGCGACCAAGGGAGCGCCGGTGCACCGCCGAGCGGGGCTCGCTTTCGTCATCGCGATGGTGGCGATGGCGGTGAGCGCGCTCATCTATATGACGGTGGAAGGCGACGTCATCCGCGTGAACGTCGTGGCCTCAACGCTCGTCGCGTACCTCGTAGTGACTTCACTGATGACCGTGCGCGACGCGTCAGCGCATCAGCGTGCGATAAGTGTCGGCAGTACGGTGATGGCCTTCACGATCGGGGTCACGGGGCTCACGCTCGGCTACACCGCCACGCAGAGCCCGCGCGGCCTGCTCGACGGCATCCCGGCGTTCCCCTACTTCCTCTTCGGGACGGTGGGGACGCTGGCCGGGATCGGTGACATCCGGATGATCCGCGCAGGGGGCGTGACAGGGGCCGGGCGGATCGCGCGGCATCTCTGGCGAATGAGCTTCGCGCTCTTCGTCGCGGCGCTGTCGTTCTTCATTGGGCAGGCGGATGAGTTGCCGAAGGCGATGCGGATCCCCGCACTTCTGGTCGTGCCGCCATTGACGGTACTGGTGACGATGATCTATTGGATGTGGCGGGTGCGGTTCAGGCGGAGTCTGAGGGGGTTGGTCGTGCCGAGCGTTGTACGGGGATCGGGTGCGTCCCGGAGGCAGGTAGCGTAAAGACCCGGTGCGTGCCTCACGAGTGCGCGCCGCTGCGCGCGACATACTATCAGATACGGCGTGCAGCGCCACGGCCATCGCACCTGACATCACGAATGGCCCCGATGGATGCAGTTGAGGGGGTGACACTCTCGTGCCCGACACGATCGACGTCCTGCAGGGAAGCATCCTTGTCGTCGACGATCAGGAGGCCGACGTCCTCTTGCTCTCGAGGATGTTGAGCGGCGCCGGCTATCAGCGCGTCGCGTCGACAATGGACCCGTACGCCGTCTGTGCCCTGCACCGCGAGCATCACTACGACCTGATCCTGCTCGATCTTCTGATGCCGGGGATGGATGGCTTCGAGGTGATGGACGGTCTGAAGGCGCTCGAGGCCGATGGATACCTCTCGGTCCTGGCGGTGACCGCGGAGCCGACGCACAAGATGCGGGCCCTCAAGGGTGGCGCGAAGGACTTCGTCAGCAAACCCTTCAAACAGGCCGAGGTGCTGGCTCGTGTCCACAACCTGCTCGAAGTTCGTCTGCTGCACGAAGCGGCCCGCCGCCAGGGCACCCTGCTGGAGTCTCTCGCGCTCCACGACGAGCTGACGGGGCTCGCGAACCGGCGACTGCTCGCCGACCGGATGGCGATGGCGCTGGCCCACGCGCAGCGGTACGCGACTGCATTTGCGGTGGTGTATCTGGATCTCGACGGTTTCAAGCAACTGAATGACGCGCTCGGACACGGCGCCGGGGATGCGCTGCTCTGCCTCGTGGCGCAGCGCCTCGTGGGGTCGGTACGCCAGGAGGACACGGTAGCGCGCGCGGGCGGCGACGAGTTCATCCTGGTGCTCTCGCACATCAGCGGTCCCGACTACGCGACCGCCGTGGCACTCAAGGTGATTCAGGCACTGGCGGCGCCTTTCGTCGTCGACGGCCACCCCGTCAGCATCACCGCGAGTGCGGGCGTGAGCATCTACCCGATCCACGGCACGGACGTCGAGGCGCTGACGAAGAATGCCGACGAGGCGCTCTACGAGGCCAAGCGCACCGGGAAGAACGTGCACCGCATCTCGGGCAGCACGGTGCAGCTGCACGACCCCTCGAGAGGGAGCGACGCGCCGGCCCCCGACCGATGATCGCGCCGGCGGAGATCCTGAACGCCCGGTGCCTGATCGTCGATGACCGGGAAGAGAACGTGCTGTTGCTCGAGCGGATGTTGCGCCGCGCCGGCTACACGAACGTTTCCTCGACGATGGATCCGCTGAGCGTGTGCGCGCTGCATCGGGCGAACTGCTATGACCTGATCCTCCTCGACCTGCAGATGCCGGGGATGGACGGTTTCGAGGTGATGCAGGGCCTGCAGGCGATCGAAGCGGAGGGCTACGTCCCGGTGCTCGTCGTCACCGCGCGGTCTGGCCAGACGCGGCGGGCGCTGGAAGCCGGCGCGAAGGACGTCGTCAGCAAGCCCTTCGATCTCGCCGAAGTGTTGATGCGCGTTCACAACCTGCTGGAAGTTCGGCTGCTGTACCAGCAGGTCGCTCAACAGAACGCCGCACTGGAGGAGACGGTGAAGGAGCGGACTGCGGAGATCGAGCTGCTGAAGAACCGGTTCGAGGCAGAGAGCATCTACCTGAAGCACGACATTGACCGCGGGTTCAACTTCGGCGAGATCATCGGACAGAGCGCGGCGCTCGGGGCGGTGTTCGTGAAGGTCGAGCAGGTCGCGCCCCAGAACACGACGGTGCTCCTCCTCGGCGAGACGGGCACCGGCAAGGGCGTGGTCGCCCGCACGATCCACCTCCGGAGCGCCCGGCGCGACCGGCCGCTGGTGACCGTCGATTGCACGGCGCTCCCGGCGAACCTCATCGAGAGCGAGCTCTTCGGCCGCGAGAAGGGGGCCTTCACCGGATCGACCTCGCGGCAGATGGGGAGATTCGAGCTCGCCGACGGCGGCACCATCTTCCTCGATGAGGTCGGGGAGATGCCGCTGGAGCTGCAAGCGAAGCTGCTCCGGGTCATCCAGGACGGCGAGTTCGAGCGACTGGGCAACCCGCGCACGCTGAAGGTCGATCTCCGGATCATCGCCGCCACCAACCGGAACCTCCGGGACGAGGTCAGCAAGGGTCGGTTCCGTGAGGACCTCTACTACCGGCTCAATGTCTTCCCGATCACGGTCCCTCCGCTCCGAGAGCGCAAGGAGGACATCCCGCTGCTCGTGAAGGTGTTCATCGCCAAGTTCAACAAGAAGCTCGGGCGCACGTTCGAGACCGTGGAGAGGGCGACGCTGGCGCTCCTCCAGGATCACCACTGGCCGGGCAACGTGCGTGAGTTGGAAAGTGTCATCGAGCGCGCCGTCATCACCAGTCGGGGAGCCGCGCTTCGGGTCTCGGACCGCTTCGAGGCGTCCCCGCCGGCGAGCGAGGGTGCCGGGCAGGCCCTCAAGGGACTCCACGAGTTGGAACGCGATCAGATCGCCCTGGTGCTCCGGCAGACCGGCTGGCGCATCGAAGGGGCCGCCGGCGCGGCGGTGAGGCTCGGTCTCAACCCCAGCACGCTACGCGGTCGCATGCGGAAGTTCGACATCCGCCGCTAGCCACGCGCCTTGACGGTTCCGTCATATACGACGGATTCGGCCGACGGGGTTCCCATCGAGCGGCACGTCACGCACTCGCAACGCGATAGCCACCAACACCTTGGCCGCGCTCGGTCCGATCAACGGGCGTGGCACCCTCTGTGCATTGCTGGTAGTGCGACAGTCGCTCGGTTCGGGACTGTGGAGACTTGCTCGAACGGGAGCAGCACTCAACTATGGCCAGCCGATTGCGCTGCCATACCACCAGCGGCACCAGCTCAAACGACCTCCGGGAGGGGGTAACAATGATCAGCGCAATCGGACAGAAGCGTACGTGGCACGCGGCGGTGTTGATGGCGGCGATCGTCGCCGGCTGCGCGACCGACGGGCAGGGGATCTCCGGCGTCGATTCCGCATCGAACGCTCTCCCGCTCCGGAATGGCGGCGCGAGCCTGACCAGTCCGGCCCCGATCGACCTTGGCGGCGCCGGTGATTTCGTCATCCTCGCGAAGTCCGGCATCTCGACCGTTCCGCAGTCCGCGATCACCGGCAACATCGGCGTGAGCCCGATCGCCCGCGGCGGGATGACGGGGTTCTCGGAGACGATGGACGGCACGAACTCGTTCTCGACTGCGACGCAGGTGGTCGGGCAGCTCTTCGCCGCCGACTACTCCGCGACGACCCCAACGGTCCTTGGGCTCGCGGTCCTCGACATGCAGGCCGCGTACACCGATGCGGCGGGACGCGCACCGGACTTCATCGAGTTGGGCACTGGGCTGATCGGCGGGATGACGCTCTCGACCGGCACATACAAGTGGAGCACCGGGGTCCTCATCCTGAGCGACGTGACGCTCGACGGCGGCCCCAATGATGTCTTCATCTTTCAGATCGCGGGCGGCATCACGCAGGCGGCCGGCACGCGTGTGACCCTGACGGGCGGTGTGCGCGCTGAGAACATCTTCTGGCAGGCCGCCGGCGTCGTGGCGCTCGGCAGCACCGCGCATATGGAGGGGATCGTCCTGGGCGCGACCGGGATCACCCTCGTGACCGGCGCCAGCGTGAACGGGCGGCTCCTCGCCCAGACGGCGGTGACGCTTCAGATGAATACGGTGACGCAGCCGTAGTAGTGCTCAGCCGATCGGCTGGAGACCTCGATACGCCCCGATCGCTGGGGCGTATCGAGGTTCGTCACGATCAGAGAGCGGCGGCCCCGCCCGCCGCCACCGAAGCGACGGCCGTCTGCACCAACCATCGCTAGGCCGCGGAAGCAAGTCACGAGGCGCAGCCGAATTACCGCTCAATCTCCACATTTCGGGCGAGCGTCTTGAATCGGTCCCCATTCTTCTGCACGACGGTGATGGTGACATGGCCGGTCTTACTCGTGTGAATATCCCGCACCGTTCCGGACTCTCCGGCGTGCGCCCCGTCGATGACAGCGCACTGCGCTCCCTCCTTCACTCCCGCTGGATCCGGCTTCGTCATCGTGGGCTCGTGGTAGGTCGCCGGTATAACGTGGGCTTGTGCTGTGGACGCTCCAATAATGCGGCCGCGGAGCGGCCGCCATCAATAGCGCTCCGCACGACCTAACGTTTCCGAATGAGCCGCGCGCGCGGGGACATGTTCGCACAGGACAGCAAGCGCGTCGGCACCATTCGGTTGTTGGACGGCCGACCGGTACGGCCCACAGGCCACCGGCCGGGCGGCGCCGGCAAAGCAACTTCAGGCCGCAAGGAATGCCAACAAGTCGGCATTGAGCTGGTCTTTGTGCGTGTCCGCGAGGCCGTGGGGTGCGCCCGCGTAGACCTTCAAGATCGCGTTCTTGACGAGCTTCGCTGCGCTGCGAGCCGAGGCGCCGATCGGCACAATCTGATCGTCGTCCCCGTGAACGATGAGCGTCGGCACGTCGAACTTCTTGAGATCCTCCGTGAAATCCGTCTCGGAGAACGCCTTGATGCAGTCGAAGGTGTTCTTGTGACCAGCGCGCATCCCCTGAAGCCAGAACGAATCCATCATGCCTTGCGAGACCTTGGCGCCTGGCCTGTTGGCCCCGAAGAACGGACCGCCGGCGATATCCTTGTAGCACTGTGAGCGGTCGGCGATGGAAGCTTGGCGGATGCCGTCGAACACCTCCATCGGCAACCCGTCCGGATTCGCCGCCGTTTTCAGCATCAGCGGCGGGACGGCGGCGATCAGTGCGACCTTGGCCAACCGTTTCGTGCCGTGGCGGCCGACATAGCGCGCCACTTCGCCGCCCCCCATCGAGAAACCGATCAGCGCGGCGCCCTTCAGGTCGAGCGTTTCGATGAGCTGCGAGAGGTCGTCGGCAAAGGTGTCCATCTCGTTGCCGTTCCAGGGCTGGCTCGACCGCCCATGCCCGCGACGGTCATGGGCAATGCAGCGATAGCCCTTGGAGGCCAGGAACAGCATCTGAGCTTCCCAGCTGTCCGCACTGAGGGGCCAGCCGTGACTGAACACGACAGGCTGTCCTGTACCCCAGTCCTTGTAATAGATCTGCGTACCGTCTTTCGTCGTGATTGTGCTCATCGCTGACCTTCCGCACTCCGGAGGAAATCTATGTTCCCTGACGTTCGGTGTTGCACTTCACACTTGACCTCAGGACCTCATCCGCGCTGCCGCCACGCGCGCGGGTCCCGATGCAGATGCAAGCAGCCACGCACCTCGATCACGGCCCCGACGACCCGATAGTAGATCGCATAGGGAAAACGGCGCAGCAGGAGGCGGCGGAGATTGAGATGAACCGCTGGTCCCGCGTCGCTGAACTCGGCGAGTAGCGTGCACGCGACGTGCAACTCGCCTCGAAACTCCTCGCCAAGCCCAGCGTGCTGCCCTTCGTACCACTCGTAGGCGTCCGCAATGTCCGCGCTGGTCGCCGGGGTGAACTGGAGCGGGCGACTCACCGCCGCGGCTTCAGACGCTGCTGCACCTCATCCCAGCTGAGCGTCGCCTGCTCGCTCGGGTCCGCGAGCCGACGATCAAGTTCCGCGCGATGCCACTCGGGCACCGGAACACTCGTCTCAGACTGCGCAAGGCTATCCCAGATGTCCTCGACGAGCTGCAGCCGCTGCTCAGGCGGCAGCTGCAGGATCTGGCTGAGGAGGGCGCTGGAAGTCATGGTGAAAACCTGTGCCCTGGCCGTCCGTCGGACAAGGCCCGGGTGTAGGCATCACGCTTGGTTGTGCCGCGGCCGACTTCCATAAATTGCGGGAGCGGGGCCGCAGCGTTCTCTGCAGTACGATGGAGCCGCGGCCCCGCTCCCGCCACCTTACACCGGCCATCGGCACCAACCGTCGTTTACACGGCCCCCGGTCTCCAGGCGCGCGATGCATGTCACTATTGACATATGTCGGCGCTGACATTACCTTTCCCGGATGTCGCCGCACGACAAGCTGCTTGTCTGGTTACATGGTGAAGTCAGGAGCCCACCCTTTGGCGGTGACGCACGCCGCGAGGCGGGGTACCTCCTTCGGCAGCTGCAGCAAAGCGAGAACCTGGAGATGCCGCACTCGCGGCCGATGCCATCGATCGGCAAGCGCTGCCATGAGCTGCGAATCGTTGACGGAGGCGTCGCTTAGCGAATCGTGTACCGAGCCGACGACGACGCGGTGGTGCTCCTCGAAGTGTTCAAGAAGAAGACAGAAGCGACACCGAAGCGTGTCATCGAGACCTGCAAGAAACGTCTGAAGAGCTATGGCGAAGCCTGAACTCACGAGGTGGACCATGAAGCAAGCGAAAAAGCAGCGACTGGAGGCTGTGGGTTGGAAGGTTGGCGATGTCTCGGAGTTTCTCTCCCTCAGCGCGGCTGACAGCGCGCTGATCGACGTGCGGATGCAGCTCGCGAAGGAGCTGAGGAAGCACCGGGTGGGGCATCGGCTGACGCAGACCGCCGTGGCGCACCGAATCGGCTCGAGCCAGTCGCGGGTGGCGAAGATGGAGGCTGGAGATCCGTCGGTGTCGCTGGATTTGCTGGTCAGGACGCTGCTGGCCTCTGGTACCAGCGGCACCGTGATCGCGAACGCGTTCGTCGCTGCGACTCCGCGACGCAGGACGGCGCGCCGGTCCGCATAACGAGGCTGTAGGAAAACTATTCGAGCCGCGAAATCCCGGGATTCAAGGGGTCCTCCGATGCTCTCCGAGGTGCCGATCGTCGATCGTGCGCAATCTGGGGAGGTCGGATTCTCAACATCGCGATCTCGCATTTGACGAGCGGGCTTATTCTACATCCTCAACG
>JANPCH010000026.1:0-11513 GCA_031430835.1 Gemmatimonadaceae bacterium
GTAGGCGCCGGTGCGCACGTCACCGCGGTAGATCATCGCTCTCCCCTCGTGATCGCTCACGAAGAGCACCGTGGTATCCCCCGGCTCCCAGGCGGGACTGGAGACCACCGTGAAGCTTTGGCCCCGTGGCGAGAAGGCGCGAAGCTCCTGCCCCTTGATGTCCATCACGACGACGCTCGACCGTCCCCCCCGATCCCACCGCACGGCGACGACGCGGTCGCCACCGCGAGACCAGCGGGGATCGGCCCAGGCGCGATCGAGCGTTCCCTGCGCGATCAGGCGCGGCGGGAAGGCGTCCTCGGCTGACGCCTCGACAATGCTTGTCGTGCCTTCTTCCGTTCTGAGCGCGACGACGCGGCCGCTCGCGGCGTGCACATCAGGATGAGAGAGCCGCTCTCCACTCGTGATGCGACGCCGCGTGATGCCCGACCCACTCGTGAGGTCGGAGCGGAGTGTGTAGAGGTCGGTGTACTCTAGTTCCGCTTGGAGGGAGGTGCCGTCGGTGAGCCAGGCGGGCGCGTCGAGCCCAGCGCGCCGGCCGATGCGATGGCGCTCGCCAGAGAGTGTGAGTGAATAGAGCCCGGTCGTTCGCCGACCGTCGTTCGCGACATAGACGAGAGTGCTGTCGCTCGTGAACCGCGGGTACCGCGCCTCCCAAGAGTGGCGCGTCAGTTCGTCCACTTCGACGGCCGCGGCGCGCGCCCGCGCCGCCTCGACCACGCCCCCTTCGATCGAGGCGCGGAGCACTGAGTCGCGCCACCGCTCCCACTGCATCGAGAAGGTCTCGCCGAACGCCGCCTTCGCATTGGCGTCGTGACGCCAGGGGAAGATCCGCGCGCTCGCGTATTCGACGTACGTCTTGAGCTCGAGCGGTCCACGGTGATCCATCGCGTACGCGCCGTAGATGTATGCGGTGCTGGGGCCCGGGAAGCGCGGGGCCGCAAGTGATGCCGCATCCAGTGGCGGCAGGTCACCGACGAGGGCGGCCGCGCGCACGTACGCCGGAAACTCCGACCCATTCAATCGGCCCGAGTGCGAGAAGCGGGACTCCATCTGCACCGCGAGTCCCTCAGTGATCCAGGCCGGCGCGTAGGTATTCGGGAAGAGCGGGGCCGCGCGCCCGAAGATCTGCTGCGCGACCCCCCACCACCCCTTCGCCCGATCAAGATGGAAGATGTGCGTGAGCTCGTGCGTGACGAGGATGCGATTCCAGTCCTCGTGATTCCGCAGCGTGAGCTCTTCCATCGGCGGCCGCGCATAGACCACGATCCGATTCGTCGGGAAGACCGTGGCGTACCCGTTCGCGAAGTCCACGTTGTCGGCGACGACGATGTCGATCACCCCGCGAGGCGGTACCAGCACCTCGGAGAGTCGCTGGTACGCCTCCTCGGCGTTGCGGACGGTGCGAAGGGCGAGGGGGCCGAGTCCGGGGGAGAAGTGCACCCTGAAATGCGGCGAGTCGAGGGTGCGCCATTGGAGGTCCGGGCGCACCTGGCCGCGGGCCGACGGCACCGACACCACCAAGGACAGGAAGCACGCGAGGACTGCCTGATGGGATCGGCGCATTGGTCCCGAGAATGTAGCCCGAAATGCGGCTCTGATCCGCCCTCCCCACCCCCCGTCCGGCCTCGTATATTCGCCGGTACCCCGAACCCCGCATCCCTTTGAACCGCTGTGCTTTCTGCGGTCGCGACAACGACCCCGCATCGAAGTTCTGCATCGATTGCGGCAAGCCGATGACGGCGGCTGGAGCTGCCCGCGCGGGCGGCCCGATGGGCGAGACCGCCGCGGGGGTCCAACATCTCGAGCAGGCCGCCAAGTTCGGCGTCCCCGCGACGCGTGTGTCGGCGGCGACCCCGAACGCCAGAGTTGCCCCTCCGCGCCCAGTCGAAGTTCTGATCCCGGCGGGGAAGATGCCCTGTCCGTATTGTGCGACCCCGATCGACCCCGCGAACCCCTTCTGCCCCAAGTGCGGGAATCGGGTGAAGGCGGTCGCCCCCGCGCCGGTCACGTTAACCGCAGTCTGCTCCAGTTGCCGGAATCCCGTGTCGCCCGGCGTGGACATCTTTTGCGCCCGCTGCGGCACTCGGGTCGCGGTCACGCCGAATCCCCCCACCCCTCCGACCGGCACGGCGGCCTTCTCGGCGATGGGCACGGCGGTGGGTCCCAAGGTCTCGGTGCTCGACGTCACGGGCACCGTGAAGAAGACCGAGGTGCTCCCCGGCCCCGAGACGACGATCGGACGCGGCGATGGCGAGATGCGCTTTCCCGACGACGTGTATATGAGCCCGGTGCACGCGCAGCTCTCGCTGCGTGACGGTCAGCTGTACGTGCGCGACCTCGGCAGCCGCAACGGTACGTGGCTCTTCCAGGACGCCCCCTACAAGCTGCAGGACGGCGACACGGTGCTGGTGGGATCGCAGCTCCTTCGTTTCCGGCGGCTCGGCTATCCCGGCCCGCAACCCGCCGAGGCCGATGCCACTCGACGACTCGGTTCAGCGGTGCCGAGTGCCGACATCGCGGTGATGCAGCAACTCCGCGCCGACGGTTCCGCTCGGGATTCCTGTCACCTTTCCCCTTCGCGAAACGTCGTGATCGGCCGGTCGGAAGGGGATTGGCTCTTCGCCTATGACAAGACGATGAGCGGTCGGCACGCCGAGATCCGGAGTGAGGATCTCGAGTTCATCGTCCTCGATTTGGGCAGCCGGAACGGGATCGCGATCGCGGTACGCGGCGAACGGCCGGTGAAGCCGGGTCAGCGCGTGCTGATGGGTGACCAGACGCTGAGGATCGAGAGCATTTGAGCGACCAGAAGATCTGCCCGACCTGCGGCACCGAATACCCGTTGAGCGAGCGCTTCTGTCCCCGGGACGGAACGGCGCTCCGTTCAGCGGCCGCAGGAGCCGACCTGCTCGGATCCGTGGTCGCTGACCGGTACCATATCCTGAAGAAGCTGGGCGAGGGGGGGATGGGCACGGTCTATCTCGCCGAGCACGTGAAGATGGGGCGGAAGAGCGCACTCAAGGTGATGAACCCGGGGATGAACACGGACCCCGACGCGATTGCTCGATTTAATCGAGAGGCGAGTAACGCGTCGCGACTCTCGCACCCGAACATCTGCGGCATCTACGACTTCGGCGAGACGCCCGATGGGCTGATCTACCTCGCGATGGAGTTCATCGAGGGGGAATCGCTGTCGTCGCTGATCGAGAAGGGGGGCGTGCTACCCCCGGCCCGCAGCGCGAGCATCATCCACCAGACGTCCGACGCGCTGCAGGTCGCGCACGACGCGGGAATCGTGCACCGCGATCTCAAGCCCGACAACATCATGGTCGCGAGGAACCGGGATGGCACCGATCTCGTGAAGGTGGTGGACTTCGGCATCGCCAAGGCGAGTTCGAGCGACGCGCAGAAGGTGACGAAGACGGGGCTCGTGGTCGGCACGCCGGAGTACATGAGCCCCGAGCAGCTCGCGGGGGACAAGCTCGACGGGCGGAGCGACATCTACTCGCTGGGACTGGTCGCCTTCAACTGTCTCACCGGTGGCCTCCCCTTCGCCTCTGAGTCGGCGCAGGAAGCGATGATCATGCGCCTCACCGACAAGCCGCGGAGTCTGGCCGAGGTGAAGCCCGACTTCGAGTGGCCCGCGACGCTGCAGGCGACGATGGACAAGGCGTTGGCTCGCGACGCGAACGAGCGCTACCAGAACGCTTCGCAGTTCGGGCGCGAGTTCGCCGCGGCGATCGCCGATATGCCGATGACGCGGGCGATCGAGGCGGGCACGCAGATGCTGAATGCGGTCGCTGCGTCGAAGCAGTCGGTGCCACAGACCCGCGTGGCGCGGCCGAGCAGCAAGACAGAGGCGATGGAGGCGCCGCCCCCCGCCTTGCGGAGACCGGCGCCCGCCGCGGCGAACGTGCCGGCGAAGGCAGGGATGAACAAGGCCGTCGTCTTGGGCGGGCTCGGGACGGTGGGAATAGCGGCGGTCGCCCTGTTCGTCGTGCTCAACAAGGGTGTTGGTGCGCCGGCGACGAGCGCTCAACCGCCGAATCCGACGCCGACCAACGTGGACAGCGGGAAGGCGACGGGGACGGTGCCGCCAGTGGATACTGGTACGAAGGGAAAGGCGCCGGATCCGGTGCCGAGCCGCCCCCCCGGCAATCCGACACGGCCCGGTACCAGCACCACACCGCAACCGACGCCGACCGGGCCGTCCGCGATGGAGCAATTGTCGGGTTGGCTGAACGAACTCAATGCGAGTGGGATCACGGCCACACGCGCTCGCGCAGTCATTGGCGAGATCGAGAAACTCCGTCCCAATCTGACGAGTCTGACACTCGCGGAGTCCTGGTTCGTCGAGATGATCGGGTACACGGCACTTGAGGACGAGACCGGAACTTGCAAGGCCGCTCGAGAGGTGAAGCGGCTCCATACCAACGCGAGCCGGCTCAGCACGGCGAACACAGTCATTGAGGCCTGTCCGTGACCTGCGTCACCTCATCCCTCAACTCACGCTCGCGCCTACGCTTACTGTCAACTAAACTGAGCCTGTCGCAACCTCATCCACCTCGCACTCGCGCTTCGTGACGGGACCTTCCACACCCCGCGGTGACATCTACGTCCACGTCTTCGGCCGGACGGACGTCGGCCGTACGCGCGAACACAACGAGGACACCTTCGTCGTCGCGGACCTCACGGCGATGAACGCGTCGCTGCAGCCCGAGGTGCGGACGCACCTCGCCGGCCCTCGCGGCACGCTCTTCATGGTCGCCGATGGGATGGGGGGCGCCGCCGCCGGCGAGATCGCCAGCGCGATGGCGACTGAGGTCACCCTCGCCGAGGTCGACCGACGCTGGCGGCAAACCGAGGAGACCGATCCCGAGCTCTTCGCCCACGCCTTGCGCGGTGCCACCGAACTCGCGAATCAGAAGATCCACCAGTACGCCCAAGCCCACCCCGAGAATCGCGGGATGGGGACCACGGCCACGGTGGCCGGCTTCCTCGGAGACACCCTCTACGTCTGCCAGGTCGGCGACTCGCGCGCCTACCTCGTGCGCGATGGCGTCGCGAAGCAGATCACGAAGGACCAGTCGCTGATGCAGAAGCTGGTCGAGGCGGGTGAGATGACGGCCGAGGAGGCCGAGGTCTCCGAGCGCCGAAACATCATCCTTCAGGCCTTGGGGCCGGAACCGACGGTGAAGGTGGATCTCACCTCGCAGCAGGTTCGGCGCGGCGACGTGCTCGTACTCTGCTCAGACGGCCTCTCGGGCCAGGTGCGGGCCAACGAGATCGCCGACGTCGTGAAGAACGAGCCCGACCTCGTGCAGGTGTGCAAGAAGCTGATCGACATGGCCAACGAGGCCGGCGGCCCCGACAACATCACCGTCGTGGCGGCACGGTTCGACGGCGACGGCTTGGTGGACACCGGCGCCGACACGGTCGGTCACCGGGTGTATCGGGGGTCGCAGCAGCAGCGCTCCACCGTGCCGGTCGACCGGAAGTCGGTCCCTGGGCTGGACTCGTACGACGAGAACAATATGCCGACGCTCGAGACGGGGCTTTCGAAGCACAAGAAGGTGACGCCGGTGCGCTCGGCTTCCCCCGTGGACCCCTCGGCCGCGACGGTCGAGGTGACGCCTCGCGACATCGAGGCGATCCGCGTCGGAACGGATGGACCTGCACCCAGCGGTCCACTTCCCGAAACGGTCGAGATCAGTCCCGCCGTCGTGCGCGCTAAGCTCCCGCCCCCGCCGCCCCCCGGCGGGCGGATCGACCGGTCAGCCCTGCGTTTCATCTTCGGCACCCTCGCCGCGCTCCTGCTCGTCTACGTGATGCTGAGCCTGCTGGGAGGCTGATGGCGATGGCGGTCGAGCTCCGCATCGTTCGGGGCGCGCGCACCGGAGCACAGGAACGCTTCGAGAAGTCGGTGGTGTCGATCGGTCGGCACCCGATGAACGACCTGCGGTTCGACGCGAACAAGGACCCCGACGCCAGCTCACGCCACGCCGAACTCCGTTCGGTCGGCGGACGTCACGTCATCCACGACATCGGTAGCACGAACGGCACCTTCGTGAACGGCGAGCGGATCAACGCCGAGCGCGAACTCGCCGACGGTGACCTGATCAGTTTCGGCATCGACGGACCGCAGGTCTCCTTCCGCATCCTCACGGCGGCCGAGGCGGCGATCGCACCGGCGACCCGCGTCGGAGGGAGCACGCCACGCGACGCGCAACAGGGCGCCCCGGCCACGCCGCTCAAGGTCTCGGACACGCCGCACCGGCCCGTCGCCCCGCCATCCGTGGCCCCGCGGAAGAACACCGAGGTACGGATCGCCGAGGCGGTGCAGAAGCAGACCGGTCGCCTCAAGCAGATGGTCTTGGGACTCGCCGTCTTCGTGATCGCCGCGGGCGCCGTCGCCGCCTGGTTCGCGATGCAGGCGAGCGCGTCGCAGCAGCGGCAGTTCGCGTCGCTGATCGCCGCGAACGATTCCCTCGCCCGAGCCCTTGAGCAACGACTCGAGCAGACCGGCGTCGCCGCCGCGGCACTCCGGGCGACCCGCGCCGAGAGCGAACGGCTCGCTCGCGAGCTCCGACGGATGCAGGAGAGCGGCGGCGACATCTCCGCCCTCTCGGCCGAGATGCGGACTGCGCAGATCCGCACTTCGACGATCGCGCGGATGGACTACAGCGCGGTCACCGCGGCCAACAAGGCGGCGACCGTCTTCATCGCGGTGCAGTTCGCCGACGACCCGCCGTCGAGTGGAACCGGCTTCAACATCCTTGCCTCGGGGCTGATCGTCACGAACCGGCACGTCGTGCGGAGCAAATCGGGTGCGCGCGCCGAGCGGGTGGGGGTGGCGTTCGACGGCACGAAGGGGGAATGGAAGGAGGCGACGATCGAGTACATCAGCGAGACCGACGAACTTGCGATCCTCCGCCTCGTCCGCCGCGGCAACTATCCGGTGGTCACCGGCATCGCGCGCGAAGCCCGCGATGTGAAGCTCGGCGACCCGGTGGCGATCCTCGGCTACCCCCTCGGTACCGCGACGGCCGGGATGAGCGGGAACATCGACGAACTGCGCCCCGAAGCCACGCTCGGTGTCGGCACGATCAGCAAGATCCTCGATGACGTGGTGCAACTCGACGCGTTCGCGGCGCAGGGGTCGAGCGGTTCGCCGATCTTCGACGCGCGCGGTCTCGTGGTCGGTGTGCTCTACGGCGCCGCAGCTGAGAGCGGTGGGCGCATCATCTATTGCGTGCCGGCGGCACGGCTCGCGGCGCAGCTCCCTGCGGACGCGGCGGGCGTACTCCGGTAGGCGGGTTCGTGCGACTGCGGATGCCACTGCGCTCCATCGCCGCCAACTCCGAGAGAGCCTTCGGCACCATCTCCGTGAGGCCGACACTCAGATCGGCGCCTCCGACGGTGTTCGCGACGACACGATAGTTGAAGCCGTTCGGCGCAGTGAGATCACGCATCGAGATCATCCGCACGACCGAATCCTTCGCCTGGATGAGGTTGATCGAGACGATGATGTCGGCGTCGAGCCGTTCTTGGATGCCATTCACCGTGCGGGAGAGGGCGAGGGCGCTGGCGACCGAGTCGGCGGGCACGACGATGTAGCGCGGATGCTTGTCGATCCCGATGCGCAGTGAATCGGCGAGCGTGAGCGCGAGGGCGTCGAGGTCGGGACGGCCGCGCGCCGGCCGCGGGAGCGCCACCACCACCCGCCGTGGTTCCCTGCTCAGCGGCCGCGCGGGAGCCGCTGGCGCTGTGGCCGTCGCAACCTGTGCGACCTCCGACACGAACTGCATCGCCGGCCCGAGCCGCGTGCCGAGGTGCACGAGGGAGTCGAGCACCGCGCGCTGGATCTGCTGGCGGATCGAGTCGGCCATCTGGACGAACGCCATCGAGTCGTTCGTCACGCTTCGCGGAGCACTCGCGACCCGCACTGGCGCCGGTCGCTGGGCGATCCGCGCCGAGACCGCCTTGGCGATCGCCATCGAGTCCTCGCTCGTGAGCATCGCGGCGGCCGAGGCGAGGGCCGACGAATCCGCCGCAGCGACCGAGTCGCGCACGAAGGTGGTGCCGACCACCGTGCCCGCCCGTTCGCCGAGGGTCCAGGTCAGGGCAACGATCGCGACACCCGCCGCGACGAGCGCCACCGAGCGCATCCGCGAGGGACGACTCAGCTGTCGGAGCGGCGCCAACGAGCCCCCCGAACTGAGCGCGATGTCGTCGAGCGCGACGACCACCTCGCTCGCCAACTGGGGGCGATCGTCGGGGATCTTGGCGAGGAGCTGCCGGATGAGCGCCGAGAGCATCGGCGGCACATCGGCGCGAGAGTTCTCCACCGGGCTCGGCTCGCGCGTGAGCTGGGCCGCCATCGTCTTCTGCGGCGAGTCCTCCTTGAATGGCCCCTGCCCGGTGAGCATCTCGTAGCCGAGGAGGCCCAAAGCGTAAAGGTCCATCCGGTGGTCGGCCGCGGGGTCGGCGGCGATCTGCTCGGGCGCCATGTACGCCGGCGTTCCGATCGCCATCCCGGCGCTCGTGTAACCCGAGGTCGGCATCGCCGCCGAGATCGCCTTGGCGACGCCGAAGTCGGTGACGAGCGCGTGCGAGCCGAGGAGGAGGACATTCCCCGGCTTGATGTCGCGGTGGATCACGCCGAGACCGTGCGCGTAGTCGAGCGCCTCAGCCACATCGCGCAGGATCCGCACGACGTCCTTCACGGCGTACTTGTCCCCGCGGGCGAGCCCCTCGCGCAGCGAATGCCCGGCGATGAAGGGCATCGTGTACCAGATGAGACTCCCCTGCTCTCCAGCGGAGAGCAGGGGGACGACGTGCGGATGCTGGAGCTGCGCGGCGACCTGGATCTCGCGGCGGAACCGCTCGTGATTCACCCCCGCCGACAGCTCGGGGGGAAGCACCTTCACCACGACCTTTCGCCCCAGCGCCACGTCGCTCGCGACGAAGACGCGGCTCATCCCTCCACCCGTCAGTTCACGCTCGAGCGTGTACCCCGGGGCGAGGGCGGCCTGCAGGATGATGGGGAGTTCGGACACGGCGTTGGTTGGACGTTCGTTAGTCTATTCAGGGTTGCACGAGGCGGCGAGCCGCCGCTTCCTGCATCGCCCGGTCGCCGCTCCAGCAGCAGATCAGGTTCGGTGCCTCTGGTACTTCACTCGCGAGTCGCGGGGGCCCGAATAGCACTACGACGGTGCTGCGCGATTGTTGCCGTGCCGTGGCCACGATGCCCGCCACGCGGCGCCGTGTCGCCTCGGTGTACCCGCTGCGCCCCCGACCCACCCCTGGTGCGCCGAAGAGCGCGACGACGAGCGCCCCTTCCCCATCGGCGGTGGGTCCCTCGACGAGGCGTGGCTCGAGACCGAGAGCCCTGAGCGCCTGGACGAAGTGTTCACGTGCCGGCCGCTCCCACGCCGCGCCGGCGTCGTCGTCCACGAGTGAGACGTCCACGATGGGTCCGACGTTGGGGATGAAGCCGCGAATCGGATGGATCACCGTGTCGGCGACCTGCCGCGCCCAGAGCAGCTCATCGAGCGTCGGCTCGCGCGGTTCGCGTGGTCGGGCCCAATCGGCCCAGAAGGTGCGACGGCGCTGTGCTGCCTCGATCACCTGGGCCTCGAGCGTTCGTTCCTCGCAGGCGCGGGCGATCGAGTCAATCGTCCCGTGCAGGTCGGGGGGCGCGAGGATGAGGTCGCATCCCGCCGCGATCGCCCTGACAGGGTCCGGCGACGTGCTCACCACGAGGCCTTCGAAGTGCAGTTCGTCGCGCAGGAGTTGCCGGAGCAGTGGCGAGGAGTGTGCGGCGGTGACGCCGCTCGCGTCGAGACCGGGGAAGACGACGTCGGCCACGAGGAGACTCGCGACCCCGGCATCGACCGCGCCGCGGAAGGGGACGAGGTCGTCGGCCCAGAGGGTACCGGCGGCCGTGGTGATGCTGACTGCGCCGAGCGTGGGGTCACTCGTCGCGCGACCGATGCCGGGGAAGTGCTTCACGCAGGCGAGCACGCCTTCGGCCTGAGCTGCGTCGATCCATTCAACGACCCACTCGGCGACGCGCTGCGCATCCTCGCCGAAGGCGCGCGCCCCGATCGCGGGGTCGAGCGCAGTGCGGGTGAGGTCGGCCACCGGACCGAGAACCCAGTTCACACCGATCGCGCGGAGTTCGCGCGCGGTGAGTTTCGCGGCGCGGCGGATCGCATCGGCGTCGTGCAGCGCGCCCAATGCTGCGGCCGGTGGCAGCGCCGTGGACCCCGCGAAGAGTTGGCCGGCGCCTGACTCCGCCGCGGCGGCGATCAGCAGTGGGTCGCTCGCAGCGCGGTGCAGCTTGGCGCAGAGTTGCGCGACCTCCTCGCGCGGCGCCGCGGTGAGCACGAACCCGCCGACCCCCGCCTCGAGCGCGTCGTCGATGAAATCGGCGAGATACGCGTACCCGTGCCCCGGATCCCAGCGCAGCTCGGGGATGAGCAAGCGTGCCAGCGGCTCCGTCACGCTGGGTAGCGGGCGCCGAGGATGCGAGGGCCGCGGGCTCCGGTGGCGGAGGGGAGGTTCCCCGCGCGGCCGGCGAGATGCAAGTACCCGAGGAAGGCGAAGGCCACCGCTTCCTTGGCGTCGCCGTCGAAGAAGACACGGTCGAAGGGACGTACGTGACGCGGTGAGAGCACCATCGCGATCGCCTCGCTGAGCGCCGCGTTGCGCGCGCCGCCGCCGGAGAGGAGCACCTCCTCGACCGGCCAGGGGAGAAAGCGCTCGAAGGCCAACGCGATGCTGCGCGCTGTGAACCAGGTCGCGGTGGCGATGATGTCCTCGTCGCTGCAGCCGGTCCGGGCGGCGCGGCAGCGCGCCACGAACTGTTCGATGAAGGCGCGCGTGTAGCGCTCGCGACCGGTGGACTTGGGGGGCTCGGCGGCGTACCACGGATCGGTGAGAAGTTCCTCGATCACCGCGTTGATCGCCGTTCCGCGGTGCGCGAGCGCGCCGCCGACGTCATAAGGGAGGTCGGGCCGGAGCAGCCGCGTCACTCCATCGATCACACAGACGCCAGGACCAGTGTCGAAGGCGCGCACGGCGGAGAGATCACCACGCGGCGGCACCACCGTGAGGTTCCCGATCCCACCCAGATTCTGCAACACGCGCCAATGCGTGTCGTCGGCGAAGAGCATCGCGTCGGCGATCGGAACGAGTGGCGCCCCCTGACCTCCTGCCGCGACGTCGCGCACACGGAAGTCGGCGATCACGTCGATCCCCGTTCGCTCGGCGATCACCGCCGGCTGGCCGAACTGCCAGGTGCCGTGAGGGGGTTCGTGCCAGAGCGTCTGACCGTGCGAGCAGATCGCGCTGACATCCCCGCGCGCGACGCCGGCCTCAGCGAGCACTGCCACCGCGGCGTCGGCAAGCCATCCGCCGAGCGCGAAGTCGAGGCGCGTGTACTCGCTCGGTGTGGCTCCCTCGAGCGCAGCGGCGAGCCGCTTTCGCGTAGCGTCGTCGTACGG
>JANPCH010000027.1:0-4321 GCA_031430835.1 Gemmatimonadaceae bacterium
CCCACCTTGAGCTGGAACTTCGTGTACCCCTCGCTGCGGTACTGGGCGATGCGCGCCGCCATCGCTTCGGGCGACTCCTGCGAGATGGCGCGGTAGAGTGCGAAGTCGTCGCCGACGTGGCCGCCCATCAGCGTTGCGACCGGGAGCCCGCTCGCCTTGCCGAGCAGATCCCAGCAGGCCATGTCGATGGCCGACTTCACATATGGATGACCGCGCATCGCGCCGTCCATCCGCTCGTTGAGCGACCCCAGAGCGAGCGGATCGACACCGAGCAGCTGCGGCGCGAGTTCGGCGATGCCGGCCCGCGCGCCGCGGGCGTAGGCGGGCAGGTAGGCTGGCCCGAGCGGGCAGACCTCACCCCATCCGGTGAGGCCGTCGTCGGTATCAACGGCGACGACCGTCGAGTCGAACACCGAGACCGAGTTGCCGCCCGACCACTTGTAGCTCCCCTCGTGCAGGGGGAGGTCGACCTGGAACATCCGGATTCCGGTGATCCTCATGCCGCCGCCGGAGCGCTGGCCCTGGACGAGGACCACAGCATCGCACTGGTGTAGAGCAGCACGACGACCACCAGCCAGAGGAGGTAGTTCACCGGGAGCTCCTTGACGAGGAAGGCCGCGATGAGCACGCCGGGGAGGCCACCCAGCGCGAGGCCGAGTGCGATGCGGCGGTCGACTCGCCCGGACTTCCAGAATCGATACGCGGCCGCCGGCATCATCAGGGCGGCGGAGCCGGCCATGATCGGGAAGGCCACGCGCGGGCTCATCCCGAGCGAGTAGACCACGGCCATGCACGGCGCGTAGTTGCCGATGCCGAGCGAGACGAGTGCCCCGAAGAGCGCGTTCGCGAGGACCGCGACGACGAGGGAGAGTCCGGAGAGACCGATCGCATCGCCGCCCTGCGGGAAGACGCCCAGCTGTCGCAGCGTGATCACGAGCGCGGTGAAGAGGAGGGCGAACGCCATGCCGCGTTGCACCGTGCGCCGTGGCCAGCGCGCGACCACCCCGGCGCCGAACCAGGCGCCGAGGCCGCCCGCGACGATCATCGAGACGAGCGTGATGATCTCCACCTCGATCACGCTGAGGAAGAGCACGGTCTGGAGCAGCACGGGGGCCAGGTGCCCGACGTTCAGCGTGCCGGGAATCAGCTCGTCCGCGGTCATCCTTCCGAGCTTGAGCACCGCCGTCGTGGTGGCGTACGAGCCGATGCCGAGCGTGTCGAAGAAGTTGGTGACGAGCCCGAGGCCGAGGAGGCCTGGCCCCGGAAGGCCGCCTCCCGAAGGGGACGCGGAACTGGAGGATTCGCTCACGGAGCGGTCTTCGACTGAAAGGTGGGGGAGAGCGCTGGACGCCGACTCGGGAGCGAGCGCGACGGCGGGGAATGTACGGGTCGGTGTCGCGCAGGCGCCATCGTGGATCTCACGGTGGGCGTTTGCCGTCGACGATGCGCCACCGTAACATCCGCGTCCGGAGCGCTGACGGACATCGACCGCGACACTGGGGAAGTCATGCGACGTGTGTTGGGATCGCTCATGGTTCTCTCTGTGTTCGCGGCGCCGTTGGTGGCGCAGTCCTCGCCCGGCGCATCACGGGTCTTCGAGCGCATGCTCTCGCTCGAAAGGGACAGCGCGACTTCCGCCGGCGTGAGTCTGGGCGACATCGACCGCGATGGCGACCTCGACATCGTGCTGGCCAAGGGTCGCCACTGGCCGCTGCGGGACATGGTGCTCCGCAACGACGGCCGGGGAACCTTCACTGCGGCGCCGCTGCGCGACGAGCCCGATCGCACCTACTCGGCCGCGCTCGCCGACCTCGATGGCGACGGCGACCTCGACCTCGTCTCGAGCAATGACCGGCCCGACCGGAAGCTCGTGTACCTCAATGACGGCAGCGGACGGTTCAGCGTCTCGGGCACGTTCGGCGCCCCGGAATGGTCGACGCGGTACGTGACCGTCGCGGATCTCAACGGCGACGCACGCCCCGACCTGATCGTGGCGAATCGCGGTGGGAGCGCGAGCCCGGGCCGGCCGAGCTTCGTGTGCATGAACGACGGGAAGGGAGCGTTCCCGGGCTGCGCGCCATTGGCGACGAGCTCAGCGACCATCATCGTCGCGGCGGACCTCGACCGCGACGGCGCGGTCGACCTCTTCGTGCCGCATCGCGATGGCGGACGGAATCTCGTCTTCTGGAACGACGGCACGGGCACCTTCGGCGCGCCGCCGGTCGCGATCGGACCCGAGCACTCCTCCATCCGCGCCGCGACCTCCGGCGACATCGACGGCGACGGTGTCATCGACCTGTTCGTGGGCGACGTCGAGACAGGGATGTTCGTGTACCTCGGAACCGGAAGTCGCGCCTTCGGCCCGCCGCTGGCACTGAGTGCGGGAAAGGTCGTGCCCGGCGCGGTCGCCATCGCCGACCTCGATCGCGACGGACGGCCCGACCTCGTGGTCGGCAACGACCAACTCCCCGGGGTGATCCTCTTCAACCAGGGGGGAGGGAAGCAGCTCAGGTTCACCCCTGCGGCGTGGAACGACGGACTCGGCACCGTCTACGCCATAGCCATCGGCGACCTGGACGGTGATGGCTGGCCAGACATCGCCGCAGCGCGGTCCGATGCCGTGAACGCGGTCTGGTTCAGTGCTCCACGCGCGCCGCGTGACTAGTCGGGCACGACCGCACTACACTTGATCTCGACGCGCGCCGCGGGACGTGGGAGGGCGGTGACGGCGAGGGTCGCACGAGCCGGAGGAGCGGAGCGGAAGAACTCCATGTAGGCGCTGTTCATCGCCGCGTAGTCCGCCATGTCCACCAGGAAGACCGTGCATTCGGTGACCTGCGCCATCGTCGCGCCCGCTGCCCGCAACAGCGCGCCGATGTTCTCGAGCGTCTGGCGTGTCTGCGCGGCCACGCCCCCTTCTATGATGTCCTGCGTCCCCGGCTTGATCCCGGTCATGCCCGACACGAAAACCTGACCGCCTGCGCGAATGGCCGGGGAATACGCCGGCACCAGCGGCGCAATGCCCGGCGTGCTCACCACCGTGCGCTCGCCCGGTGTCGGGGCCGTCGATGCCGGGGGCGCCGAGCGCGCCGGCAGCACGATCGGCTCGAACCAGATTGGAGAGATGAAACGTGACCGAGGCGAGGCCGCAGCGACCTCCTGTTGGAATCGCTGCCGGTCGGCGAGCGCCGCCGCCGTAGGATTGGGATCGCCGTAGCCATCCGCGTGACTCGGGATGACGACGGCGGGATGCCCGAGCGCGCGCATCAGCCGGCCGGTGAAGTCGTGGATCTCGAGACGCTGGCTATTGGCGCCGACGAGCGCAACGCTCGGCCGCAGGCCCTGCATCTCACGCTCGATGTAGTTCATCGACCCCATGACGAGCACTTCGTGACCCGCCATCCGGACCAGGTACGCGAGGTTGCCGCCTTCCTGGTAATCGGTGCGCTTGAGCGGGGCACGCAGGCCCCGCGGCGCCGTGCCGGCGATGCCGCGACCGTTGTTGTAGTAACGCTTGTCGTCGAGTGCGCTGTGGATGTTCGGGATGACGCGCACGGAGAAGTCACCGAAGTCGTAGTCCTCGCCGCCGATCACGGTGATTAGCGAGGAATCGGGCACGTCGTACGCGCGGGCGAGGTTGGCCGCGGTCTCGTGTCCGATGATCACCGCGCCGGTGCGGCGAGAGATGTCCCCCGCGTCGAGCGCGTGGTCCGAATGCCCGTGCGTGATCAGGATGTAATCGGCCCTCGGCACCCGCTGCTTGATGAACGCCGTGTCGGGGAGGTAGAGCGCGTTCGGCGCGACATCGGCGCCGCCCAAGCGCCAGCGGCGGAACTGCGTCAGGAAGGGATCGACCAGCACCACCCGGCGGCCGTCGGTGATCTCCCAGCCCGCGTTGCCCAGGTAGGTGAGTCGGATCTCGCCGGACTTGAGTGCGGCGGGCACCGCCGACGCCGACTGCGCCTCACCGCGAGCGCTGGCAGTGACCAGCAATGCGGCCAGCGCGATCAGGAAGGGCGGCGCGAGGGGCGATCGCGATCGACGCGGCATCTCGCTAGCCCGCCGCTCCGGGCCCTGATCCGCAGATCCGATCATACACCCAGACGTGACCGGCGACGTCGACCCACTTGAGCTTCTCCCCCTTGAACTCCTCGAGCATCGCCGGGCACTTCTCGTAGAGCTCGGCGAAGTTCTCCTTGTAACTGCCCTTCTTCACGACGACGGCCTTCTCGCCGCCTTGGACGAAGAGGAACGACTTGTCCTCGCCGCCGAGGAGTTTCGCGCCGCCGATCGAGAGGCCCATGGTCTTCTTGGCGTTCGG
>JANPCH010000028.1:0-1879 GCA_031430835.1 Gemmatimonadaceae bacterium
GCGTCAGCGTCGACGCGACGGTGAGCGTGCTCTGCTGGTCGAGCACCGCCGCCACCGTCGTCGGCCCGTTCACCGTCATCGTGCCCAGGTTCACCAGTAGCGCGGCCGTCACGGTCCGCGCCCCGCCCAAGCCCGCCAGCACCGTGAGCGTGCCCCCCGGCGCATTCGTCAGCGTCCCCGTCGTCACCGTCAGGTTCGCGACATACCCGGCGTCGATGTTCGTCAGCTCGATCGCGCCGGTGTTCGTGAAGCCCGTCGTCACCGTCAGCGCCGCCGTGCTGTTCGCCCCGCTCCCCAGCACCCGAATCGTCGACCCGACATTCGTCGCGAGCGCCGACGAGACGCTCGTGGTCCCACGCGCGATGAACGTCCCCAGGTTCGCGAAAGTGGCGATCGACAGAGACCCTCCCGCCACGGTCACCGTCCCCTGATTGAGCACGCTACCCGCGCCCGCGATGCTTCCCGTTCCGACCGTGACCGCGCCACTCGGAAGCGCCGCCAGCCCACCGGAGAGCGTCAGCGTGCGGATCCCGACGGCAAGCGTCTGCGTCCCCGTCGCGCCGCCCACAATGAGCCACGAGCCGCTGAAGTTCGCGTCCATCGTCACCGTGTAGGTGCCGGCGAGCCCGATCACCACGGAATCGCCCGCGATCGGCGCGGCGCCACGGCTCCAGTTCGCCACCGTGCTCCAGTTGCCACCGCTCGCATTCGTCCACGCATTCACCGTGGCCCCGCCCCCCGACATGCTGAACGGCGTGCTCGTCGCACCGGCGGGTCCGGTCGCAGCCGCGGTCAGCGTATAGCCTGCGCCGGGGAGGCTGACGGATACGTTGGCGAAGGTCGCGACGCCCGCCACCGCCGCCACGGTCGTGGTGCCACCGAGCGTCGCCCCACTCGGATTCACGCCGAACCCGAGCGTCACGTTCCCGGTGAAGCCCGGAACAGTGTTGTTGAACGGATCACGCGCCGCAACCACGATCGGCGGCGAGATCGCGACGTTCTCGGTGCCGTCGGTCGGCATCTGGATGAACGCGAGCTGCGTCGCCGCTCCCGGCGTCACGTTGAAGCTCCCACTGCTCGCCGTCGTCGCGCCGGCCGCGTTGGCCTCCAACAGATAGCCGTTGGCCGCCGCCGCGATGGAGAGATTCGAGAAGGTCGCGATCCCCGCCACCGCCGCCACCGTCGTCGTCCCGCCGAGCACTCCGCCGCCGGGATTCGCCGCGAAGCCCATCGTGACGTTCCCGTTGAACCCGGTCAGCAGCCGACCCATCGCGTCCTCGACCCGCACGACCACTCCCGGCGCGATCGCCACACCGGCCACGACATTCGTCGGCTGCTGCTGGAACACCAGACGGCCTGCCGTGCTCGGACCGGCGGTGTTGAGCGCAGCCACTTCTGCGCTCGTAAGCGCCCCCGAGTAGATGCGCACCTCGTCGAGGTCGCCGTTCAGGAACTCGTTGAGCGGCGCGAACTGGCGGCCGAACCGGGTGTTCGAGCCGGTCGCCGTCGACGCGACCAGTGAACTGAAGACCTGCTGCAGGACGCCATCCACGAAGAGGCGCGATGCAGGCCCGCTCGCGTCCACCACGAGCACGACCTGATGGAAGAGTCCGTCGTTCACCGGCGCCTGCTCGCCGGTATTGAACCAGCTGTCGCCGGCGCGGATCTGCCCTTCTATTCCCTGGCCGAGATAGAAGCCCGGCCCGGATCCGGTGCCCTGCGAGATGTATTCGGCGTAGAAGCCTCCCGCCGTCCGGTTCCGCACGAAGAGCGCGACCGAGTAACTGCCGTTCGTCGGCACGATCTGCGAGCCAAACTCGGCGTACCCCGTGCTCCCGTCGAACGTCGCCACCGTGGAGACCGATGCCCCGCCGAAGAG
>JANPCH010000029.1:0-10844 GCA_031430835.1 Gemmatimonadaceae bacterium
GAGCACGGCTGGAGCGCGAACGGCACCTTCAACTTCGAGGGAGGCTGCTACGCCAAGGTCATCAACCTCTCGCGCGAGCAGGAACCCGACATCTTCGCCACCACCGAGATGTTCGGCACGATCCTCGAGAACGTGGTCCTCGAGCCGGGGACCAAGAAGGTCGAGTTCGCGAACCAGTCGATCACCGAGAACACGCGCGCCTCGTATCCGCTCCACTACATCCGCAACCACGTGCCGAGCGGACGTGGGGGCCACCCCAAGCACGTGGTGTTCCTCACCGCCGACGCCTTCGGAGTGCTCCCCCCGATCGCGAAGCTCACGCGTGACCAGGCGATGTACTACTTCCTCTCGGGCTACACGGCGAAACTCGCCGGCACCGAGCGGGGCGTGACCGAGCCGCAGGCGACCTTCAGCTCCTGCTTCGGCGCGGTGTTCCTCGTCTGGCAACCGACCAAGTACGCCGAGATGCTCGGCGAGCTGCTCGACAAGCACCACGCACAAGTCTGGCTGGTGAACACGGGGTGGAGCGGCGGAGCTTATGGAATCGGATCCCGGATGAAACTCGCCTACCCCCGCGCGATGGTCCGCGCGCTGCTCGCCGGCAAGCTCGACGCGGTGCCGACGATCACCGATCCGATCTTCGGGCTGCACTTGCCTCGGGCGATCGAGGGGGTGCCCACCGAGGTGCTCAACCCGCGCAATACGTGGAAGGACACTGCGGCGTATGATGCGCAGGCGACGAAGCTCGCGGGGATGTTCAGCGAGAACATCAAGAAGTTCGGGGGCGCGGTCTCGGCCGCGATTCTTGGAGCGGGGCCGAAGGGGTGAGCCGCGGACGCGCCGCCCGAGTCTAGCTACGAACCGTCTGCTTGCGGGGTAAGCTGACGCCTGCCCCGCGCACGTCGCGAGGGAGGTTCGATCAGCTCGGGCTTCGTCCGGGGCAGCGCGCGATAGTGGCGGTCAATGAACGCACTGAACGCCTCGATGTACGTGCGCAGGAACTTCTCGGTGGAGGCGACCGTGACCTGGCCGTCCTCCGTGATGAGCCCCGGCTTGAACTGGATGAACGCTTCGGGCGCGTTCATCTGTGGAGAGTTGCCGTGGGCGAGCAGTCCGCGAAGGTGTTGTTGCGCGATCGCGGTGCCAATCCCGCCGGGTGAGGTGCCGATCGTCGCCGACGGCTTCCGCGCGAGCGAGTTCTCTTCGTCCGGACGGCTCGCCCAATCGAGTGCGTTCTTCAGTCCGCCGGGGATCGACCGATTGTACTCCGGCGTCACGATGAGCAGCGCGTCAGCAGCAGCGATCGCAGCCTTCATCGCCGTTGCGGCCGGCGGTGGATTCGCGTCGAGGTCTGGGCTGTAGAGCGGCAGGTCCTTGAACGCGATCTCGCGGAAGGTGAGCCCAGCCGGCGCGAGGCGGATCAGTGCCTTCGCGAGCAGCCGATTGATCGACGTGCTCGAGAGACTTCCAACGAGATAGCCGACCTTGTACGTCATCCTTTCCTGCCCGCCTTGCCCCGGTTCCGGTGGCTGAGCGGTTGGCCGTCGTTGGGCTTGGCAGCGAGCGCCATCCGGTCGTTCAGATGCAGGGCAGCGGACGACGTCACATCCGCCCGTGGCGCACTGTCGGGCGGTGCAGGAATCTCGCGCGACTCGGGTGGGTCGGCGTGTTTGGCAGGCGGCTTCTTCGGCATCGGCGCTCCGTGATCGGTCAGACCGAATGATCGATGAGTTAGCGCACCTCCACCATCACACGAAGGGAGTAGAACAGGAGTCGACCCGGTTCTGCGGACACTCGGCGGTTTCACTCGCTGACATTCGCGCCGTCGGCCTCAAGCGTTTGCTAGGTTGCCGCTCGCCACCGGGCCAAACTAGTGCAGGCGTCCGCTGCGGAGTTCCGCATCGGCAGCGTCGATGTAGGCATGGTACCCCTCAGGGTCGATAAACGGTTCCATTGACCGGGCCCGTCTCTCCTCCTGGTCCGAGCTTGAGGTTCTCGCGGAAGTACTTTTGATTGTTGATCCAGGCCATCAGCGCGTGGCGCTGCGATCCAGATCGCCTTTCGCATCCCACCTCTCCAGCGGGCTTCCGATGACTCGCGCCGCCCTCCTCACCTTCGCCTGCCTCGCGCCGCTCCTCGGTGCCCAGGTCGCTCCCGTACCGCCGCCGCCGCCCCCGTCGGGACTCGTCGTGCTCCTCACCGACCGCGCCCTCGACGGTCGCGGCAATGTGCTCGGCGCGTCGCGCATCGGCGTGCAGAACGGACGGATCACCTCGCTCCAAGCCGCGCGCGGTGGCACGACGATCGACCTGCGCGGCTACACCGTCATGCCGGGGTGGATCGACACACACGTGCATCTCGATTCCCATTTCGACCGCACCGGTCGCATCGCCACCGACAGCGAGCCGCCGCTCGAGAAGTCACTCGGCATCGCCCTCGCCGGCTGGGAGACCCTCCTCGCGGGATTCACCACCGTGCAGACGGTCGGGGATCCATCGGAACGACCGCTCCGCGACGCGATCCGTGACCACGGCTTTCCCGGACCGCGCGTGCTCACCTCGCTCGACTGGATCGTCGGCAAGGGGGACAGCACCGGATCGCCAGAGCAACTCCGCGCGATGGTGCGCGAGCGCAAAGCGCAGGGCGCCGACCTCGTGAAGATCTTCGCCTCTACGTCGCAGCGCGTCGGCGCGAACCCGACGCTCTCGCTGGAACAGTTGACCATCCTCTGCGACGAAGCGAAGGCGCAGGGACTGCGCTCGATGGTACACACCTATCGGTCACAGGTCTCCGCCGCCGCCTTGGCGGGATGCGGCCAGGTGGAGCACGCCACCTATGCCACCGCCGCCGACATCGCGACCGCGGCGCGCTCCGGCACCTTCATCAGTCCGCAGGTCGGGCTCGTCGTGCAGAACTACATCGCCAACCAGGCCCGCTACCTCGGCGAGGGGAACTACACACCCGAGGGGATGGCGACGATGGAGCGCGACCTCCCCCTCGACTTCGAGATCTGCCGGCTCGCGGTCCAGACCCCCGGCGCGAAGGTCGTCTTCTCCACCGATGCGACGGCCGGCGCCCACGGCAAGAACGCCGAGGAGTTCCTCGGCCGCATCGAACACTGCGGCCAGTCACCGATGGCGGCGCTCGTATCGGCGCAGTCGCTGGCGGCCGAAGCTCTCGGGATGGCCGACCGCATCGGCCGGCTTGCCGCGGGCTACGAGGCCGACATCATCGCGCTCGACGGGGACCCTCTGCGCGACCCGACGGCGGTGCGGCGCGTGGTGTTCGTGATGCGCGGCGGTGTCGTGTACAAGTGGGCGCCCTGACACTGACCGCACGCGCGCGGCACTCTTACCGCCCCTGCGCGGCACCCGTACATTCTCCCGCGTCTCCCCCACCCCCCTGCCGCCGAGCATGCACGACCAGAAGAAGCTCGCCGCGGCACTGAGCGGCCGGTACGAAGTCGAACGCGAGGTCGGCCAGGGTGGGATGGCCATCGTGTACCAGGCCCGCGACATCCGCCACGACCGTAAGGTCGCTCTCAAGGTCTTGCGCCACGAGCTGACCTCGGCGATGGGCGTCGATCGCTTCCCGCGCGAGATCCAGATCGTCGCCCAGATGCAGCATCCGCACATCCTCCCGCTGCACGACTCCGGCGAGGCCGACGGATTCCTCTATTACGTGATGCCGTTCGTCGACGGCGAGACGCTGCGCGCCCGTCTCACGCGGGTGGGCAAGCTGACGATCGCCGAGTCGGTGCGCCTGCTCCGCGAGATCACCGACGCGCTCGCCTACGCGCACAAGCTCGGCGTGATCCATCGCGACATCAAGCCGGATAACGTGATGCTCTCCGGCAAGCACGCCTCGGTGACCGATTTCGGCATCGCGAAGGCGCTGCAGAAATCCACGCGCGAAAAGCTCACCACGGTCGGCATTGCCGTCGGCACGCCGCAGTACATGGCGCCGGAGCAGGCGATGGCCGACGAGAATGTGGATCACCGCGCCGACATCTACGCGATCGGCGTGCTCGGGTACGAGATGCTCACCGGGCACGCCGTCTTCGATGGTACGACGGCCCAGGCGATCCTCTCGGCCCACGTGCTCGAGGCACCGAAGGACGTCCGCGAGCGCCGCCCCGAGGTGCCTGCGCTCCTGGCCGAGGCGCTCCTCAAGTGCCTGGCGAAGGATCCGGCGAATCGCTGGCAGAGCGCCGACGACCTGCTCGAGCAACTCGAGTTGGTGGTGGCGACGCCGAGCGGGGGGCTGACGCCGACCAACACGCGTCCGTTCAAGGCGGTGAGCGGCGGCGGCGCACCGCAGCCGGGTGCCGGCGCAGGCGGCTCGCGCCGCCGACTGCTCGTGTCCGGACTCGTCGCGACCGTCCTGCTCGTGGCCGGTGGCACTGCGGTCGCGCTGGCTGGTGGCGGCAGCGGCCGCATCGAGAAGATCGGCGTGATGCCGATCGAGGACATCTCGGGCAAGGACTCGGTCTTCGTGACCGCGATGCACGACGGGCTCACGAACGCGCTGGCGCGCCTGCAGCTGGCCGGCGTGGAGTCGCGCGCGACGATGTTGCGCTACCGCGGCGGCACGAAGTCCACGCGCGACATCGCGAGGGAGAACTCGATCGACGCGGTGGTCGAGGCGACGGTCTTCCGCGCCGGCGCGGTGATGCGCCTCAATGTGCAGTTCACCGACCCGGTTACGAGCCGCTCGCTCTGGTCCGGGAGCTACGAGCGCGACGTCAGCGACGTGCTGGCCGCGCAGACCGACCTCGTCAACCAGATCGCCGCGGGGATCCGCGGCGCCCTCACGACACCGACCACACCGAAGGGACCATGATGCGGAGACCGATGATGCGCGGACTGGTGGTGATCGGGGCGGCCTGCCTGCTGGCCTCCTGCCAGGACCCGTCCACGCGACTGCCCGAGTCGTCGATGCCGAACCCACTCGTGCCCGGGCAGGTGCGGGACAACCTCGTCTACTCACCCGACGGCACGCGGCTCGCCTGGTGGCAGACGCCGACCGACTCTACGGTGGATCAGAGGCTCTGGGTCGGGAATGCCGACTTCAGCGGTGCGCGGATGCTGCCGGTGACGTCGCCCAACGGGGACCCGCCGATCTGGTCGCCTGATGGAACGCGACTCGTGGTGCTCACCGCGGGCCTTCACATGGCGCTGGTGCCGGTGGACGGCGGTGACGTGGTGGCACTCGCGCGAGGTCCTGGCGTCCAGATCCCGGTCGGCTGGCATCCGGACGGGGACCATGTGTCGTACATCGGCTCCGGAGCGAGGGGTTCGGTCAGGACCTTCGCCGTGTCGGTGAGTACCGGGAAAAGCTCACCACTCATTCCCGGCGCGACCCTCCCGCACTTCGGGACCTGGTCGCCGGACGGTTCGATGATCGCCTACGGCGAGATCGACGGGGAGCGCCGGACGATCTGGCTCGCCGACAGCACCGGTGGCAATCGCCGACAGTTGACCACCGAGGGATTCGAGGGCATCGAGCGTGATGGGTGGTCCCCCGATGGCAAGTCGCTCCTCTACGTCTCGAATCGTACCGGCAAGTCGGACCTCTGGAGCATCCCGGTCGACGGAGGCCCTCCTCGTCAGCTCACCCGCGACATCGCCAACGACGACCGTGGCGTCTGGTCGCGCGACGGCCGGTGGGTCGCATTCATCTCGGACCGTGGACGCCAAACGGATGTCTGGGTCGTGAGCGACACCGGAGGCGAAGCGCGACGCGTGTCGGATTCCAAGCAGATCGAATCGATGTTCCCGGTCTGGCGACCGGGGACGCACGAACTGCTCTTCACCGACTATACCTCGCGGCGCAACGTCACGCGGATCGACGTCGCCGACGGAACGGAACGCGACCTCCTCGGCGACTCCCTGCTCGTGGATGAGATCGAGCTCTCCCGCGATGGACGCCAGGTCGCGGTGGTGGTCGGGAGGGGCGGCGGCAGCAAGGATCTCCTCGTGGTCCCCTCGGATGGCGGCGCGAGCCGCGCGGTGGTGACCGCTGGCGGGAACATCTTCGGGCCCCAGTGGTCGCCCGACGGATCGATGATCGCGTACACGTCCGATCTTCGCGGCACGACTGACGTCTTCGTCGTCGAGGTCGCGAGCGCCGCGGTGCGCCCGATCACCGACTGGCCAGGCTACGAGGGATCGCCCGCTTGGGATCGGACCGGCTCCTCCCTCTACTTCAACGCCAATCGCGGATCGCGCCTCAATGACATCTGGGCGGTGCCTGCCACCGGTGGCGAGCCGCGGCGCGTGACGCGCGTCGGGGGCGTGGGCGCCATCTCGACCGGAGCCGGCGTCGCCGAGTTCGTCGCGCAGGTCATCGGCCAGCGTGCTGGCGAGCTTGGCATCGCACGCCTCGAGGCCGACCATTCCATCCACACGATCTACGATCGTTCCAACGCCTACCTCGTGGACGTCTCACCACTGGGCGACTCTCTCGTGATCATGGCCGAGCAGGCGAATGGGGCGGACGCAGCGATGCTCGTGCCGATCCGGGGCGGCGCCGGTCGGGTGATCCTCGCGCCGAACCTAAACCCGCTCGCATTCGCGCCCGACGGTCGGCGCCTCATCTACGGAAAGCGAGTGGGACCACAGACCGACCTCGGCATCGTCGATCTCCGGGACGGCAGCACGCGCGAGCTCACCCACTCGCCGCAGAGCGAGGTGGACACGCACTGGCTGCCGGACGGGAAGGCGATCGTGACGCGCCGCGGACTCGCCACGACGCGCGTGATCGTCGCGGACCTGTCGTCGATCACGGGGGCGAAAGAGTAGGGGGCGCGCCCCCGCCCCGATCGCGAGGACCACAATGCCCATCTCCCGCCGTTCGTTCCTCGCCTCCGTTGCCGCGACTCCGCTGCTCGGCGCCTCGCTCCCCGGCCTCTCACTTCCGGCAGCGAATCGACGCTACGCCGCCGACCCTGAGCGATTCGAACCCTGGATCGAGGTCTACCCCGCGGCGCTGCGCGCAAACGTTGCGGTCCTCTCGCGACTCGCGGGCGGACGGCCGATCACCGCCGTCATCAAGAACAACGGCTATGGACTCGGCATCGTCGAGGTGGCGAAGGCACTCGAGCCGGCGAGCGAGGTGAGCGGGTTCGGCGTGGTGAAGGTCGCCGAAGCACTCGCGCTGCGGGAAGCTGGGATCCGGAAATCCGTGCTCCTGCTCGCGATCTTCGACGATGCGGAGGGAGAGACCCTCGTCCGTCAGGGCGTGACGTTGAGTCTCTGCGTGCCCGATATCGGGGCGCGGGTGAGCCGCGCGGTGGGAAAGGCGGGGCGTCCGGCCCGTGGGCACATCTATATAGATACGGGGATGAGCCGGATGGGCCTCCCCTATCACTCGGCGCTCCCCATCCTGCGTGAGTTCGCGCGCACGCCGGAACTCACGATCGACGGGATGCTCACCGAGCTCACCGAGGAGAGGGAGTTCGACACCGAACAGGTGCGGCGGCTCTCCGCGCTGGCGAATGAGGCGCGCGCGGCCGGCATCAGCACCGGACCGTTGCACGCTGCCTCATCGCACGCGGTGTTCAATCACAAGGACACCTTGCTCGACGCGGTGCGGCCGGGCATCGCGCTCTTCGGCGCCTACCCCACCGACGACGGGAGCGAACGCTCGATCGCGACACTGACCCCGGCGTTCCGGCTCAAGGCGCGGGTGGTGCGCGTGGAGCGGATGCGCGCCGGCGACACGGTCAGCTATGGCCGGCGGTTCAGGGCGGAGTCACCGACCTGGGTGGCGACGATCCCGGTCGGTCACGCCGATGGCTACCCGCGCCGAGCCGTGAATGGTGGGCAGGTACTGATCGGCGGGCGGGCCTATCCGGTTGTGGGTGCGGTGAGTGCGAGCCACGCGATCGCGCATCTCGGGGCGGAGACCAGCGTGAGAGTCGGCGATGTCGTGACGCTGATCGGACCGGATGGCGAGGCAGTGCATCCCAACCGGCTCGCTGGTGTGACTGGTATCTCAGTCTATGACGTGCTGATGCATCTCAGTCCGAGCTTGCCGAGGGTGGTGGTGTGAGGACACCGCGACCTACCGACCGGGGCCACTTCCGACCGGCCCGGTCTACGCGCGGCACGCCCACCGTGCCCCAACGTCGACTCTATTCTGTCGGCACTCGCCCTCTCGGGCACCACCCAACACGCCGATCTCAAAGTCTCCATTGAGGATGCGCCCGAAAGCGCCGAGGGCAAGCGGCACGCATGAACTCCGCTGGCCGCCAGCCGCCGTACCCACTCGCGCAGCGCGTCGAGCACCGCGCTGGTCGGGTGCAGTTCGAGGAATACACGCACCCGCACGGGCTACTCCAGGACCTGCGTCTGCCTGTCGATCATTACCTCTCGTTGATGATGTGAGCGGACGCGCTCGCCCCGGGGAATCCCGCGCGCGTGCGTCCGTTGGGGGCGGCGAACACCTGGGGGCCTGCGACACGCAGGCCGGTCCACTCGCCTCGTCGCCTGTGCGATCTGCTTTGCAGGCTTCGAGCCTCACTTCACAGTCGGTGAGTCCTGCCTCTCCGTCCGCGTTGTTCCGTGTGTCACGCCAGAGGCAGGCTCGGCGTGAGTGAGGTTCACCCCCGCCTGGCTTTCTCGATCGCCGCGATATCGATCTTCTTCATGGTCATCATCGCATCGAACGCGCGTTTCGCCTCGGCGCCGCCGGCGGACATCGCCTCGATGAGCGCGCGCGGTGTGATCTGCCAGTTGAGGCCCCAGCGATCCTTGCACCAGCCGCACTGGCTCTCCTGGCCGCCATTGTTCACAATGGCGTTCCAGTAGCGGTCGGTCTCTTCCTGGGTGTCGGTGGCGATCTGGAAGGAGAAGGCCTCGGATTGTTTGAAAGCCGGGCCGCCATTGAGGCCGATGCAGGGGATGCCCAGGACGGTGAACTCGACGGTGAGTTCATCGCCCTCCTTGCCGTCGGGGAAGTCGCTCGGGGCCTTGTGGACCGCTCCGACCTTGCTGCCGGGAAAGGTGGCGGCGTAGAAGCGGGCCGCCTCCTTGGCATCCCGGTCGAACCAGAGGCAGATGGTGTTCTTGGGAATCATTGGACTGTGCTCCATAGGCGTTCACTGTGCTACACCAGCTGCCCAGCTGACGTTGGTCCCGTTTGAAGTCGCGGCCCCTGACGCTAGAACGCGACCTCGAGGTTCTGTCGCCCGTGCACGATGGCGAGCACCTCGATGCAGTCGGAACCTGGGCGGTAGAACACGCGGTACGGAGGCGCGGCGAGCTCACGAATACTCGGATCGTCCTTCTCCGGAACGCGCTTGCCGATCTCTGGATGGCGTCGGGCATGCTCCGTCCAGCGGAGCGAGACCATCAGGATGCGCGCCGAATCCGGGCGCGAACGCGCGTGAGCGTGTTTCGTGGTCGACAACGCGACCCGCGTCCGCATCCGCCACACCAAGCTCGATGGACTGGCGGACGTAGACCTCGTACGCCAGGTCATCCCAACTCGCCGTGGGCGGCAGTTGGTCGACCAGGCGCTTCGCGTCCGGGCGGATGTCGGATGTGCCTGCCATACTCGTAACCTGCCAACGCGAATGCCGTCTGACAAGCAGGCGGGCGGCATTCACGTGCCTCCGAGCTACTGAGGCTGTAGAAAAACTCCAGCTTGATCTTGGCGCGGTGGCACAACTGATGCAAGGAATGCGGGGAGCAACGTCGCGTCGGTCACTCCTTCTCCCCCTCGCTCATGGCCCGCTACAAGCACATCGATACCAATCCGCGGTTGCTGGCCATCGACCTGGCGTCGCAGCTCTTGCCTGGCTCGTTCCATGCCCGCTTTCGGAACGACGCGACGGGCGCCACGGCGTATCCGCCGGCGATGCTGCTGAAGGTGGTGCTCTTCGCCGACTCGCACGGCATCGTGAGCACGCTGGGCGCGGACATCGCGCGGGTCCTTGCGGCGGTCGTGGCGATCTGCGACGCCCAGGGGTTGATCGGCCGCGAGATGTTCGCCATCGATGGCGTGAAGCTCCCGAGCAATGCCGCGAAGAGCACGAGTGGCACGCGGGCCGATCGTGAACGGCAGGCCGCGAAGCTCGAAGCGGCGACCACCGTCGACGCAGTGCTTGCGCACGCCGGTCGAGCCCGTGTTCGCGAACCTGCGCCACAACAAGCGGCTCGATCGCTTCACGCGGCGGGGGCGCACGAAGGTCGATGGCCAATGGAAGCTCTTCTGTCTGGTGCAGAACATCGAAAAGCTGGCCCACGCGGGCTACGCGGCGTAGGGACACCGCCCGGCGACAGGCGTTCAGGCGCAAAGCGCGCCGGGTGCGTGCCTTCAATTGAGCACAGCACCACATCGCGTGCCGACGCGCCACCCCGCTGCCGTCGCGACAAGGCTTTTCCTACAGCCTCAACGACCAAGCCCACCTGCCCGGCCCGCTCGATGAGCTACGAATCTCGAAAAGCCGTCGTGCGGGCCGGGTCAGGTGCAGCGCCTGGTTCGGCGTCTTGGGGAGGCCGCGGGAGCCCGATCATATACGGGACGGGGAGCGGCGACCCGCTTGAGCGCTCAAACCCGGCCTCCCACTCGTACTCATCGCAGCCGACCTCCCGCCCCATCGCTAGCAGCTCTTCCGGGGTGTAGACCCGCAGGCACGACACCACGCCGTCGAAAACAATCGCCAGAGGTAGCACCGGCACAAGGTAGGTCCAGAGCAGCCGCGACCACCGGAACGGCCGTATCGCTGGAGTGAGCAACAGTACCGCCAGCGGGACTAGCGCTTGCATGGCCAGAGACGCCGGGCTACGGGGACCCGCCTCGGCGATCAGGATCCCTTGTCGATCCCGCACCGCCGC
>JANPCH010000030.1:0-2626 GCA_031430835.1 Gemmatimonadaceae bacterium
GTGCTGAATGAACTGTTCGTGACGGCGCCCGCAAACGGGATCTTGGACCCGACGACCTCCCCGCCGCCAGCGGGACCATCGACGTCGATCGCTGGCAAATCGGTGGTGAAGCCGAATGCTCCCTGCATCTGGACCGCTTCGATCAGCGGGGGAGTGCCACCCTTCTCGTCTGTCTGGTTCAAGAATGGTGCGGTGATCGCCCAAGATGTGCTCACCGTGACGACATCGTTCGCCGCGAACGGCGTGCTGCAGTTCCAGGCGGTCGACCTCTACGGGCGAGGCTCGACGAGCTCGCGGAACGTCAGCGTTTCTGCGAACGCGCAGGTATGTCAGTACTAGCGCGGAGTTCGCGAACCCCCGGAGGCTGGACTAATCCGCAGCTGACGTCGAGGTTGGACGCGTTGCCGCGACGCGTCGCCCTCCTCCTTGCGCTGGTACTCACCGGCTGCTCGGATCTCTTCGGTCCGGCGACCTGCTTCACCGGAACCCACGAGGTCTACGAAGCGAGTCAGTTCACGATTTCCAGTCGCGCGACCCTTACGGCCGATACGCTCCGAGTGTCGATGGCATTCTCGAACCATGGCACGACGCTCGCCGAGATCCAGTTCGGCTGGTGTGCGTTCGGCGTACGCGCGGTGAGCAATCGCGGTTTCATCCACGACAACCTCTCCACTTTCCAGGGGAACTGTCCGGACGTCCTCCTAGGGATCGGTGTGCAGGCTGGCGAAACGACGCTCTTTCCAATCTACGTCGGACCGGCATCAGCACTGCGCCGACCGGGCCCGAAGTCGGAGTACCGCGTCTTCACCTACTTCAAATACGGTGCAGCGATGACCTGCGAGGTGCGCGACGCGGGGACGGTCTGGATCTAGAGGTGCTCGAAGACAACTACTTCCAGGGCGGCGGAACTGCGCCGCAGGTGACGTCGTCGTTGGACGCGCTGCGGCGAAGTGCCGTCATCATCCTTGCGTTGGTGCTCTCAGGCTGCTCGGATCTCTTCGGCCCGCCGACTTGCTTCACCAGGAACCACGAGGTCTACGAAGCGAGTGCGTTCACCATTTCCAGCCTCGCAACCCTCACGGCCGACACACTCCGAGTGTCGATGGGATTCTCGAACCAGGGCACGACGCTCGCCGAGATCCAATTCGGCTGGTGTGCGTTCGGCGTACGGGCGGTGAGCGATCGCGGCTTCATCTACGACAACCTCTCCACGTACCGCGGAAACTGTCCGGACATCACGCGCGGGATCGGTGTGCAGCCGGGCGAGACGACGCTCTTTCCGATCTACGTCGGACCGGCATCAGCACTGCGCCGCCCTGGTCCGAAGTCGGAGTACCGCGTCTTCACCTACTTCAAATACGGTGCAGCGAGGGCCTGCCTGGTGAGGGACGCGGGGACGGTCTGGATCTAGAGGCGCTCGCGAACGCCTATCTCCAGTGGAACGCGATGCCCGCCGTCACGCCGTACTCGATGGACGCATGGCTCTCGCCATCGCGGAGCGTGAGCGCGAAGCGCTGGGTGAGGTGCTCCTTCCACGCGCGCTTCAGGCCGACGTCAATGCCGTAATCCACTAACATCTCGCTATCGAAGTCGCCGACGCCCTTGTTCAGCATCAATCCCGGGGAGACGAAGAAACCGGTTCTCCCCATGTCGCCGGCGACGTAATACGGGACGAACAGGCCGGCGCCAAGAAATCCGCCTTTGACGTAGTAGGTGGCGAAGAACTTCAGGCTCAGCTGCGGCTCGATCGCGATGTGGTCGTTCACGTAGATCCCGAACGCGAGGGTGCCGGGGAACCCGGTGTCAACGCCGACGCCGCCGGCGCCGTCCTCGCCGGTGACGCCGATCAGGTCGATCCGGATCTCCTTCTGCTTGCTCATCACCTGGGCTGAGGCCGGTGCTGCCGAAACGGCGAGAGCCGCGACCAAACCAAGTGCGAAGGAACGACGAAGTGGTGACATGGGGCTCCGAACGACGGGATGCGGGATGCGGGAAACTGGCCACCGAGCGACCGCATGGCAACGTCGCTCCGTCTCGGGTTGCCCCCGGCTATCCCCGCGGATGGAACTGCTTGTGCACCTGTCGCAGATGCTCCCGGTCCACGTGCGTGTAGATCTGCGTCGTCGAGATGTCCGCGTGCCCGAGCATCTCCTGCACCGCCCTCAGGTCCGCGCCCCCCTCCAACAGGTGCGTCGCGAACGAGTGGCGCAGCGTGTGCGGCGTCACGGTCTTCGTGATGCCCGCCGCCTCGACCTGCTTCCGCAGGATCTTCCACGCCCCCATCCGCGAGAGCGGTCGGCCGCGCGAGTTGAGGAAGAGCCTTCCCGCCCCTGCGCCCTTCTCGAGTTTGGGCCGAAGCTCGCGGAGGTACATCGCGATCGCCCCGCTCGCCTTCCGCCCGATCGGCACCAATCGCTCCTTGCCGCCCTTGCCGAACACGCGAACGACGAGCTCCTCGAGCACCACATCCTTCACGCCGATCCCGATCCACTCGCTCACCCGGAGCCCCGCGCCATAGGCGAGTTCGAGCATCGCGCGATCCCGGAAAGCGAGCTTGTCATCGAGCGACACCGCCCCGATCAGGCGCTCCACCTCCGTCGCGCTCAGCACCTCGGGCAAGGTGCGC
>JANPCH010000031.1:0-3460 GCA_031430835.1 Gemmatimonadaceae bacterium
GTGCAGCAGGGGCGGTCCGGAGGGGGCAGCGGTCATGGTCGGGCGGTGCGTCGCGCAGGAGGCAGCCACTGTCGCACAACGCTGGCGGGTGCCGCAGCGGGCGCGCTATCCTTGCGCCCGGTCCGGGCCCGTTGGGTGCGACGGGCCAATTGAAATGCTCGCCCTAGTTTCGGAGCCTCTGCATGCGCATCTTCACCGCCTCCCTGGCCACCGAGACCAACACCTTTGCACCGCTACCCACCGGCCTGAAGTCGTTCAAGGAGGAGGGCGGCTACTTCCCGGCCCCCCCCCTTCCCCCTTCCCCCTTTCACCTGTCGTTAGAGATTCCTAAGCAACCGCCCGAAGAAACGGACGGCGACCAGGTAGGAACTCTCGGCGATCCGCTCATTCGTCCCATGCACCTTCGTCAGCGCATCCTTCTCCATCGGTGCCGCGACGAATCGGAAGGTCTGGTCGGTGACCGTCGCCCAGTAACGCGCGTCGGTGCCGCCCATCACGAGGAAGGGCACCACGGTGAGATCGGGCTCCGGGTAGGCCTCGCGGAGCGACTTCTCGATCAATTGGAATCCGGGACCGGTGTGGTCGGAGATCGGTGAAGGATCGGTGGCGAAACCCTCCGACTTCACCGTGACGCCGCTGTCGGCAATGACGCGGGTAACGCGCGCGATCACACTCGCCTGCGTGTCGCCTGGCCGGAGCCGGAAGTTCACGATCGCGCGTGCATCGATCGGCAGCACGTTCGCCTTGACCCCCGCGCCGATGATGGTCGGCGCGGTGGTCGTCCGGAACATCGCCGCGGTCTGCGGATCCTGGAGGAGCATCCGCTTCACGAGCGGCCCGAAGAACCAGAGGTTCGTCATCACCAGTCGCTGCCCGAACGGGAGCTTGGGCGCCATCGACTCGAGCATCGTGCGCGCGGGGCCGTCCAGGGAAGCCGGGAACTGGTCCTGTTCGAGGCGCAGGATCGCCTGCGCGAGCCGGCCGATCGCGGTTTGGCGCGGCGGCGTGCTCGAGTGACCGCCCGGCTCCCGCACCGAGAGCTCGAGGGAGAGGAACCCCTTCTCCGCCACGGCGATCATCGCAGCGGGGCCAGCGAGGCCGAGGTTCGCGCCATCCATCAGGGCGCCACCTTCGTCGAGGACGAGCGACGGCGTCCTGATGCCACGCGCGACCAACGAATCGCGGATCGCCTTGGCCCCGGCCCCGCCCGATTCCTCATCATGTCCGAACGCGAGATGCACCGTACGCGAGGGCACCACGCCCTCCGCAAGTGCGCCCTCGACTGCCTCGAGGATCGCCAGCACGGAGACTTTGTCGTCGAGCGTGCCACGCCCCCAGACGAAGCCACCGGCCTGCGCTCCGCTGAAGGGGGGCTGCTCCCACCGCGCCTCGGTGCCCGGGATCACCGGGACCACGTCGAGATGCCCCATCAGGACGACGGGAGCGAGCGCGGTGTCGCGTCCGAGCCAGGTGTAGTGGAGTGAGAGGCCAGCGATCAACTCGCGCTTGAGCGTCTCGTGGACGCGAGGAAAGCTCGTGCGGAGCGACTCGTGCAGCGCACGGAAGGCGGCGCTATCGGTTCGAGCGACCTCGTCGTACGAGATGGTCGGTATCCGGATCGCGCGGGCGAATCGGTCAAGGGCACCGACGGAATCCACTGCGACTGCGACCGGGGCCACACTCGCCGCCACCGCGCCGGTACCGACGCGGAGGGTGTTCACCACCAGGACGATCCCGAGCGCGGCACACGCGCCGGCGAGCCACACGAGGGCGCGCTTCATGGCACCGGCGCGCAGCCCTTCACCTCGGCGCACTTCGGATCCAGCAGCGGCAGGTTGAGCCGTGCCAGCGCACGATTCACCGCGAGGAGGTCCTTCGCCCACACCTCCTTCAAGCGATCCGCGTACCCCTTCAGCTCCTTCTCGAGGATCCCGTAGATCTCCGGCATGTTCGTGGTCGGACGGCCATCGCCACGCTCGGCCATCGAGAGCAGGTTCGCCAGCCGGTTGTTGACCTTGATCGGGAAGTTGAGCGGATCCTGTCCGCTCTGGTTCTTCACCTGATACACATCGTCCTCGACGTCCGAAGCGTTCGTCTCGAGCGTCGCGCCGGTGGACTTGAGCGTCGCATCGTTGCTGCGAGTCAGTCGGTCCGTGAGCTGGGCCTTCACGCGACGGATGTCGATCACCGCATTGTTCGCCTCGGTCGCCTTGTCACGCACCATCCGGCCGAACTGGTACTGCGCGTGCAGGTCGGCGTCGGTCACGTCGGGTAGGAGAGGATTCCGCTTGACCGTGATCGGCGCGGTCATCGCCCTACCATCCGCAGTGAGCCGCAGCGTGTACGTGCCGGGAGGCACGCGCGGGCCCGCCGTGCCGGCGCCCCAGAGGATCATCCCCTGGAAGCCGATGATCGGCGTCGTGCGCAGATCCCACGACAAGCGCGTCAAGCCAGCGGTCTTCGGCACGAAGGCGCCTCCTCCGGCTCGGCGACTGCCTCCGGCCGCTGGTCCCTGCCCTGCCGGCGCCGACTCGATCGTACGAAGCACCGCGCCGGCCGAGTCGAGGATCTCCAGCATGACCGTATTCGGTGCGGTTGCGAGCTTCCAACTGATGCTCACCGGCGTGCCCGATCGGACGGCGGCCGGTGGCGTGAAGAAGTGGTTGCCGGCCGCAAGTACCCGCGGCGTGAGTTGACGGAGCGGTGCGATGTCGTCGAGCACCCAGAAGCCGCGACCGTGCGTGCCGATGACGAGTTCATTACCCTCGACGATGAGATCGGCGACCGGGACGTCGGGCATGTTGAGCCGGAGCGAGTGCCACTGCGCGCCGTCGTCGTAGGAGAGGTAGACACCGTGTTGCGTGGCGGCATAGAGCAGACCGCGCCGCGTCGGGTCCTCGCGCACCGCGTGCACATAGTCGTCAGCGCGCAATCCGGTCACGATCTTCGTCCACGTGCGACCGTAGTCCGTCGTCCGGAAGATGTACGGAGAGAAGTCATTCAGGAGCGGCTTCCGCACCGAGAGGTAGGCGCGGCCCGTCTCGAACGCCGAGGCGTCGATCTGGCTCACCCGACCAAAGTCGGGCATCTCGCGCGGCGTCACGTTGGTCCACGTCTTCCCGTTGTCGCGCGTCACGTGCACGAGCCCGTCGTCGGAGCCGGTCCAGATCACGTTCACGTCGCGCTTGGACGGCCCCACAGAGAAGATCGTCCCGTAGACCTCGGGACCATTCATGTCACCGGTGATCGGGCCACCCGACTTCTCCTGCGTCTCCGGCGCGTGCCGCGTGAGGTCACCGGAGAGCGCCGCCCACGTCTGGCCGCCATCGCGCGTCATCCAGAGGCGCTGCGACGAGACATAGAGCCGCGTCGGGTCGAGTGGCGAGAAGATGATCGGGTAGGTCCACTGCCACCGTTCCTTGATCTCCTTCGACGGTTCGCCAGAGTAGAACCAGGGATA
>JANPCH010000032.1:0-36530 GCA_031430835.1 Gemmatimonadaceae bacterium
CCTTTCACGAACATGATCTTGTCGGGGCGGTCCTTGTAGATCTCCGTCAACCGGGTCATCAAGTTCTCCTTGGTGACCGAGTCGCGATTGACCGCGAACTTCCCCTCCGGGAGCACCTCGAGCACGATCTGGTCGGACGCCGTGTTGGCGGTGACCACGTTCGGCTGCGGATCCGGGAGCTGCAGGTCGATCGCCTTGCGCATCATCGGCTGCATGATCATGAAGATGATCAGCAGCACGAGCATGATGTCGATCATCGGCACGACATTCGGCTCGCTGTTCAGTCCGCCTTGTCCACCACCTACGCTCATTCCCATCGTGATCTCCTAGGGCGTCTTGGTGGGTTGCTTGATCTCGTCCCCGGCCACCGTGGACTCCGTCCCCGGCTGCTGGTCGGTGATCGCGCCCACGACGCGGACGCCGTTCTTCGAGGCGATATCCATCGCGTCGAGGATCTTGCCGTATTCGAGTTCCTTGTGGGCCTTCATGTACAGGATCTGGTCGACCGTCCGGACCGTGTAGATGCTCATCAGGAGGTCGCCGAGCTGCTCCGACGGGATCGGTCGCTTGTTCAGGTAGTAGTTGCCGTACTTATCGATGCCCAACACCTGGTCCTCATCGGCCTCGGGATGCGCCTTCAGGTTGATGCCCGAGGGCGGCTCGGCGGTGAAGCCGGCGGCGATCGCCGGCGTCACCACCATGAAGATGATGAGGAGCACGAGCATCACGTCGATCATCGGAACGACATTCGGCTCCGCCTTGATGGCGTTCCCTGTGCTCATCTGCATAACGACTCCCGCGGTTCGAGGCGATTACTGCGAGATCGGGGCGCCGCCCGCGGCCTTGGTGCTGAACTCCTTCGTGAACCGTGACCGGCCGAACTCGCCGGAGACGCCCTTGATCAGGTAGTCGATCATCTCCTTCGAGACGTACGTCATCTCGGCGGTGAGATTGTCGATCTTGGTCTGGAAGTAGTTGAAGAACCACACCGCCGGGATGGCCACGAGGAGGCCGAAACCAGTCGCGATGAGCGCTTCGGCGATACCGACGGTGATCGCCGCGATGCCGGTCGAGCCGGAGGTGCCCATCGCCGCGAAGGCGTTGATGATGCCGAACACGGTGCCGAGGAGGCCGACGAACGGCGAGGTCGAGCCGACCGTCGCGAGGATCGCCAGACCGCGCTTCAGCGCAACGATCTCGACGAGCATATTGCGCTCCACCGCGCGCTCAGCCGAGTTGATGTCGGAGACGGTGACCGACCCGTCCATGATCAGCGGCTTGACCTCATCGAGCGCACCGCCAAGGACGCGGGCGACATGCGACTTCTTGTAGCTCTGGGCGAGGTTGATCGCCTCCGTGAGATTGTCCTCCTCGAGGAACTGGGAGAACTCGGGCGCGAACTTCAGCGTCTCCTTCTGCGCCTTGCGGAGGTTCCACCACTTGCCGAAGGCCACCGTGAGCGACCAGAGCGACATGATCGCGAGCACGAGCCAGATACCCTTGGCGAATGGCGGGCTGTGCTCGAAGATGTAGCCAATGTCCAAATTCATCGTGCGGATCTCCTGACGGAACGTGAGGTGCGGACGAGGGTCACTTCTGGATCGCGAAGACGAACGGCTGCTGCACGAGCTGCTTCACCTTGCGCCCGCCGATCTCGGCCGGGATGAACCGCATCAGGGGGAGCGCGGCCCGCACCGCCGACTCGAACAGCGCGTGGTCGGTGCTGATGACGCGGAACGTCGAGATGAGGACGCGGCCGGTGGTGTCGACTTCGAACTGCGCCGTCACCTTTCCCTCGACGCCGGCCGAGCGGAGGATGTCAGGATAGCGCGGCTGTCCGGTGCCGGGCGCCGAGGAGACCGGCTTCTCGACTTGGAAGTCGAAGTAGGTCTGGTCGGCATTGATCACCTGGCCACCGACGACCCCCGACGCGATACCGCCGGCGACGCCCTTGCCGGAGAAGTCGTCCTCGTTGGTCAACTTCTTCGAGAGGTCGATCTCCGGAATGACGTCAGGGATGTTCACCGGAGCCGCGAGCACCTGGAAGCCCTTCGCGATCGGCGGCGGGGCCGCGACATCGGGCGGCGGCGGCGCTTCCTCGGGCGGTGGCGGCTGGTCCTTCTTGATCTCGACGAAGTCCACCTTCTGGACCACCTCGTCCTCGGTCTCCTGAACGGCCTGCGCCGTCGCATAGAGCGAGAACGTGATGACCGCTCCGTGGAAGATCATCGAGAAGACCGTCGCACCGAAGCTCTTCTGCTTGACCGGCTTCGACTCGATCAGGTTGTTGAACACGCGTCCATCTCCACTGGTGAAAGTCGCGTGACGCTACTCCGTGTTCGATCGGAGCCTCGACCGTGCCTGAACCTATGGAACCCGGCGAATCCCGAAAGGCGGTCAAGATTAAGATTCGCTTAACGAGCCCGAAGCATTCTCTGCGCAGCGAGTCGCATCCGCCGCGGCGCTGCATCTGAGAATACCCGCCCTTGATGAGGGGGGCGCAACGGGAACGATGACGATTCGATGAGCTTTAGGCGCCCTCAAGCGTCGGCAGGCTCACCGTGAACGTACTACCGCGCCCGAGGCGCGAGACCACCGCGATCGTCCCCCCGTGTGCGTGGGCGATCCACTGCGAGATGGCGAGTCCGAGGCCGAAACCTCCCCCCCGTTCCCCGCCGCGCGATCGGGCCCGGTCGGCGCGCCAGAAACGATCGAAGATGTAGGGCAGGTCGGCCGCCGCGATCCCGAGCCCGGAATCCTGCACGACGAATGCCGCGGTGTGGCCCCGCCGTTCAAGAGAGAGCGAGACGCGGCCTCCGCGTGCGGTGTACTTGAGGGCATTCGTGACGAGATTGAGGAAGAGCTGACGCAGTCGCACGGCATCCCCGGAGACCGTCGCCGGCTGCAACTCCACCAACTCGATGTCCACCCCGGCCGCCTCGCCAAGGATCAAGGCCGTCTCGTGCACATCCCGTACGACGGCGTCGAGCTGCAGCGTCTCGTGGTGCAGGTCGAACCGCCCCTCGTCGGCGCGAGCCAAGGTGAGGAGTGAGTCGACAAGGTCTGCCATCCGCGCCGTCTCGGAGAGGGCCTCCTCGAGCGGCTGCAGCTGTTCCATCGGCGCCTGCGGCGCTTGCATCGCCCGTTCGATGTCGGCGCGGAGCACCGTCAGCGGGGTCTTGAGTTCGTGGCTCGCGTCGGCGGTGAACCGGCGCAGGGCTGCGAACGATCCTTCGAGTCGCGCGATCATCGCGTTGATCGTCCCCGCGAGGCGATCGAGTTCGTTCTCGTCCGACTCCACCGGCAGGCGTCGATGGAGCGAACGGCCGTCCTGGATCGCCTCGAGGTCGCCGATCAAGCGCTCAATCGGGCTGAGAGTGGCACCGATGACGACCCACGAGACGAGCACCGCGAAGAACAGGACGAGGGGGAGTGCGACAGCCATGGTCGGGAAGCTGTCGAGCCGAATGAGATCGAGCGGGACCGCCGACGCCCCCGCGACCACCCGCAACGTCGGTACCGGCGTCGTCGTCCGTTGGAACCGGGCCACGAGATAGAGACGCGCCGAATCGAGGGTGACCCGCGCGATCGGCTGTGCCGGCGAGAGGCGGAAGATCGCGCGGGTGAGTCCCGCCCGGTCGCCCGGCGTGAGCCTCTCGACCTCGCTACTCTGGTAGAGCACCGTCGTCGAGTCGGCGACGAAGACGTAGCCGGGCAACGTGGCGAGCAAGCGGCGAACGCCGAAGGAGATCTTCGACGGCGTCGGCAACGTGTCGCCGCCGACGATCACGCTCTCGAAGAGATTGGTCCCAGCTTGATCGATGAACTGGGTGGCGAGGTCGGCGACGCCGTCGAGACGGACCTGCAGCCCCGTCTCCTTCGCCCGCTGCTCGCCCCCGAGGACGATGACCGCGAAGATGAGGAGCGCGGTCCCCATCGCGACCGTGAAGGCGACCGTCAGTCGCCCGCGGATCGTTTCCACGCTGGGCCCTCAGGCCTTGAGCACGTAGCCCACGCCGCGCACGGTCGTGATCAGCTTCTTGTCGTGCGGCGCGTCGATCTTCTTGCGCAGGTGGTTGATCACGACGTCCACGATGTTCGTGCCGGGATCGAAGTGATAGCCCCACGCATACTCGGTGATCAGAGTCCGACTCAAGACCCGCCCCGCGTGGCGCGCGAGATACTCGAGGACGAGGAACTCCTTTGGCGTCAGCTCGACCTTCTGGCCAGCTCGCGTCACCTCACGGGCATCGAGGTCCACCAGAAGGTCGGCGACAGTGATCCGCGGCGAGACAATCGACCGCGGCCGCCGCGCGAGCGCTTCCACGCGCGCGAGCAACTCCTCGAACGCGAACGGCTTGGTGACGTAATCGTCGGCGCCGGCCCGAAGGGTCTCGACCTTGGCGTCGATCGCGTCCTGCGCCGTGAGAACGAGGACCGGCTTCTCGAAGCCGCGGGCTCGCAAGTTGCGCAGCACCTGCTGCCCCGAACGACCGGGGAGCCGGAGGTCGAGCACGATCAGGTCATACGGTTGCGACCTCGCGAGCGCTTCACCCTCATCGCCGTCGGCCACAAGGTCCACCGTCCAGCGCTGCTCCTCGAGCCCGCGCTTCACGAACTGTCCCACCGTCGGGTCGTCCTCGATCACGAGGACCTTCACGCTGCGACCACCGGGAGGATCACGCGGAAGGTGCTCCCCTGCCCGAGGCTGCTCTCGACCTCGAGCCGCCCGCCGTGCTCCTGCACGATCCCATAGCAGATCGCGAGTCCGAGCCCCGTGCCCTGCCCCGATCCCTTCGTGGTGTAGAACGGCTCGAAGATCTTCCCGAGTTCGCTCCGCGCGATCCCGTGCCCCTGGTCGATCACCTCGGCGATCGCGCCGCCGGCGGCATCCTTCCCCGGGCGCGTCACGAGGCGGACCACGCCGCGCTCCCCCATCGCGTCCATCGCGTTGAGGAGGAGTGCCATGAAGACCTGCACGAGCTGCTCGGCGCTCGCGTTGGGCACCCGACCGACGAGCGGGTCGAGCTCGGTCTGCACGGTGAGCTTCTTGAACCGCACGTGATGCTTGAGCAGGAAGAGCGTCCGCTCGACCACCTCGTTGACGTTCACCCGCTCCTTGCGCGGCTGCTTCGGACGGCTGAAGTCGAGCAGGCCGTCGACGATCTGCTTGCAGCGCACCACTTCCTTGTCGATGATGTCGATGAAATCGTGGGTCTCCGGCGCGATCGTGACCCCCGACTTCTCGAGATCCTCGATCCGATACCCGAGGGACTCGGCGCAGGCGGCGATCGTCGCGAGGGGGTTGTTGATCTCGTGCATCACGCCGGCGGCGAGCTGGCCGATGGCGGCGAGCTTCTCGGCCTGCGAGAAGCGCGCCTGGGCCTGGGTCCAGTCGGTCACGTCCTCTCCGATCGTGATCACGTGCGTGACCGGTCCGTCCCCGAGGCGCATCGGGATCTTGGTGATGCGGTAGGTGCGGGCCTCCCCTGAGCTCACGCTCTCCATCTGGTACTCGGCCATCCGCCCGGTCGAGAAGACCTCGTCGAACTCGCGACGCAGCATCTCGGCCGGTTGCCGATGGAGGATCTCGAAGATCGTGCGACCGATCGCCTCCTCGCGCGACACGCCCTGCATCCCCGTCTCACGTTTACGGTTCCAGCTCTGGATCCGGTACTCGCGGTCGATCACGTAGAGACCGAGCGGGAGGGAGTCGATGATCTTCTCGGTGAAGCGGCGGCCCCGCTCGATCTCGGTCGTGCGGGCCGCGACCTCGACCTCAAGCTGCCGTGAACGCTCGGCGTGGGCGAGCTCGGGAGCGAGGAGGTTGGCGAGCGAGGAGAGCAGTTGGCGCTCCTCGGCCGCAGGCGCGCGCGACACCCGCGTCACGAGCGCACCGACGCGGCGATCCCCGAGCACGATCGGCGTGACCTCGACGTCGGTCGCGCCGGTCGCGGCGGTCCCCGACATCATCCCCGACCGGACGATCGCCTCGGTGATCCCCGAGTTCCCGCTCCCCCACCCCCGTCCGAGGCCCTGCGGCGTGTGCAGCCAGACGGCGCATTCCTCCGCCTCGAGCGCGCGTCGCGTGGTCTCGAGCACTCGCTCGATGCTCGTTTCGAGGGACCGAGCCGACGCGAGTTCGGCACAGATCGCCGCGAGCGTGGCGAGCGCACGCGCGGCGAGGGTCTCTGTGGAGTCGGTCGTCGGGAGGGGGGGAGGCATCTGCTGTTCGGCGGAAGGTAGGGAGGCGCCGAAATGGACGCTATGGGGGCGATAGGGGGACCGCGGCCGTCCGATGGCGGTTGGTCAGCTCGGCAGGGCGCGTGTCGCGCGATCGAGGCTCGGTGGCCCGGTGACCCGGGCCCCGGCGATCAAGATGCGCGAGGAGCCGGCGGTGCGGATCTTCGAAGTGGATCTCCCCAACGTCGCGCCGCAATCGGTCGACGTCACGACCGAGCGGAGCGTCTTGACGGTCACGGGCCCGTAGCCTCTGTCAGCGCCCTCCGCCGCCCGCCTACTGCAGTCTCGCGATCTCGGCGAGGAGTTCCCCATTCTCCCGTCGGTGCCCGTTCTTCCCCTCGATGTGGCTCCAGCGCAGGACGCCATCGATGTCGATGAGAAAGTAGGCCCGGTTCGAGTAGTAGCGTTCGTCGTTGAGCGTGCCGTAGGCGCGCGAGACGTCGCGGCGGAAGTCGGAGGCGAGGTCGAGCTTCATCGCGTACTTGGCCTTGTACTCCCTGAGCGACGGGAGCGCGTCGACACTGATCGGGAGGACCGCGACTCCCTTCCCCTCGAACACCGACCAGTCCTCGCTGAATGCGCAGAGCTCGGCGGTACAGGTGGAGGTGAAGGCCAGCGGGAAGAAGGCGAGGAGCACCGGCTGCTGCCCGCGGAAGGCACTGAGGGTGACCTTCGCGCCGACGGTCGACTCGAGCGTGAAGTCGGGGGCGAGAGCTCCCACCGCCGGGACTGCGTAGGACATAATGGAGCGTGCCGGGATCGAACCGGCGACCCCCTGCTTGCAAAGCAGGTGCTCTCCCAGCTGAGCTAACGCCCCGCGACGACAAGAACGACCGAGGGAATATATCGGGGTCGGGAGCTTTAATGGCAGTCTGCTGCGTGCGGGCTGCCCGCAATGGCAACGGCTCACCACGACGACACGAAGCACCCGAAGGCAATGCCACGGCGAGAACAGACTGGGGGGAGCTCAGCGTGACCGTCTCAGCCGCTGAGTTCCCCCCGTCCCTACAGGTGCAGCCTTCGTGCGCAGTTCTTCGTGTCCTTCGTGTCTTCGTGGTGAGCCGTTCCGCCGCAGCCCTACTCGTGCGCCGGCAGCGGCTCCATCGTCCGCGGGTCGACCGGGATCTGGACCTCATCCCGGTAGGGCGAGGTCATCTTGAAGACCTGTGCCTTGGGGAAAGCATCCATGAACTGCGCGTAGCTCCACGCGAAGATGCCGAGGAACCCAGCGGTGATGCCGACCTCCCAGACGCCGAAGGGAGCGTGCTCGACGCGCGTGCCGTAGATCGAGGGATAGACCTCGACGTACCGGGTGATCCAAAGCCCGACCGTCGAGCAGGCGGCAAAGAAGATCATCGTCGGGTTGTAGGTCTTCGGCTTGACGCCGAGGAGCCCGAAGAAGGGCAGCAGGAAGACGAGCACCGCCGCCGACATCGTCACGTTCGCCCACGCTCCGCTCAGGCGCAGCGTGAAGAAGTGCGTCTCCTCGGACAGGTTGCCATACCAGATGATCAAGAACTGCGAGAAGGTGATGTAGCCCCAGAACGCGGTGAAGGCGAAGCCGAGCTTGCCGACGTCGTGGTAGTGCTTCTCGGTGACCAGTTCGGGGAGCTCGGGGAACTGCCGCTTCCACCACCGGAGCAGGATCGCCCAGGTCATCAGGGCCACGAGCCATCCGCCCATGAAGACCTGCCACCCGTACATCGTGCTGAAGAAGTGGTAGTCGAGGGACATCGAGTGGTCCCACGCGAGGACGCACCAGCCGAAGCCGAAGACGATCGCCATCGCGACGGCGATCTTCCCCTGCAGCGAGTGCGTGCTGTGCAGTTCGCGCCGCTCCTCGCCGAAGGATGCCCGCATCCGCGCGCGGATCCCGGCCGCCCACGAGGCGCCGTACTCCGGAGTGATGCCGACGTCGAGCCTGAGCGAGGTCCAGACGTACCAGAGTTGCAGCGTGACGAGGGCCCCGAAGACGATGATCGACCGCAGCCAGAAGAATCCGTGGTTGAACCAGAGTTCCTTCTCGGCGATCAGCTCGCCGGTCCCGACCTTGCTCCACCAGGGGTAGATGTGATCGCGACCCCCGAAGATGATGACGAGGAGCCCGATCGCCGCGAACGGGAGGAAGGCGGCGTACCCTTCGAGGGTCCGGATCACGCCGCGCGACCAGCGCGCCGTGGTGATCCGTTGCACGGCGACGAACATCACGGCCGCCGATGTGATCGTCGCGAAGAAGAGCCAGTTGACGAGGAAGGCTTGCCAGGCGCGCGACTGCCCGGTCGCCGCGCCGACCACGAAGAGGAGCATCCCGAGGATCCCGACGATGAGTCCGCCTTTCTTGGCGAGCGCGGGCATCGTCTTCGAGCGGATCGCCGCGATGAGCTGCTCACGCGGCGGGGAGTAATGGTGCTGCGCGCTCATTCGTGTTCTCCCGGCTTGGCCGGACCCTTCGGCGTGACACCGGTCGTCGTCGGCTTCACGAACGCCGACGGCACGGTAGGCCCGACGTTCGAGTAGCCGGGCAGCGCGGTGCCGGTCTGGCCGGGGAACCCGACCGGTCCGGTGACCACGGCGTAACGGCCCTGCAACCCGCGGATGTAGTTCACCACGTCCCACCGCATCGCGTCGGGGATCCGGTTCTGCGGCGGCATCAACCCGCGGCCGTTGCGCATCATTCCCCAGAGGTAGCCATCGGTGCGCGCCACCGTGACCGGCGTCAGCAGGCTCGGCGCGAACCCGTACCCCGGATTCAGCCGGCGCATCGGACTATCGGCGTCCCCCGCCTCACCGTGACAGACGGCGCAGTTCACCTGATAGAGCTTGCGGCCGTTGTCGAGCGACCGCGGGTCAGGGGCGACAGGATTCACGATGCCGCTCATCGAGTCGATCGTCGCCGGGAAGTTCGAGTACGAGACCTGCCACGACGCGACGGTCAGGCCGGTCACCGGCACCGACCCCTGCGGATTGCCGCGGGACGCCACGGTCGAGTCAGCCGAGAGTTGCTGCCAGGGGCCGACCGAGGGCTGTTGCACCATATCGGTGATCCAGCTCTCGCAGCCGACCACGGCGAGCGGGAGCGCCAACAGCGCCCAACGACGGGAAACCAGGTTAGCGGTCACCGCGCACCTCCACCGCCCCATGGCGACGCATGATCGCTTCGGCCTCGGCGAGCTTCTCCGGCGCGCACTCGCACCAGACGCCGTAGTGGGCTCCGCTGAAACGCGGGTCGTAGCCGACCGTCATCGTGAGCCGAGGGATCCCGGCGAGCCAGAACATCCCGAAGACCGTCGAGAGCGCGCCCACCATCACCATCACCTCGAAGCCGAACACGGTGTACGGCAGCCAGGTCGAGATCGCCTTGCCGCCGACGACGAGGGGCCAGTACTCAGAACCCCAGATCGCGATCCAGTAGCCGAAGCAGGCGCCGGCCAGCGCGCCGACGAGCGTGAACTTCCGCACCGGACTCTTCGGCGGCTTCACCGCCTCCTCCAACTCGTGCCGCGGCGTCGGGGTGTACACCTGCAGTTCACCGAGCCGCTTGGTCTTGAGTTCCTCGATCGCCCCCACGGTGCTGTCGAGCTCCGCGAAGACGCCCACCACGCCGCGCATCATCTCAGTGCCCTCCGTGGCTGGCGTGCGACTGTTTTCCTGCCTTCATCTTCGGCGGGACGATCTCCTTGATCTCCGCGAGCGCCATGATCGGCAACTGCTTCACGAAGAGCAGGAACCACATGAAGAACCAGCCGAAGGAGCCGATCAGGATGCCGAAGTCGACCCAGGTCGGCATGTACCCGCTCCATTGCCACGGATTCACGTCGTGCGAGAGCGAGGGGACGACGATCACGAACCGCTCGAACCACATCCCGATGTTGATGAAGATCGAGAGGATGAAGAGCCAGACCGGATTGCGACGGAGCTTCTGCGAGAAGAGCGAGAGGGGAAGGATCATGTTGCAGGTGAGCATGATCCACGCCGCCCACCACCACTGCCCGAAGACGCGGTTCCAGAAGTAGTCCTGCTCGTACCCGATGCCACCGTACCAGGCGATGAAGAACTCGACGACGTAGGCGCACCCGACGACCAGCGACGTCATCAGCACCATCTTCGCCGACGCGTCGAGATGGTTGAGCGTGATGTAGTGCTTGAGGTTGAAGAACTTCCGCATCGGGATCACGATCGTCCACACCATCGCGAACCCGGAGAAGATCGCGCCGGCGACGAAGTACGGGGGGAAGATCGTCGTGTGCCATCCGGGCAGGATCCCCATCGCGAAGTCGAACGACACCACCGAGTGCACCGAGAGCACGAGAGGCGTCGAGAAGGCGGCGAGGAAGAGGTAGGCGCGGGCGAAGTGCCGCCACTCGCGCTCGCTGTTCCGCCATCCGAAGCTCAGGAGCGAGAGGATCCGCTTCCGGATCGGGTTCTTCTCCTTGTCGCGCAGGGCCGCGATGTCGGGGATGAGCCCTACGAAGAGGAAGGTCGTCGAGATCGTGAGGTAGGTCGTGATCGCGAAGACGTCCCAGACCAGCGGCGACTTGAAGTTCGGCCAGATCAACCGCCAGTTCGGGTACGGGATCAGCCAGAAGAACTTCCAGGGCCGTCCGATGTGGATGATCGGGAAAAGCCCTGCGGTCATCACCGCGAAGACCGTCATCGCCTCGGCGGCGCGGTAGATCGTGGTCCGGAAGCCGGCGCGGAAGAGATAGAGGATCGCCGAGATGAGCGTGCCGGCGTGCCCGATGCCGACCCAGAAGACGAAGCTGATGATGTAGACGCCCCACATCACCGGCGGGTTGTAGCCGGCGACGCCGAGCCCTTGGTGGATCTGATAGCCCCAGCTGAAGATGCCGAGGCCGAGGGCCGCCATCGCCGTGAAGAGCGCGGCGAACCACGCCTTGGTCGGCTGCAGCGTCGCGAGGATCTCGCGGTCGACCTGTTCGTAGTCCTTGACCGCGGGAAGCTGGATGTCGGCGGCCGGGATGTTCGGCCGGTGCGGCTCGTTGGCGGGATGCGCGAGTGTCGCCATCGGCGCGCCCCCTTACGCGGTCGCCGACGCCGCTGGCGCCGGATGGTTGACCTTCTGCAAGTAGACCACCGCAGTGTAGGTGTTGAGTTCCTCGAACACGTGGTAGGCGCGCCGATCCTGTGCCCACTTCGCGATCGACCAGTGCTCGTCGGCGGCGTCGCCGAAGATGATCGCGCGCGAGGGGCAGCCCTGCGCGCAGGCCACGGTGAACTCGTCGGGCTGGACCTCACGCCCCTCGAGTGCCGCGCGGTTCTCGGCCTCCTTGATCCGTTGCACGCAGAACGTGCACTTCTCCATGATGCCCTTCTGGCGGACGGTGACGTCCGGATTCAGCTGCCAATGGAGAGGCTCGGGGAAGGCATACTGCGAACGGCTCGGGTCGCCATACCCGAACCAGTTGTAGTAGCGGACCTTGTAGGGGCAGTTGTTCGAGCAGTAGCGCGTGCCGACGCAGCGGTTGTAGACCTGCACGTTGAGCCCGTTCGGCGCGTGGTACGTCGCGTACACCGGGCACACCGGCTCGCACGGCGCGTTGCCGCAGTGCTGGCACATCATCGGGATGAAGCGCGTTTCGAAGTCCGCGTGCTCGGGATCGAAGTGCACGTCCTTCGGTTCGCGATCGAGTTCCCAGTACCGCTCGAGCCGGATCCACGCCATCTCGCGGCTGCGCGTGATGTTCGCGCCGAAGCCGGTGCGGTCGGGGAGGAGGATCGGGCCCTGCCACTCGGCGCCGACCGTCGGGATGTTGTTCTCGGCATAGCAGGCGGTGACACAAGCCGAGCAGCCGGTGCAGCGCGCGAGATCCACCGTCATCGCCCAGCGACGCTTGGCGGCGCCCGACCAGTGGTTCGGGTCGTACATCCCCTTGTCCTTCGAGTTGGGGACGCCGAAGTCACCCTGCGCGTCATTCGCTGTTGGCGAACGGAGCCCGGGGAGGAACGCGGTGCTGGCCTGCCCTTCGAAGAGGTGGTGCTCTTTCTGGTTCTCGCCAGCTATCAGCGCGGCGATCGTGGTCGCCTGCGCGATCCCGCGTCCGTGCTGTCGCCCCGACCCTTCGGTCGTCACGAGCCGGACGTCGCCACCAGCCTTCGCGATCGTGGCCTTCGTGGCCGAGAGCGCAGCCGCGCCGCTGCGCTGGTCCTCGGCGCTCGCAATGAGACTCCACGCGTTCTGCCCGGCACGCGCATAGCGACCGCTCGCCGTGTGGCCGCGCCCGAGCATCACCGCGATCGTGTCGGGGCGGATGCCGATGTAGATGAAGGCCGGCGCGGTGATCGACCCGGCTGGCGTCGTGACCGTGACCAGATCGCCGGCCTCGACGCCGAGCGACGCCGCGGTCTCGCCGTGCATCTCGACGACGGTCTGCCACACGATCTTCGTGACCGGGTCGGGGAGTTCCTGCAACCAGGGCTTGTTCGCGCCACGACCGTCACCGAGCGTCGGCGAAGGATAGGCGACGAGGAAGTGCGTACCCTGTTGTGCGCCAGCGCGGGCGCGCCGTGTCTCGACCCGCGGTGGGCTCGTGCGCGCGGCGGACGACCCAGTCTTCAGTGCGGTGGGCAGCGCATCCTTGAAGGCCGCATTCCCGCCGAGTCGGGCCGAGAGCCAGCTGCGATAGTCGACGAACTGGAAGCGCGCGGCCATCTGCGGATCACCCTTCGCGAGGGCAAGCAGCACATCGGCAGTTGCGCGCGAATCGAAGACCGGGTCCATCGTCGGTTGCTGGAGCGAGAGCGTGCCCCGCAGCGGTTCGGCGTCGCCCCAACTCTCGAGGCCGTGGTTGTCCGGAAGGACCAGATCGCAGAGCGACGTCGTCTCGTCGGGCACGTTCGAGAAGGAGACCTTGAAGGCGACCTTCGCCATTGCGGCGGCGAAGTTGATCCCAGGAGCGGTCGTGTAGGCGGGGTTCGAACCGCGGACGAAGAAGAGCGGCACCTCACCGGCGTTCATCCGCTCGGCGACCGCACGCATCTCGGCGTGGCCTGCGACGCCCTCGAACGCGAGGTAGCCCTCGTTCGGCTTGATCGTCTTGCCGACGTTTCCGCGCTGCTTGTTGAGTTCTGCGACGGCGGCGGCGAGTTCACCGGCATCCTCGCCGTAGCCGCCAGAGAGGATCGCGCTCGCGCTCGCTCCGCGGATCTCGCGGGCGAGTCCGTCGAGCAGTCCGGCGCCAACACCGGCCGACTCGGCGGCCGCCGTCAGCGACCCGCGGCCAAGGAGCGCGTTCACGATCTGGAGTTCGGTGCCGGGGCGGGCGGGGATCCAGTGGTCGGCGTTGAGTCCGGTGAGCGAGCGCCGCGCGCCGACGTAGATGAAACGCGGGGCGCCCTCGATCTTGCCGCGCGCGTCAGCGAAGGCGAGCTGCTGCGGGACCGGGAGTCCCCAGCCATCGAGGAAGTCGGCCCCGAAGGAGACGATGAGCGACGCGGCCGCAAAGTCGATCTGGGGCCAGGAGGCGCCGTAGGCGACCCTGTTCGCCTGCGCAACGGCGATCGGCGCCTCGGCGTCGTAGCTCAGGTGCGGCGCGATGCCGTAGCCGCCGAGAACCGAGTCGAGGAATGCGGGGAAGGAACCAAGTTCGTGTTGGTTGACGAATGCCACGCGACTCCCCTGGCCGCGGCTCTTCACCTCGCCGAGTTTCGCGGCGAGAACCTGCATAGCGTCTTCCCACGTGGTCGCGACGAGTTGATCGCCCTGCCGCTTCATCGGTGTGCGGAAGCGATCGGGATTGTAGAGGCCCTGCAGCGAGGCCTGACCGCGTGCGCAGAGCGCGCCCCTGTTCACCGGGTGAGCGGGGTTCCCCTCGGCCTTGATCGCGCGGCCGTCGCGCACCTCAACAATGAGCCCACAACCGGCCGAGCATTCGCGACAGGTGGTCGCGTAGTGGTTCGAGACCCCCGGCACCGTCTGGTCCGGGGAGACGAGGTAGGGGATGAGCTTCTCCACCTCGCCGGAGGTGCAACCCGCCACCGTGGTCGCCGCGCCGGTGACGCCGAGGACCTTGAGGAAGTCGCGACGCTTGACCGCGGGCTGCTCCGTCAGAGCGGCCGTGGTATCGGAGATCTTTGTCATCGCGATCCTAGTAGTGGCAGGTGGCGCAGTCGTACGACGCCTTCTTTCGGGGCAGCGCGACCGTTGCCGAATCGGGTTCGAGGCCCGCCGCACGGACGCCGTCGGCCGGCGAGTAGCCGTTCACGTGGCAGGTCACGCACCAGCCCATGTTGAGCGACTGGGCCTGGAAGACCTGCGCCATGTTGTTCACCTGACCGTGACAGGTCTGGCAGGTGACGCCGGCATTCACGTGCCTCATGTGCGGGAAGTGCACGTACTCGGGGACCTTGTGTACGCGGACCCACGGAACGGGCTGCTTCTTGGTGGCGTACTCGGTGAGCTTCACGATCTCCGGGCGCCCGGCACCGACGATCGTGTGACAGCCCATACACGTGCCGACCGCAGGCAAGCCCGGGTCGGGGGACTGCGTCGCCGCGTTGTGGCAGAAGGTGCAGTTCATCTGCAGCGAGTTCACGTGCACCGGGTGCGGGAACTTGATCGGCTGCACCGGCGATCGGCCCATCCCGCCGCCGATGTAGAAGGTGTAGCTGCCCGATCCGCTATAGGCCCAGGGTCCCGGCTTCGCCTTGCCGAAGGCTTCGCGATTCGCCTTTTCGGTGGCTGTCTCGGTCGCGCTGGCCTGCGGCGGCGCGGCCTGCGAGCCGGCGTAGGCGGAGACGATGGTCGCGGCCGTCGCGACGACGACCAGTCCGGGGACGATGACCCACTTCGTTCGACCCGTCATTCAGCGGACTCGGGGTGGGAGGAGAACCGAATGCCCTGCGCTCTTGTGAACAATTTCACAAGCATTGACGACGTGAAAAGATGACCCGTGCTGCGACTCGACGCAAGTGAGGGCGGAGCGTGATGTTAGGTGAGGCCGCGCTTGACTCGATCGATCGTCCGCAGCACCTCGATCGCCATCGCGCGAACCAGCGTGAGCTCGCGTGAGTCGGGACCAGCGCGATTCAACAGCGAGCGGACCGAACGCATGATGTGTTCGGGATTCCGCGTCCTATAGAAGGCGATCTCACCGAGCGCACGATCGATGTCGGCGAGTGCTCGTTCCCACTCATCGTGTTTCGGGAGCGCGGCGTGGTGCTTGTGTCGCTTGACGATGCGCGTCGCATCGCCGGCCGTCAGATGCAACTCGTACACCGCGACGAGCACGGCCTGCGCGATGTTGAGCGACGCATGCTCGGTGGTGGGGATCGTGACCAGCACGTGCGCGGCGTCGATCGCCTCGTTCGGCAGGCCGTGATCCTCCTGGCCGAAGAGCAGCGCGACCCTTCCCTCTTCGGCTTTTCCAACGGCCTGCTCGGCGAAGGCGCGCGGCGCCACGACGGGCCAGCGGTGCGCGCGGCGCTTCGCGCCGAAGGCGGCGACGTGTACGCAATCGGCGAGGGCCTCGGGCAGCGACTCGAAGTGGCGGATCCTCTCGACCACGTCCCGGGTGCCGTGCGCGACGCCCTCGATCCGCCACGGGTCGTAGGCGACCGGCTGGACGAGCCGCAGGTCACTGAACCCGAAATTCTTCATCACCCGCACGGTCGCGGCGAGGTTCACCGGGTCTTGGGGGCGATGCAGCACGATCGCGAACTGGTCGAGGGTCTTTGCCGGCACCACTGGAAAGTAGCGCGCTGCTAGATTCCGTCACCTATGGAATGGCTCCTCGACCTGCTGCACCAGCTCCGTGACCTGAACACTCTCGTCTCGACCGCGGGATACGCCGGGATCACGACGATCATCTTCATCGAGACGGGGTTGCTCTTCCCCTTCCTGCCGGGGGACTCGCTTCTCGTGACGGCGGGCCTGGTCGCGGCCCAACGCGACGGGCTCGTCACGCTGAACGTCTGGACGTTGGGCATCCTCTGCTCCGCCGCCGCGATCGTCGGGGACCAGATCGCGTACGCGATCGGGCGCCGGTCAGGGGAGGCGCTCTTCAAGAAGGAGGACTCGCGCTGGTTCAAGCAGAGCCACCTTCGGGCGGCGCACGCCTTCTACGAGAAGCACGGCGGGAAGACGATCATCCTCGCCCGATTCATGCCCTTCGCGCGGACCTTCGCACCGGTCGTCGCCGGGGCGGCGAAGATGCACTACCCCACCTTCTTCTTCTACAACGTGATCGGCGGGTTGGCGTGGATCTGGTCGATGCTGCTGACCGGCTACTACGTGGTGAAGATGGTCCCCGGACTTGAAGCGCACGTCGAGCAACTCGTGATCGGGATCGTCATCCTGTCGGTGAGTCCGGCATTCATCGCGTGGTACAAGAACCGGCGGCGTGCCCCGGCATAGCCCGAGAACGACGACTTCAACTGCTCGCCACGAAGACACGAAGGACACGAAGAACGACAACGGCCAATGCTGGGGGAACAGCAGCTGCACCTGCCACTGACGCGGTGTTACCCGGGTCCTTGTTCCCCTTCGTGTCCTTCGTGTCTTCGTGGTGAGCAGTAGAGGCCGTGTCTCGAACGTATATTGAAAGACAGCAAGCCACACCTGAATCGGAGTCGCTGAACCATGGCCCATTCCCTGCCGAAACTGCCCTACGCATTCGACGCCCTCGAGCCGCACCTCGACACGCAGACGATGCAGATCCACCACGGCAAGCACCATCAGGCGTACATCAACAACCTGAATGCCGCGACCGAGAAGGCCCCCGAACTCGCCAGTTGGTCACTCGACCAGCTCTGCCGCGACATCGCCAAGGTCCCCGAGAGCGTGCGTGGGGCGGTGCGCAACAACGGCGGCGGTCACTGGAACCATTCTCTCTTCTGGACACTACTGGTGCCGAAGTCGGGCGGAGAGCCGAGCGGCAACGTCGCCGGCGCGATCAAGAGCGCGTTCGGGGATTACGCAAAGTTCCGTGAGGCTTTCCAAGCTGCCGCCGTCGGCCGCTTCGGCTCAGGCTGGGCGTGGCTCGTCGCGGCGAAGGACGGCAAGGTGACCATCGAGACGACGCCGAACCAGGACAATCCGCTGATGGAAGGACGGCACGCGATCCTCGGGCTCGACGTGTGGGAACACGCCTACTACCTGAAGTACCAGAATCGGCGCCCGGACTACATCGGGGCGTGGTGGAACGTGGTGCACTGGGGCGCGGTGGCGGAGCTGTACGATCGGCGTTGAACCGCTGATGGGAGAGGGGAGAGGGAAGATGTGAGAGAGGCGCGCCGGGAACCGCTGGCGCGCCTCTTTCGCATCCGCTGAGTGCCGAACATCTCCCCTCTCCCCTCAGCACTATCTCGCCGCCTCTCCCTCGAGGTACGTGTATCCCTCCAGCCCCGCGACGTACTCGGCGATGAACATGTTCGCCTCCTCGCGGGAGATCCCCTTCGCCTGCAGCACCTTGCGTCGGAAGGTCGCGAGCAGGTCGGAGGCGCGGAACTGGACGTAGTTCAGCACTTCGGTGACGGTGTCGCCGTGCACCAGATGCGTGACCTCGTACCCGCCGTCCCTCAGCCGGATGTGCACGGCATTCGTGTCGCCGAAGAGGTTGTGGAGGTCGCCGAGGATCTCCTGGTAGGCGCCGGTCAGGAAGATCCCGAGGATGTAGGCTTCGCCGTCCCGAAAGACGTGCAGCGGCATCGATGGCGCGCCATCGCGGGCCCCGATGAAGCGGTCGATCTTCCCATCGGAGTCGCAGGTCACGTCCTGGATCGTCCCGCGGCGCGTGGGCTGTTCGTCGAGCCGGTGCACCGGCACGATCGGGAAGAGTTGGTCGATCGCCCAACTGTCGGGGAGTGACTGGAAGAGGGAGAAATTCGCGAAGTAGCGGTCGACCAGCGCGGCGTCGATGTCGCGAATGATGTCGTCGAAGGCCTCACGCTTCCCGGAGGCGAGCCGCCCGACGACGTTCAGCGTGCAGAGGTAGAAGGTCTCGGCGAGGGCCCGCTCCTTGAGCGAGAGCACTCCCGACCCGAAGAGCTGCTGCGCACGCTCTTTGTCGAAGGTCGCGTCGTGGAAGATCTCGCGGACGCGGCGCATCGAGACATTCTTCCGCGAGACGGTCTTGAGGTCGTCGGCCATCTCGTGCAGGAGGGCGTGGTCGTCCTCGGAGATGTTCGGGACGACCGGTTCGGCCGCTGACTCGACATCGATGATCGAGAGGAGCAGCAGGGCGTGGTGCGCCGTGAGGGCGCGCCCCGACTCCGAGATGATGTCGGGCATCGGCAGTGACTCCTCACGGCACGTCTCACCAAGTGTGTACACGATGTCATTCGCGTACTCCTGCGCCGAGTAGTTGACCGAGGCCTGCGCCGTCGACTGGGTGCCGTCGTAGTCGACACCGAGTCCCCCGCCGACATCCACGTAACGGATGTCGAGCCCGAGACGGCGCAACTCGACGTAGAACCGGCTCACTTCCTGCAGCCCGCGCTTGATGAAGCGGATGTCGGTGATCTGCGAGCCGAGATGGAAGTGGATGAGTTTGATGATGTCCTGCATCCCGACTGCCGAGAGCCGTTCGATGACCTGCATCAACTGCGCTGAGTTGAGGCCGAACTTCGACTTCTCCCCGCCCGACTGTGCCCAGCGGCCGGAGCCTTCGCTGGAGAGCTTGATCCGGACGCCGATCGTCGGCGTGATCCCCATCTCGGCGGCGACCGGAAGGAGGACGTCGAGCTCACTCACCTGCTCGATGACGATCAGCACGGTGTGGCCCAACTTCTGCCCCATCAGGGCGAGGCGCATGAACTCCTCGTCCTTGTAGCCGTTGCAGATGATCAGGTGGTCGGCGCGCTCGGTGAGCGCGAGGACGGCCTGCAGCTCTGGCTTCGAGCCACACTCGAGCCCGACCCCCGTGGGCTGGCCGAACTCGACGATCTCCTCAAGGACATGGCGCTGCTGGTTGACCTTGATCGGATAGACTGTCGTGTACTTCCCTTCGTACTGGAACTCGGCGATCGCGTGCGAGAAGCGGGCGTGGAGCATCTCGATCCGCGCGCGGAGGATGTCGGAGAAGCGGAGCAGCACCGGGAGCGCCACGCCCTGCGCCTCGAGATCGTGCGAGAGCTCGAAGAGGTCGAGGACGCGGCCGGGGTGATCCTTGTCGGGTCGGACGACGATGTGACCGGCCTCGTTGATGTCGAAGAAACCATCGCCCCAGCCCTCGATGTTGTAGAGCGCCTTGGCGCTCTCGACCGACCAGACTCCGCCGTTCGAGGAGCCGGGTATCGTCGGCTGGGAAGACGGTATGGGAGGTGCGGCCGACGGCCCCGAGGGAGGCTCGACCAAGGGCGGAAGGCTTGGCGCCGACGCGGCCGGACCCGCTGGCGAAGTGGAGGACATGGGAGAATACTAGGGGCGCCCCGCCGCTGGCGAAACCGCCGGCGAGCCGCGTTGCCACCCAAACCCGGAGCAGTCGTGTCGCGAATCGTTCGCTACCTCTTGATCGGCATTGGAGGAGTCGTCGGCGTGTTGGTCCTCTGCGTTGGCGTCGTGTACGCCGTGACCGGCACTCGCATCGCGCGCACGGTCGCGCTCCCGACACACGCGTTCACCGCTCCGACCGACAGCGCGAGCGTCGCACGCGGCGAGCACCTCGTTCGGTCGATCAACAAGTGCGTCGATTGCCACGGCACTGACATGGCCGGAATGACCCTCAATGAAGACTTCATGATCGGCACGCTCGCCGGTTCGAACATCACGTTCGGCAAAGGGGGACTTCCCGCCGACTTCTCCGACGTCGCATTCGAACGGGCGATCCGCCATGGCGTTCGGCTCGACGGGCGTCGACTTCGCTTCATGCCCAGCGAGGAGTACCAACACCTCTCCGACGCCGACGTCGGCGCGGTGATCGCGTACGTCCGGTCGGTGCCGCCGGTGGACAAGGAACGCGTGCCACTCAGCCTCGGGCCGCTTGCGCGCGCGCTGCATCTGGCCGGCCAGTTCCCCTTCTTCGGCTACGACCTCGTCACCCATCGCGAGGAGGTCGTTCCGTCGATCCCTGAGGACACGACGGTCGCCTACGGCGAGTACCTCGGCGAGGTCGGGTGCGCTGGCTGCCATGGAGCGACTTATGGCGGCGGCAAGATCCCCGGCACGCCGCCCGACTTCCCGCCAGCGGCGAACCTGACCCCGAGCGGGATCGGCCACTACACGTTCGACCAGTTCGTAAGCACGCTCAAGACGGGCAAGCGACCGGATGGAACGGAGCTCAAGCCGCTGATGCCGATCGCGGCGACGAAGCTCATGTCCGATGTCGAGTTCAAGGCGCTTTGGAACTACCTGCGCACGCTGCCGCCGAAGGAGTTCGGGACGCGGTAGCGCGAACAGCAACGGCAACGGTTTTCACCACAGACGCACAGGGAACAGCTCACCACAAAGACACGAAGCGCACGAAGAACTGCCACGAAGGACGACAAGAACTTGGGGGAACGACGGCGCCTGCTTCGGCGATGTCGTTCCCCCAGCGTTCGTAGTGCTTCGTGTTCTTCATGACCCTTCGTGTCCTTCGTGATACGCCGTTGGGGTTGCCGGTGCACCCTGTGCTGAGAGCGGCCAGGCGAACTAGGGCTCCCGCGCCGCGCTGACCGGCTTCGGCTTCTCGACCTGATCCCGGCCCTTCTCGAGGTAGGGGATCCCCCGCTTCATCCACTCGGGCGCCGGCGCGCCGAGCAGCTTGTTCGCGAAGAACTCCTGCATCCGGCGGTCGATGTCCTTCTGGTTCGCGTACTTCCGCGGATTGTGCGCGTCGCCGTTGTAGTTCACCATATACGCCTCCTTCCCGAGGCGCCGCATCGCGACGAAGAACTCGATCCCCTGGTACCAGGGCACGGCGCCGTCAGCGTCGTTGGCCATGAAGAGCACTGGGGTGGTCACACGGTCAAGCCGGAAGAGCGGCGAGTTCTCGAAGTACCGCTCAGGATACTCCCAAAGTGACCCGCCGATGCGACTCTGCCCCTGTTCGTAGTTGACGATCGCGCGTTCGACACCCGATTCCCATCGAATGCCGCCGTAGGCCGAGGTCATGTTGACGACGGTCGCGTTGGGCACGGCCGCGGAGAAGAGATTGGTCGCGGTGATGATATACGCCGTCTGGTAGCCGCCCCACGATTGGCCACCGATGCCGAGCTTGCGGGGATCGGCGATGCCACGCGCGATCAACGACTGTACGCCGGGCACGATCGACTTCACTGCACTGGGCCCGGGGTAGCCGGGCGTGTAGTGAATATTCGGCATGAATACGAGGTAGCCGAGCGAAGTGTAGACGATCGGATTGATCGTGTTGCGTCCGGCAGGGCGGTTGTAGTTGTAGAGCCCGTCGGAGAGTTGCTCATAGAAGTACGTGAGCATCGGGTACTTCTTGGACTCGTCGAACCCCTCGGGCTTGTAGAGCAAGCCCTCGAGCGGGACGCCGTCGCTGTTCATCCACTTCACGAGTTCGACGTTGCCCCAGAGATATCGCGACTGCTCGGGCATCGCATTCGAGATGCGCTCGAGCCGATCGAACGACGCACCGGTCCAGAGGTCGGGGAACTCGCGATAGTCGGCGCGTGTGAGCAGATACTGCTCGGCGCGGCGCGCCCTGACGAGGAGCGGCCATGACTTCGCCGCCATGATGATGCGCTCTGGCTGCGCAGCGACACCGACGCGGTCGCGGTACAGGCCGGCGAACTTGGTGACGTTGTCGAAGGTGCGGAGCAGCAGCGGCTGCGCGGGATCGTAGAAGCGTTCCTCGGGATCGAGGTCGACGAGGCGGAACGTGAGGGAATCACGGCGACCCACGCCGTCGGTGAGGTTGCGCGGGGCCACGGTGCCGAGCGGATCGATCTCCCAGATATCGTAGCGATCGTAGATGAGCACGCGCGCGTCGTCCTTGGTCCAGCCACCCACGCCCCAGGGCGACGGCTCTCCCGGCGTGTCGTGAGTCTCTTGGTCGAATCGCGCATCGGTGATCGCGCCAGTGAGATCACGTGTGCGATTGGCGACGATGTCGTGGGCGCGCCAGACGCCCTTCTCCCACCAGACCACGAATCGTGCGGCGGACGAGAGCTGGCCGTTGCCCGGCACTTTCGTGGCGACGCGGCGCGAGTCGCCCGTCACGGTGTTGAAGACGTGAATGTCGTTGCCGTCGTCGCCAGCGATGGCGTCGATCTCGTAGGGGACGCCGGTGCTCGCGACGGCGACCTTCCCGTCCTCCGACAGTTGAACGGTGGGGATCGAGTCATTCGCGAGGCGCCGCATCTGTCGCGTCGCGACATGGAAGACAGCGCTGTAGCTTCGATTGCGGTCCTGCGCGACCTGCAGACGCTGCATCGGCTGCGGACGCGTGTCGCGCCAATGCCAGAGATCGACGACAGCCTTGTCGGCGATCGAGTCAGCGGGGATGGAGTCGGGCTGCACATGCACGATGCCGAAGCGCAGCACGGTGCCGGTGCGAACGAAGTCGATCGCACCGCGATCAGCGATCTTCATGCCGTCCCCGACGGAGGGTGCGGCGACCGCGACCGTTGCGGGCTGGACACCGGGGCGCTGGCGTGTACCGATGAGCGACGCATGATACAGCGTCATGCGCGGCTTCTCAGACTTCCACTCGTCGGCGTCGGTGACGAATGCGACCTGAGTGGCCGCCTCGTCGATCGCGAGACTGCGGTAGTTGCCGGTGGCGACGAGCAGTGGGGTGACGATGCCAGTCGCGAGGTTGCGGACGAATACACCGTCGCTGTTGAGCGAATCGGCGCCGGTGGTGCTGTAGACGAGGAATCGCTCGGTCAGGTCGATCGTGTAGTTGGTGACGCGCTCGACACGCACCTCGGTGCCGGTCGCGAGCTCGCGCAGCACGAGTGCGGTCCCGGAGTCCTTGCGTCGGGCAGCAGGCCTCGCGGAGTCGGCGCGGACTGCTGTCGCGGACGCACCAGCGGCACCAGCGGCACCAGCGGCACCGTTGGCCGCACCGGCTCCGTTAGCGCCGCGCCCGCCCGCCGCGGTCGTGTCGGCGTCGATCTGATAGGCGACGAACCGCCCTCCGTCACGCGCGACTTGGAATCCACGCACACTCGGGATCTCGGTGACCTTGCCGTCGGCGAGGGAGAGGATCGCGAGTGCGGACTTGGGTTGGTCGGCGGGACGTCCGCGACGCGCGCGCGCAGAGTCCATCGCCGCCTTGCTGGGATACTTGAGCGCGATCACGTGCCGTGAGTCGGCGGTCACCTGTGCGGCCTGTGCGGTGAAGGGCGTGCCCGTGACGCTCATCAACGGACGTCCGGTCCAGCCACGTGCCACGCGGTATTCGGTCGTACTTCCGGTCGCGCGCGCGACGAGTTCACCGTCGCCGACAGTCGGGGTGAGCGTGTAGACCGCCCAACGGCCATCAGGCGAGAGCGCGGGCTGGAGGATCGACCGCCAGATGTCGTAGGTGTCCTGCGTGAGTGGCAACTTGGCCGCTTGCGCACTCAGCGCGGTCGGCCGAGCCGCTGCGAGCGAGAGGGTGAGGGCGATCGCAAGGATCGCGGTGGTGGACGCGTGGCGGTTGCGGGACATCGGCTCGATGGGCTCGGGGTTATCTTCTGCTGCGACTCCCCCAGTTACGCCTGTTCCCCCTCACACGTTGCGAGCGCGAGCGATGAAGTGGTTCCTCACGTACTTCCTGCGCGGCCTCATCCTCACGGTGCCGCTGGTCGTCACGATCGCGATCTGCTGGGTGGTGCTCACGCGCGTGGACGGGTGGCTCGGCCTTCCGATCCCCGGTGCGGGGTTCGCGATCACAGTCGCGGGGATCACGCTCGTGGGCTTCGTTGGCACGTCGTTCCTCTGGACGCAGGCCGAGCGCTGGCTCGAGAGCCTGCTCGAGCGGCTTCCGTTCGTGCGACTCTTGTATTCGTCGACCAAGGACCTGCTGAGCGCGTTCGTCGGCGAGAAGCGGCGGTTCGACACGCCGGTGCTCGTGCAGTTGTCCGCCGACGGCGCGGTGCGCACATTCGGATTCACCACGCAGGCGTCGCTCAGCGCGCTCGGGCTCCCGCTCGACGTGGCTGTGTATTTCCCGCAGTCCTACAACTTCGCCGGCCAGCTCGTCGTGGTCCCGGCGACCCGCGTGACGCGTCTCGAGGCGTCGAGTTCCGACGTGCTCGCGTTCATCGTGTCGGGCGGAGTTACCGATGTACCGGAGGCGAAGCGATGACCGGAACCTCGACGGGCCGAGTGCGCGGGGCGCAGCGCGTGACTCTGCGCGGATCTCTGCTCGTGTCAGCGATCATCACATCCGCGCACGCACTCGGCGCGCAGGCCTCGCCGTCCGTCACAGCGGCCAGCGCCTCTGCGGCACAGACAACCCTGCTCATCCCCGACCGGGTCTTCCTTGGCACCGAAGACTCGGCACGCACGGGGTGGGTCGTGCTCGTGCGCGGCGAACGGATCGTCGCGGTCGGTCCGCGAGCCCAGGTGAGTGCGCCCGCCGATGCACGCGTCATGGAACTGCGCGGCACAACGCTGATCCCGGGCATGATCGAGGGACACACACACCTCTTCCTGCATCCGTACGACGAGACCTCGTGGAACGACCAGGTCCTCAAGGAATCGCTGAGTCTACGGACCGCGCGCGCCGTCACTCACGCGCGCGCCACGCTGATGGCCGGATTCACGACTGCGCGGGATCTGGGGACTGAGGGAGCTGGCTACGCCGACCAGGGACTCAAGGAGGCGATCGATCAGGGGATCATCCCCGGCCCGAGACTCCTGATCTCATCGAAGGCGATCGTCGCGACCGGCAGCTACGGCCCCAAGGGATACGCGAGTGAATGGGAGGTGCCACAGGGTGCGGCCGAAGCAGACGGCGTTGAGGGACTCACGCGAGCAGCGCGCGACCAGATCGGGCACGGTGCCGACTGGGTGAAGGTCTACGCGGATTATCGCTGGGGTCCCAACGGCGAGGCGCTCCCCACCTTCGCGGAACAGGAGCTGCGCACGCTCGTCGAGGTCGCGGCGGCGAGCGGGCGGAAGGTCGTGGCGCACGCAGCGACCGACGAGGGGATGCGTCGGGCGATCCGTGCAGGCGTCGCGATGATCGAGCACGGCGATGGCGGCAGCGCTGAGACGTGGCGGATGATGGCGGAACGCGGCGTAGGGTATTGCGCAACGCTCGCCGCGGTCGAAGCCACGGCACGTTACGCGGGGTGGCGTGAGGGGTCCGCGCCCACACCGCGCATGGCGCAGAAGCGCGCTGGTTTTGCGGCTGCGCTCGCGGCGCGCGTACCGATGTGCGTGGGTGGCGATGCCGGCGTGTACGCGCACGGGCGCAACGCGTGGGAAATCGAACTGATGGTCGCGGCCGGGATGCGAGCGCCGGCGGCGCTGCGCGCGGCGACGAGCGGGAACGCGAAGTTGTTCGGGCTCGACGAACGACTGGGGACCATTCGTGAAGGTCTGCTGGCGGATCTAGTCGCGGTCGACGGCGATCCGACGCGCGACGTCACGGCGTTGTATCGGGTGAAGCTGGTGCTGAAGGGTGGAGCGGTGCAACGATGAGGGATGCAGGATGAAGGATGAAAGATCACGCGCGTCCGCGTCTTTCATTCTTCAACCTTCATCCTTCACATGAGCCAGTACCCGAACCAGTCCCGCAACCGCCCGAGTCGATCCACGAGCAACCACGGCTCGCCCGTGCGACTGAGATCGTGCGTCGACCGCGGGTAGCGAACGAACTCGACCGGAGTGCCCTGCCGCTTGAGCGCCGCGAACCACTGCTCGGCGTCGGTCATCGGCGTACGATGATCGTCCTCGCTCTGCAGGATGAAGGTCGGGGTCTTGACCGCACGCACGTTGCGGATCGGTGAGAGCGAGTCATACATCGCAGGATTGTCCCACGGGCGACCGTAGAACTCGAACTCCGTGAGTCCCTGCGCGTCCGACGTGCCATACCACGACCACCAGTTGCTGATCATGCGGTCGGCCTGCGCCGCCTTGAACCGGTCGGTCTTGGTGGTGATCCAAGCCGTCATTACACCACCGTATGACCCTCCCGTCACGCCCATGCGTGTCGAGTCGACATCGGCACGCGCGGCGGCGATGTCGGTCGCCTTCATGAGATCCTGATAATCCTCGGCGAACCAACGCCCACGCGTCGAGAAGGTGAAGTCGGCGCCGTAGCCGCTCGAGCCGCGTGGATTCGTGTAGAGGACCATGAAGCCCGCGGCCGCGAGGTTCTGCGTCTCGTCGAACCACTGCTCGCCGTACTGGCTGTGCGGACCGCCATGGATGTAGAGCACGAGCGGGTACTTCTTCCCCAACTCGTAGCCGAACGGCTTCATGAGCCACCCCTCGATCTCGACGTCCCCGACGGACCGGAAGGTGAGCCGTTCAGCGTCGGACCACGCGATCTCGTTGCTGAGGCGATCGTTGAAGCTCGTGAGCTTGCGCTCGCCCTTGCCGTCGGCTCCGGCGACATAGAGCTCAGTCGGCTTCGTGACGCTCGTTGATACATACGCGACCTGACGCCCTGCCTGGTCGAAGGTGAAGCCGTTCAGCTTGCGTCGGCCACCAAGCGATTCGCGGAGCTTGCCGTCTCGCGGATTCACGAGGAAGAGTCCGCTCGCGCCACCGATGTCGGCCGAGACGGCGATGTCGCCGCTCGGCAACCAGTCGAGGGACGCGGGTTCGTAGCGCCATCCCCGAGCCATCGGTGTGACCTGACCGGAGGCGACATCGAGCACACCGACGTGCGCCTGCTTCACGCGACCGGGCCGGTGGATGATCGCAAGACGTCGACCGTCCGGTGACCAGGTGAGATCGGACTCGGCGCCGCCGAGCGTCACGACCTTGCGTGGCGTGCCACCGGCGACCGGGATCACGTAGATGTCGGTCTCGTTGCGATCGACCTCGTCGCGCGCCGCATCGTACGGGAGACGTGAGAGCGAATCGGCGATCGCCTGCACCGTCGAATCGGCGCGCAGATCGACGTCGGCGATGAATGCGATCCACTTGCCGTCGGGTGAAACGACGGGCGAGCGATGCGAGTACGCAGTGCTCGTCACCGGCACCCGCTTGGCGCCGGGCGTCTGCGTGAAGAGTTGCAGTGGGCGGGTCACGCGCGCCTCGCGCGGCCCCGGGAGGAAGCCCTGGCCGTTGGCCTTGTAGCGCGCTTCGGTGATCTGGCGACCATCAAAGCGAGCCGGATCGACCGGCTTGGTGATCGCACCGAACGGGGGACGCGCCGTCGGCTGCATGCGCGCGTAGGGATCGGCATCAGGCGCACCGGCGGCGCGTGGGCCGGCGATCGCGGTGTCTGGGGTCGGAGCCGAGGAGAAGACGGCGAAGCGACCATCGCGCGACCAGGAACCTGTGGGGTAGTCGGTGAGTTGCGTGGCCTCGCCCGAAGGGACGTCCATTCGGATGGACCAGATGGGGCCGGAGCCACCAGGGCGTTGCGACGAGAAAAGGAGATACTTGCCGTCGGGAGAGAACGACGGATTCGCGCTCTCGGTCGCCGGTGCGGTGTAGCGCACGGGCTCACCCCCTGCTGTCGGCACGACCCAGACTTCCTGATGCCGCTTGTTCTCGCGCTCGTTGACCGTCGTGACGGTGAAGGCGATGACCTTGCCGTCAGGCGACATCGCAGGCTGCGAGAGCGTGGTGAGGCGATGCCAGTCGTTGGGCTGCATGGCGCGCTGCGCGGGCAACGCGAGAGGCGCGACGGGCGCGAGGATCAGAGCGAGCAAGAGGAAACGACGCTGCATTGGAACGAGAACTCCGGTTGTGAGGACACCTGCCTGGCGAGCCAGCTGCGCACAGGCTCACCGCTACTACGGTTCGCGGCCTGCCGTCGCTGTGAACTGCTCGCCCACGCGCGCGGCCGTCATGAGGCCGAGCGCGGCGAAGGTGAGCGTGCCGTTGCAGCAGCTCGCCGTGACGTTGGTCGGTGCGCCGGCGACGAAAAGGTTCTCATGGTGATGAGAGCGACCGTCACGGTCGACGACGCTGGTCTCGGGATCGTTCCCCATGCGACATCCGCCGCCCGGATGCTCCTGACCGATGTCACCCGCCGCCGAGGCGTTGGAGATGATCTCACCATCGCCGGCGCGCGCCATTCGCTGGAAGAGTGCGCGGATCGTCTCCTCGGTCCAGGCGCGCAGCGCGACTGACTCTGGCGCGTCGCGGAACTGCAGGCGCGGCATTGGATCGCCCCAGGCGTTCTTGGCGCTCGCATCGAGCGTGAGTTCACTCTCGCGCGCCGGGAGCACGTCGTAGTAGGCGCGCACTCTCGCCGTGCCCTTCACGGTGCGCGAGCGCCAGTCATTCATGATCGCGTCGCCGAGGAGCACCGCGCCTGAATCGTCGCGCAGGCGCGGCTCCTGGCCGAACGACGACTCCCACACACGCAGGTCGTGCCGGATGTACTTGCTCAGGGCACCAGGCCGCATGAACTGCTTGGTGACGAGCGAATGCTGCGCGTTGACGCCAGGGAAGAGCTTCACCGGCAAGCGGATCTGCGCCCCGACATTGCGATGGCCGCAGAGGTACTTGCCGACGAGTCCTGAGCGGTTCGCGATGCCCTCGGGGAACGCGCCACCTGCAGAGAGCAACAAGAGATGTGGCGTCCAGGTGAAACCGGCGGCGAGGACGAAGCTCTTGGCGCGGATCGTGACCACGCGCTCCGGTTGCTTCGTCGCATTGGCCGTGGCATGCGTGATGAGACCGGTGCGCGCGTCGGCATGCAGGCGGCGCACGAGCGTGTCGGTGACGAGTCGGATGCGCCCGGCGCGCACGAGCGCATCGAACGAGAAGTCGGGCGAGTACTTCGCGCCACTCGGGCAGATAGGGTAGCAGGTGTCACATCGCTGGCACACCGCGCGACCGTGATACGGCACCGAGTTCTTCGCGCTCGGCTGGCTCCACATCGCGATCCCCGCCTTGCCGGTCCACTCGCGGAGTCGTTGGAGGTTCCGGCTGAGGGGCAATGCGGGCATCGGGAACGGCTTGCCGCGCGGATCCATCTCCGGCGGGCCCTGTTCTCCAGAGATGCCCATGCGCTCCTCGGCCTCCTGATAGAACGGATCGAGGTCGTCGTAACTGATCGGCCAATCGTCGCCGACGCCGTACAACGTGCGCAGCTTGAAGTCCTCGGGCGAATAGCGCGGCGTCACGCCTCCCCAATGCAGCGCCAGGCCTCCGACGTTCATCGACGGGGAGAAGCCATACGCGGTCCCGAGCGCATTCTGGTCGTCGACATGGTCGTTCGGCCACGGCGTCTCGCCGTAATCCATCCATCGCGCGCGGCGCAACGCGCGCTCGCGCAGCGGCGTGGAGTGGCCGCCGGCCTCGATCACGAGGATAGACGCATTGCGCTCTGCTGCGAGCTTCTCGGCCATGAGCGCCGCGGTGATGCCGGAGCCGACGATGCAGATGTCGGCCTCGAGGACGCGGGGCGCGGTCATGCGTCCCCCGTCGACGCGAGCGGGAGCGGTGCGCGCGACGTGTCGGCGAGTACTCGACAGTTCCCCTTCATGATGCGTGCCTCGTAGGCGAGATCGGTCGCCTCGCTGGAGGCGGCCCAGTGTGCGAGGAGCGCCACAGCGACATGCGGTGCGACGAGCGGACTGGACGGAAGCCGAGTGCCGCTCACTCGCGCGAGCTGCGTTCGCACGACTTCGCGACGGAGCGGAACGCCGAGCCGCACGAAACCGCGGCGATGCTTGCGGCGCGCGAGGAGATCGAGTCCGGAGAGCTGGGCGTTCCAGCCCGGCGCCGGATCGCTCGGCGTGTAGGTGATCTCGGCATCGCCATAGCCGTGCATCTCCTCAACTACGGGCGTGTAGCGCGCGAGCCACGTGGAGAAACTGCCGATGGCGCGGAGCCGACCGGCGTCGCCGAGCATCTCCGGGAGGATCGCGTCGCCGAGCGCTCGGAGGAGAACTGGGTCGAGTGTGCGAGGCGCCGACTGCGTTGCGGCCTGTGGTCCGGAGGAAACGCTCGCCGGCGCGGCAGGAGTTGCGGGCGACTTCGCCGCGCCAGTCTGAGCGCGCGCATCGGAGATGCCGATACCCGACGCGGTGGCGGCCACGATCGCGGCGCGCTTGATGAAGTCTCTGCGGTCAGTTGTCACGAGGGGATGGTAACGCACACCCGAAGCGCGCGCGAGCGCTCGAACGGGCGCGGGCGGCACACCTGCACTCCAGAGCGTCCGCTGGCCCACCCCTTCTGGCCCGCGTGAGGCGCAGCGCGCAGATTCCCATGCATTCGACTCCCGAGGTCATGATGAAGCGTTCGTCGTCTTCCCCGCTCCGCCCCGCGTCTCGCCGCTCCACACTACGCCGCGCCTCACTTCGCCGCGCCGCGTTGCTCGTGCTTCCCCTGGCTCTCGGTGCGGGCGCGCCCACGCCGACAACACCGGCAACGCGGACTTCGCCGCCGATCGTCAGCGCGCCACTGCGGGCACCACTCACGATCCGCGCCGGCGTACTGCTCGACGGCCGTGGTGGTGTGCTGCGCGATGTCGTACTGACCATCGAGGGGACCCGTATCACGGGGATCGCGCCTTGGCGCACGGGGACGGTGATCTCGTGGGACCTCTCGGGGCGCACCGTGATGCCGGGCCTGATCGACACGCACGTCCACATCGACGCGCATTTCGGAGCCGACGGACGCGCGAATACGCGGGGAGAGACGCCGCAGCAGCGCCTGCGCGCTGCCATGGAGAATGCCCAACTCACACTGCGCGCCGGCTTCACCACGGTGCAGAGCCTCGGCGCGGCAGTCGACGTCGAGCTGCGCACTGCGATCGCCGAAGGTCGCGCTGAGGGGCCACGCATCCTGACCGCCGTGGCACAGTTCAGCGACACGTCGCGCTCGCCGGAGCAGATCCGCGAATGGGCGCGTGCCACCGCGTCGCGCGGCGCCGACGTGATCAAGATCTTCGCCTCCAAGAGCATTCGTGACGGAGGCGGCCAGACGCTGAGTGACGCGCAGATCACCGCGGCCTGCGACGAGGCTCGTCGGCTCGGTCTGCGCAGTTGGGTGCACGCGCACGCTGCGTCGGCGGTGCGGGCTGCCGCCAACGCCGGCTGCACCGGAGTGACGCATGGCACACAGGTGACGGGGACCGAACTGGCGCTCATGTCAGCGCGCGGTACCTACTTCGAGCCGAACATCGGCGTCGTGATCCAGAACTATCTCGAGCATCGCGCGCGTTTCCTCGGCACGGGGAACTTCACTGACGAGGGTTTCCGATTCATGGAGGACGTGGTCCCGAAGAATCTCGCCGTCTTTCGTGCGGCGATGAGTACGGCAGGGCTCAAGGTGGTCATGGGGACCGACGCCGTAGCCGGTGCGCATGGACAAAACGCGCGCGAGATCGTCTACCGCGTCCGTGAGGCGGGCCAGGCGAACGCCGAGGCGATCCGCGCTGCCACATCACTCGCGGCCGAAGCGCTCGGGCTCGCCGACAGCATCGGCACGGTCGCGGAGGGGCGAGTCGCGGATCTCGTCGCGGTGGACGGGGACCCGCTGACCGACATCACCGCGTTGCAGCGCGTCTCGTTCGTGATGAAGGGCGGTACGGCTGTGCTCGCACCTGCGCGGCTCGATCGACCGCGCGGCGGTGCTGTAGGGTGGGGCGCGTACGGCAACGACGCTGGCGGTCTCAAGTATTCGACGCTCAATGACATCGACCGCACGAACGTGCACGGACTGCGTGTGGCGTTCAGCTGGGACGCGAATGAACGGATGATCGCCGCGAGCGAGGGCCAGAAGCCCGCGCGACCGGGGCTCTTTCAAGCCACTCCACTCGCGATCGGCGATACGCTCGTCTTTCCCACGCCGTACAACCGTGTGATCGCACTCGACGCACGCAACGGGCGTGAGCTCTGGTCATACGACCCACAACCATGGAAAGGCTACGGCCAGCCGAGCAATGGCACGGGCTTCGTACACCGCGGCGTAGCCACGTGGACCGACGGGCGCACGCGGCGCGTGTTCATCAACTCGCGGTGGCGCCTGATCGCGCTCGACGCGACGACCGGCAAGCCTATTACATCGTTCGGATCGCGCGGCGAGATCGACCTCACCGCGGACCTCTCTCGCGAAGTGCGACGCGAGCACTACACCAACACCTCGCCGCCGGTGATCTGGGGCGATCTCGTGATCGTCGGCAACGGCGTGGGCGATCGGCTCGTGTATCGCGGCGATCCACCCGGCGATGTGCAGGCGTTCGATGTGCGCACTGGACGGCGGGTGTGGCGATTCAAGACGGTGCCAGAGCCCGGTGAGGCGGGCAACGAGACCTGGGAGAACGACTCGTGGCGCTACAAGGGCCACACGAATGTCTGGGCGCCGTTCACGGTCGACAGCGCGCGCGGCCTCGTCTTCCTGCCGGTGGGCACGCCGAGTGACGACTGGTATGGTGGTGAGCGCAAGGGCGCGAACCTCTATGGCGAGTCGCTCGTCGCGCTCGACGCTCGGACCGGCCGGCGCGTCTGGCATTTCCAGATCGCACATCATGGGCTCTGGGACTACGACCTTCCTGCGCCGCCGAATCTCATGACGGTCATGCATGAGGGTCGTCGCACGGACATCGTCGTCGTGCCGACCAAGCAGGGGATGCTGTTCGCGTTCGAGCGCGCGACCGGCAAGCCGCTCTGGCCGATCGAGGAACGCGCAGTGCCCGCGAGCGACGTGCCCGGCGAGGTCGCTTGGCCGACGCAGCCGTTCCCCAGCAAGCCGGCTCCATTCACGAAGCAGGGACTCGCGCTCGCCGACGTCATGGATTTCACTCCGGCGCTGCGTCAGGCCGCGCTCGACGAGCTCGCGCCCTACCGACTCGGGCCGATCTACACACCGCCGTCGCTCCAGGGCACGGTCGCGATGCCCGGCGTGATCGGCGGCGCTGGCTGGGGCGGCGCGGCCGCAGATCCGAGTACAGGTTGGCTCTTCGTGAAGGGATCGAACGCACCAGCGCTCTTCCGGCTGTTGAAGCGCGATCAGACGAGCGACACCGTCGACACGCCGTACATGGTCGACCTGCCGCGGTCCTCGCTCGGCGTATCGCAACGCGACAACGCCGAGGGTGCGGATCGCTCGGCCACGCGGTTGCCGGTGAACAAGCCGCCGTATGGTACGCTCACCGCTGTCGACATGAATACGGGTGAGACGATGTGGCAGGTGCCCCTCGGCGACACGCCCGAAGTGCGCCAGCACCCCGCGCTGCGAGGGGCGGTGCTCCCTGCGCGACTCGGCGTGTCGGGATCACCGGGTGGACTCGTGACCGGTGGCGGACTCGTGTTCGCCTCCGGCGGCGGTCGCGTGCTGCATGCCATCGACACGCGGACCGGCGTGACCCTCTGGGAACTCGACCTTGGCCAGCAGGCGTACGCGAACCCGATGACGTATCGCACGAGTGACGGCCGTCAGTTCGTGGCGATCGCGACGGGCGGAGGCACGAGTTCGCGGTTGGTGGTGCTCAGTCTCGATCGTGACTGACGAACGGCCAGCCGCGAACCCGAACGCGCGCGATCAACGCGCTTGCATCCGCTTGAGCACGCGCCCGGCACGTGCCGCCGCCTCCGCGATGCGCGCCGGGCTGGTCACGAACGAGACGCGAAAGAACCCTTCGCCACCAGCGCCAAGCGACGTGCCGGCGAGTGCGATCACCCCTTCTTCAGCCATGAGCCGCTCGTGGAACTCCAGCGACTTGATCCCTGCAGGGAGCGGCACCCACAGATACATCGACGCCTTGGGTGACTCGACGCCCGCGAAGCCGTTCGCGCGGAAGGCCGCGACCGCGGCATCGCGACGCTCGCGGAAGACCTCGACGTTGCCGGGAACCCAGGTCTCCCATGAGTCGAGCGCGGCGATGCCGGCCTTCTGCACCGCCATGAACTGCCCGGTGTCGAGGAAGCTCTTCACCTTGCCGAGCGCACCGACGATAGCCGCGTTCCCGCACGCCCAACCGCAGCGCCAGCCGGTCATGTTGTACGTCTTGGAGAACGAATGGAACTCGATCGCGACGTCGCGCGCAGCGGGGACGTCGAAGATACTCGGCGCCACATAGCCGTCGAACGTCATCTCCGAGTAGGCGTTGTCGTACACGAGGATGATCCCGAGCTCCTTGCAGCGGCGCACGACCCGTTCGAGATACTCCATTGGCGCAACGGCGGCCGTGGGGTTATTCGGATAGTTCAGGTAGAGGATCTTCGCGCGCTTGAGGACGTCGGCGGGAATCTCATCGAGCTCGACGAGGAAGTTCGTGCGCGGTGTGATCGGATACAGATATGGCTCGGCCTCACTGAGCAACGTCCCACCGAGGTACGCGAGATAGCCGGGGTCGGGAATGATCGCGACGTCGCCCTTCTGCAGGTAGGCGAACGCGAGGTGGGCGATGCCCTCCTTGCTGCCGATGAGCGGCACGATCTCCTTGAGCGGGTCGAAGCGGTGCCCAAAACGCTTCTGCATCCACGAACTCACCGCTTCACGATACGCGGGGAGTCCGAGGCCGAAGCCGTAGCGGCTCATGGTGGGATCGTCAGCGGCGGACTTGAGAGCGGCAACGGCCGCGGGCGGCGGTGCGAGGTCCGCGTCGCCGGCACCGAGATCGATCACGTCGACGCCCTGCGCGATGAGGTCGCGCTTCTTCTGCGGGATCGTGGCGAGGAGATAGACGGGGAGGCTTTCGAAGCGTTTGGTGAACATTCTAAGGGCAGATGAGAGATGGGAGATGGGAGAGGTGAGGCCTTGCGTCACGAAATACGCGTTAGGCTCGCCTCTCACATCTCCGAAACTTACGCGGTCGACGGTGCGAGGGCACGCGCGAGGATGCTGCGCTGTCGCGACTGTGGCCCTACGCTCGAGTGATGACGGCGCTGTCATCTTTCTGCCTATTGCGCGACCGCAGAAAAAGTTGAATAGTGGTCGTGCAGAGCGAGGGCGACGCCTCCGCGATGCCTCAAGCGGATCGGGCACCTGGTCCCGATTCTCCCTTCCAGGAGGGAGCTCAGCGCCAAGGCTAGTGTGCGTGGACCCGCTGCATTCATCCCGCCGCTGTGCGGGGCGCACGGTCGGGTGGCACCACGACGCACCCAGACCGACACCGACCCGGAAACCGGGAGCCTTCGCGCTCCCCCGGCTTAGCCGCCAAGATCCTCCGGGGACGGCGCAACGAGGGCCAGAGCCATCGCGCTCTGGCCCTCAGTGCGTTCGGGGTACAGCGGGCACAGCGCGCGATCACGGCATGGTCGAGCAGTAGACTGAGCCTGTGCAGTGCTCCGGCACGTACGTCTCACTCTCCACCAACCAGGCGCCGTCCCTGAATCGCCATTTCGCGAAATAACGACCGCCGATCACGACCTTGCCGTCAGCAGCGCTCCATGAGCCGACCCAGGTCCCGGTCTCGCTCGCCATGCGCCAAGGCGCGAAGACACGCACCGAGTCAGGGGTCCGTCGGTAGATCACATCCGGTCGAGCGACGAACCACTCGGCCATCGAAACCACATGTTCCTGCTTGGTGTGGCTGTGCGTCGATGTCGACGACACCACGACGAGCTCCGGCGCGAGGATCGCCGCGAAGCCGGCGGTGTCGTGCCGCGCGATCGCGGCGTTCGACGACTCGCGACGCTGCCGGACGAGCTCCTCATCGGTCGTGGACCCCGGTGTACGCACGGCCTGCGCGGACAAGGCGCGAGCCGAGAGGCTCAGCACAGGCAACAGTACGGGCAACAGTGCAGCGAGCAAGAATCGATGGGGCGACATTCGTTCAGGACCCCATCGTCCGTCGCGGCGTCGGCTTTCCACCCGGCACCGTGGTCGGTCGCGGAAGGATCAGCATGTTCTGCGCGGTCACGTATGCCCACTCCTGCCTTCCCAAGCGCGCGGCGGGATGCAGTCGTGTCGTGTCGGGCAGTCCGTCCTCGGCGATGAGCGCATCGTCCACATGCAACACGAGCACCTCGCCGATCACCCAGGTGCTGTGCTGCGGTCCACTGCCGTGCGGCACGACCTGGAACACCTTGCACTCGAGTTGCGCCATGCTCTCACCCACGCGCGGCGGCTTCACCACTGCGGAGGGCATGCGAGTGAATCCCGCGGCGTCGAACTCATCGACCTCGAAAGGATACGGCGCCGACGCCTGGTTCACGCGCTCGATCATCGACCGCGACACGACGTTGATGACGAACTCTCCGGTCTCGAGGACGTTGCGCAGCGTGTCCTTGGGGTTGCCGTCGCGGTCGGCGACGGGGCAGAACGCGATCGACTGCGGATTCTGCCCTCCCATGGCAAAGAACGA
>JANPCH010000033.1:0-10609 GCA_031430835.1 Gemmatimonadaceae bacterium
CGTGCAGGGAACCCTTCGTGCCTTCGTGGTGAGCGCCGTCAGCGGTTCAACTGATCACGCCCACGCTCAAGGAAGGGAATGCCGCGCCGCATCCACTCGGGCGCTGGTGCTCCAAGCAGATGGTGCGCGAAGAACTCCTGCATGCGGCGGTCAATGTCCTTCTGATTGGCATACTTTCGCGGGTTGTGGGCATCGCCGTTGTAGTTGAGCATGTAGGCTTCCTTGCCCAAGCGACGCATCGCCACGAAGTACTCGATGCCCTGATACCAGGGCACGGCGCCGTCGGCGTCGTTCGCCATGAAGAGCACCGGCGTCGTCACGCGGTCAAGTCGGAAGAGCGCCGAGTTCTCGAGGTAGCGCTCCGGATACTCCCAGAGTGATCCACCGATCCGGCTCTGTCCGCGCTCATAGTTCACGATCGCGCGCTCGACGCCGCTCTCCCACCGGATCCCCCCGTACGCCGACGTCATGTTCACCACGGTCGCGTTCGGCACCGCCGCGGCAAAGAGGTTGCTGTGGGTGATCACGAAGGAAGTCTGGTAGCCACCCCACGATTGGCCGCCGATCCCGAGCCGCTTCGGATCGGCGATCCCGCGGGCGATCAATGACTGTACGCCGGGAACGATCGACTTCACCGAGCTGGGCCCGGGGTAGCCCGGCGTGTAATGGATGTTCGGCATGAAGACGAGATAGCCGAGCGAGGTGTACACGGCGGCGTTGATCACGTTGCGCCCGGCCGGACGCACGTAGTTGTAGAGCCCATCCGAGAGCTGTTCGTAGAAGTACACGAGCATCGGGTACTTCTTCGACCCGTCGAATCCCTCCGGCTTGAAGAGGAGCCCCTCCATCGGGACGCCGTCGCTGTTCATCCACTTGACGAGCTCGACCTCGCCGCGGGTGTACCCCGATGCCTCGGGCATCGCGTTCGAGATGCGCTCGAGGCGGTCGAAGGCGGCCCCGGTCCAGAGGTCGGGGAACTCTCGATAGTCGGCGCGCGCGACGAGGAACTGGTCGGCCTTGCGAGCCTTTTGGAGCACCGGCCACGACTTCGGTGCCATCAGCAACCGCTCGGCGGGCGCACCGCTCCCGATCCGGTCGCGGTAGAGTCCCGAGTGCTTCGTGGCGTTGTCGAAGGTGCGCAGCATCACCGGTTGAGCCGGATCGATGGCCCGCTCCTCTGGGTCGAGGTCCACCACGCGAAAGGTCAGGTTCTCGCGGCGCCCTTGCCCGTCAGTGAGGTTGCGCGCCGCCACCACGCCGAGCGGATCGATCTCCCAGACGTCGTAGCGATCGTAGATGAGCACCCGCCCGTCGTCCTTGGTCCATCCAGCGACGCCCCAGGGAGCGGGATCATCCGGAGTGTCGGCGGTCTCCCGTTCGAAGCTCACGCCGGGGATGGCGCTCGTCAGGTCGCGGGTCTTGCCGGTAGCGATCTCGTGGGCGCGCCAAGCGCCGGCTTCCCACCAGGCGACGAACCGCGCGCCCGGTGAGAGCTGGCCATTCCCCTGCACCTTCCTCGCGACCCGCCTCGTCGCACCGGTGACGGTGTTGATCACGACGACGTCGTTCCCATCCTCGCCAGCGATCGCGTCCATCTCATAGGGAACGCCGGTGGTGGCGACGGCGATCCGTCCGTCGTCGGAGAGCGTGACGGTCGGCAGCGAGTCGTGCGCGATCGGCCGCATCTGTCGAGTGGCGACGTGGAAGACCGCCGTGTAGGAACGGTTCCGGTCGGCCGCCGCCTGGATGCGCTGCATCGGCTGTGGACGCGCGTCGCGCCAGTGCCAGAGGTCGACGACGGCCTTGTCGGCGAGGGAGTCCGCGGGGATCGAGTCAAGGGGCACGGGCTGGATGCCGAATCGCAGGACGGCGCCGGTGCGCACGAAGTCCACGCTGCCACGCTCGGCGATCCGCATCCCATCGCCGACCTCGCCCGCCGCCACCGCGACCGCGGCGGGCTGGACGCCCGGGCGGGTGCGCGTGCCGGCGAGCGAGGCGTGATAGAGCGTCATCCGCGGCTTCTCGAGCGTCCACTCGTCGGCGTCGGTCACGAAGGCGACCTGGGTCGCGGCCTCATCGATCGCGACGGATCGGTAGTTCCCGGTCCCGACCTTGAGCGGCGTCACGGCGCCGGTCGCGAGGTTGCGGACTGAGACCCCATCGACGTTGAGCGAGTCGGCGCCGGTGGTGCTGTAGACGAGCCAGCGTTCGCCCTGGTCCATCGTGTAGTTCGTGACGCCATCGATCCGCACTTCGGCGCCAGTGGACAGTTCTCGCAGCACGAGCGGCGCCCCGCTGTCCTTGCGGCGGGGTGCGGGACGCGTGGAGTCGGTGCGCGCGGCGCGCGTCGTGTCGACGTCGATCTGGTAGGCCACGAACCGCCCACCGTCTCGCGCCAACTGGAAGCCACGCACGCGCTCGACTGAGGTCACTCGCCCGTCGACGAGCGAGAGGATCCCGAGCGCATTGCGCGGCTGATCGCTCGCTCGCGCGCGGCGCGCCCGCGAGGAATCCATCGCTCCCTTGGTCGGGTACTGCAGAAAGAGCACGAACCGCGAATCCGCGGTCACCTGCGCCGCCTGCGCAGCGAACGGCGCGCCGGTCACTGATGCCATCGGACGTCCCGTCCATCCGCGCGCGACGCGATACTCCGTCGCGGCACCGGTCGCGCGGACGACGAGCTCACCATCGCCGACCGTCGGCGTGACGGTGTAGATCGCCCACTTCCCATCGGCCGAGAGCGTGGGTTGGAGGATCGAACGCCAGAGGTCGTAGGTGTCCTGCGTGAGGGGCTTCTTCGCGCCTTGCGCCGCGAGTGCGAGCGGCAGGAACGCGAGAGCGAGCACCAGGAGAGTGCGCGCGCGACGGACGATCGTCACGGTGGACATCGGACTCGACGATTGGGGTTATCTTCTTCGGTCAACGCCCAACCTACGCATCGCCCCCCGCCTCCGCTGTGGTCCGTCGATGAAGCGACTCCTCACGTACTTCCTTCGCGGCCTTGTCCTGATCGTGCCGCTCGTTGTCACGGGCGCGATCGTCTGGTGGGTGCTCACGCGCGTCGACGGCTGGCTTGGCCTCCCGATCCCCGGCGCCGGATTCGTGATCACGGTCGCGGCGATCACGCTGATCGGGTTCGTCGGCTCGTCGTTCCTCTGGGCCCAGGCCGAGCGGTGGATGGATGAGATGCTCGACCGGCTCCCCTTCGTGCGACTGCTCTACTCCTCGACGAAGGACCTGCTGAACGCCTTCGTCGGGGAGAAGCGCCGCTTCGACACCCCGGTGCTTGTCACGCTCTCGGCTGACGGCGCGGTGCGCTCGTTCGGGTTCATCACGCAGTCATCGCTCGCCGCACTCGGCCTGCCCGGGGACGTCGCGGTCTACTTCCCGCAGTCGTACAACTTTGCCGGTCAGCTCGTGATCGTCCCCGCGTCGCGTGTGACGAAGCTCTCGAGCGAGAGCAGTGACGTGCTCGCCTTCATCGTCTCGGGTGGCGTCACCGACGTACCGAAGGAGACGAAGTGATGTTCTACCAGGCGCCGCCCCCGCCGCCAGCGGTCGTGCTCATCGTGCCCGACCGCGTCTTCACTGCGGCCGACGACAGCGCGCACGCCGGGTGGGCGGTGCTGGTGCGCGGGGACCGGATCGAGGCGGTGGGACCACGCGCCTCGCTTCGCGTCCCGGCTGGAGCTCGTACGGTGACGCTCGTCGGCACCACGCTGATCCCGGGGATGATCGAGGGGCACACGCATCTGTTCCTCCATCCCTACGACGAGGCGACCTGGAACGACCAGGTGCTGAAGGAATCGGTCGCGCTTCGGACGGCCCGCGCGGTGAACCACGCGCGGGCCACGCTCTTCGCCGGCTTCACGACCGCGCGCGACCTCGGTACCGAGGGCGCGGGATTCGCCGACCAAGGCCTCAAGCAGGCGATCGAGCAAGGCATCATCGAAGGACCGCGCCTCCTCATCTCTTCGAAGGCGATCGTCGCGACGGGGAGCTACGGGCCGAAGGGCTTCACGAGTGAATGGGATGTCCCGCAGGGGGCCCAGGAGGCGGACGGCGCCGAAGGCCTTGCCCGCGCGGCGCGCGACCAGATCGGTCACGGCGCCGACTGGGTGAAAGTGTACGCCGACTACCGCTGGGGTCCGAACGGCGAGGCGCGGCCGACCTTCTCCGAGGCCGAGCTCCGCACGCTGGTCGAGGTCGCGGGGGCGAGCGGGCGCAAGGTCGTCGCGCACGCGGCGACTGCGGAGGGGATGCGACGCGCGATCATGGCTGGCGTCGCGACGATCGAGCACGGCGACGGCGGCACGAGCGAGACGTGGCGGCTGATGGTCGAGCGCGGCGTCGGCTTCTGTCCGACGCTCGCGGCGACCGAGGCCACCTCGCGTTACGCGGGATGGCGCGAGGGTCCGCCACCGCCACGCGTCGCGCAGAAGCGCGCGATGTTCGCCGCCGCGGTTGAGGCGGGCGTGGCGATGTGCGTTGGTGGGGACGCCGGCGTCTTCGCCCACGGCGAGAATGCGTGGGAGATCGAGCTGATGGTCGGTGCCGGGATGAGCGCGCCGGCCGCACTTCGCGCCGCGACTTCGGTGAATGCACGGCTCCTCGGCCTCGATTCGCGCGTCGGCACGATCCGCGAAGGACTCCTCGCCGACCTGGTCGCGGTCGACGGGGATCCGACCCGCGACATCACGCGACTGCGGGCAGTGCGCTTCGTGATGCTCGGGGGACGGACGGTCCGCGCCCCCTGAGCACGGCTCAGGCCGGCGTGTTGAGTCGACTCCGCTTCTGGCTGTAGCCGAAGTAGATCACGAGGCCGATCGCGAGCCACGCGGCAAGCCGCAGCCAGTTGGTCCAACCGAGTCCGTAGATCATCGCGCCGCAGACCACGATCCCGAGTACCGCGACGATCGGCAGCGCCGGCACGGTGAAGCCGCGCGGCAGGTCGGGGCGGCGCACCCGCATGATCCAGACGCCGGCGCAGACGAGCATGAACGCGAAGAGCGTGCCGATGCTCGTCATCTCCCCCACGACGCTCTCGGGCACGAAGCCGCCGAAGACGGCCGTGAAGAAGAAGAAGAAGATGTTCGACTTGTACGGGGTCGAGAACTTCGGGTGCACGGCGGCGAAGAACCTCGGCACCAGCCCGTCGCGGCTCATCGAGTAGAACACCCGCGACTGGCCGAGGAGCATCACGAGGATCACCGACGAGAACCCCGCGAGGATCGAGACGGTGACCAGCTTGGAGAGCCACTCATAGCCCGGCATATAGGCCGTGATCGCGAAAGCGACCGACGCCTCCTTGCCCTGGGTGCGGAAGTCCTCGACCGTCGCGACGCCGCTGAGCACGTGGGCGAAGAGCACGTACAGGATCGTGCAGATGACGAGGGACCCGAGGATGCCGATCGGCATGTCGCGCTTCGGATCCTTCGCTTCCTGCGCCGCGGTCGACACCGCGTCGAACCCGATGAAGGCGAAGAAGACGATGCCGGCGGCGCCGAGGATCCCCATGACGCCGCCGTACGCGTGCGTCACACCTTGGGCGTTCGTGTAGGTCGTCGCCTCGGGGATGTAGGGGGTGTGGTTGGCCGGATCGATGAAGCCCCAGCCGACGACGATCACCATCACGACGATCGCCATCTTCAGGACGACGATTAGTCCGTTCACGAACGAAGATTCCTTGGTCCCCCGCACGAGGACAGCCGAGAGCACTCCGAGGACCACGATCGCCGGCAGGTTGACGAGGCCCTGTTCCCCGGTGGCCGAGACTTCGAACGGCGAATGCGAGAACGCGTACGGTATCTCCATCCCGAAATAACTGAGCAGCTTGTTGAAGTACTGGGTCCAGGAGATCGCGACCGTCGCGGCGCTCATCGCGTACTCGAGCACGAGATCCCAGCCGATGATCCACGCGATGAACTCCCCCATCGTGGCGTACGAGTAGGTGTAGGCGCTCCCGGCGATCGGGATCATCGAGGCGAACTCGGCGTAGCAGAGCCCGGCCAGTGCGCATCCGAGGCCGGCGACGATGAACGCCAGCGTCACCGAGGGGCCGGCTCGTTCGGCGATCGCCGACGCGGTGCGGACGAAGAGCCCCGCGCCGATGATCGCCCCGATGCCGAGCGCAACGAGCGACCAGGGACCGAGCGTGCGTTTGAGCCCGCCTTCGCCCTCGGCGCTATCGGCCATCAAGCGGTCGATCGACTTCGTGCGGAAGAGTGAGCTGGTCATTGGGTCCTTATCCCTGGATCAAACGGATTTCACGGCGGCGACGAGTCCCTGCAACGTGCTCTTCGCGTCGCCATAGAGCATCCGAGTGCGCGGCGCGAAGAAGAGGGCGTTCTCGATCCCGGCGAATCCCTTCCCCTTCCCGCGCTTGAGCACGAAGACGGCCTTGGCCCGATCGACGTCGAGGATCGGCATCCCGAAGATGGGGCTCGAGCGATCGGTGCGCGCGGCGGGATTCACGACATCGTTCGCGCCGATCACGACCGCGACGTCGACCTCGGGGAACTCGGGGTTGATGTCCTCGAGCTCAAGGAGCACCTCGTAGGGGACGTGCGCCTCGGCAAGCAGCACGTTCATATGGCCGGGCATCCGGCCAGCGACGGGATGGATGGCGTACTTCACCTCGCCCCCGCGCGCCTCGATCAGCTCGGCGAGTTCGCGCACGACCTGTTGGGCCTGCGCGACGGCGAGACCGTAGCCCGGGACGATCACGACCTTCCGCGCATACGCGAGCTGGAGCGCGGCGTCGTCGATCCTGACCTCGACCATCGCGCCCTCCAGCGTGGCGGTCGACTCCCCGCCCCCGGTGCCGAAGGCGCCGAAGAGTACGTTCGCGAGCGACCGGTTCATCGCCTTGCTCATCAGGATCGAGAGGATGAACCCGGAGGCACCGTCGAGGGCGCCGGCGATGATGAGCAGGCTGTTGTCGATCGCGAATCCGGTGGCCGCGGCGGCCAGTCCCGAATACGAGTTCAGGAGGGCGATCACGACCGGCATGTCTCCGCCGCCGATCGGCAGCACGAGGCTGACGCCCATCAGCAGGGCGAGGCCCACCAGCGCGTAGAAGACGAGTTGGGCCTCGGGGTAGATCACGAGATAGCCGAGCATCAACAGCATCAGCCCGAGGAGCGCGATGTTGAGCGCGTTCTGGCCGCGGAAGGTGATCGGCCGTCCCGGGAGCAACTCCTGCAGCTTGCCCGACGCGACGAGCGCGCCGGTGATCGTCAGCGCGCCGAAGAGGACCTCGAATCCGAGTGCGGCGACGATCGGCCGCGAGATCGGGATGTGCGACTGAAGTCGCGTGTAGTACTCGGCGATCCCGACCAGGGTCGCGGCGAGGGCGCCGAAGGTGAGGGCGAGGGCTACGCGCTGTGGCATCGCCGTCATCGGCACGCGGGTGCCGAGGGGCCAGCCGATGACCGCGCCGATCACGAGCCCGCCGACGATCCAGCCATACGACACGATCGATTCGTGCCAGAGCGTGCCGACGACGGCGAGGAACATCCCGAGGGCCGCGTACTGCATCCCGCGGCGCGCGGTCTTCGCTGCGGTGAGACCCTTCAACCCGAGGATGAAGAGCACCGCCGCCGCGAGATAGGTCACCGAGGTGACCGCCTCGCGGCCGAGGGAGGCCGCGGCGGGAAGGTCCTGGATCACTTCCGGCCTTCGATCTTGAACATCTTGAGCATCCGGTCGGTGATGATGAACCCGCCGAAGATGTTGATCGAAGCGCTGATCACGGCGATGAAGCCGAGGGTCGTCGAGACACGGTTGTGGTCCCCGCCGGCCGCGAGCAGCGCTCCGACGATCGATATCGCTGAGATCGCATTCGTCGCCGACATCAGGGGCGTGTGGAGGAGAGGCGGCACACGCGTGATCACGAGGAACCCGACGAATCCGGCCAACACGAAGACGAAGAGTTTCAGGAACTGGTTCGCGAGCGCCAGCTTCTCAGCGGACGCGAGGTCCGCGATGGTATCCACAAATCATTCCCTCCGCCCGCAGGCGGATCGTGAGGTGAGAGTGCAACGTAAGCGGGGTGTCGGCTACTGCGAAATCGGCGTGCCCTCGGGCCGCAGCCAATAGCCGAACCAGTCGCGGAGACGTCCGAGTCGATCGACGAGGAGCCAGGGCTCCCCGGTGCGCGAGAGGTCGTGGGTCGATCTCGGATAGCGCACGAACTCGACCGGCGTCCCCTGCCGCGTGAGCGCCGCGAACCACTGCTCAGCGTCGGTCATCGGCGTGCGGTGGTCCTCCTCCGACTGGAGGATGAAGGTCGGCGTCTTGACCTGACGCACGTAGCGGATCGGCGAGAGGGAGTCGTACATCGCCGGGTTGTCCTGAGGGCGACCGTAGAACTCGAACTCGGTGAGTCCCTGGGCGTCGGAGGTCCCGTACCAGGACCACCAGTTGACGATCATCCGGTCGGTCTGCGCCGCCTTGAACCGATCGGTCTTCACGGTGACCCAAGCGGTCATCACGCCGCCGTAGGAACCGCCGGTCACGCCCATTCGCGTCGAATCGACATCCGCGCGCGCGGCGGCGATGTCCACGGCCTTCATCAAGTCCTCGTAATCCTCGGCGAACCAGCGGCCGCGCGTAGCGAACGTGAAGGCCGCACCATAGCCGCTCGATCCGCGGGGATTCGTGTAGAGCACCATATACCCCGCCGACGCGAGGTTCTGCGTTTCGTCGAACCACTGTTCCCCGTACTGGCTGTGCGGGCCGCCGTGGATGTAGAGCACGAGGGGATACTTCCGTCCTGCTTGATACCCGAAGGGCTTCATCAACCACCCTTCGATCTCGAGGCCGCCGACCGAGGGATAGATGAAGCGTTCAGCGTCGGACCAGGCGACCTGCGCGTTGAGCGCGTCGTTGAAGGCGGTGAGTTTCCGTTCGCCCTTGCCATCGGCGCCGGCAACATAGAGTTCGGTCGGCTTGTTCACGCTGGTCGCGATGTACGCGACCTGGCGCCCGATCTGGTCGAAGGCGAAACCGTTCATCTTGCGCCGTCCGCCCAGCGATTCGCGGAGCCTGCCGTCCTTCGGATTCACGAGGAAGAGCCCGCTCGATCCGCCGATATCGGCCCAGACCGCGATCTCGCCGTTGTTGAGCCACTCGAGCCCGTTCGGCTCGTAGCGCCAGCCCTGGGCGAGCCGGGTCGGCGCGCTACCGTTCACGTCGATCACCGAGAGGACGGCCTGCGCGACCCGGCCGGGACGATGCACGAACGCGAGGCGACGGCTGTCGGGTGACCAGGTGAGGGTCCCTTCGTCGCCGACGAGCGTCGCGAGCTTGCGGGGCGTGCCGCCGGCGACGGGGATCAGATAGATGTCGGCGTCATTCCGGTCGGCCTCGTCGCGGACCTTGTCATACGGCAGGAGTGCGATCGAATCGTCGATCGCCGCGACGAGACTGTCGCTGCGGAGGGAAGCGTCGGCGACGAAGGCGATCCACTTCCCGTCGGGGGAGACAACGGGATTGCGGTGCGAGTAGGTGGCGTTCGTGACTTGCACCCGCTTGGCGCCGGGCGCTTGCGTGAAGAGCTGCTGCGGCCGGAAGACGCGGGCCTCGCGCGGCCCGGGGAGGAAGCCCTGGCCGTTCGCCTTGTAGCGGGTCTCGGTGATGTGGCGTCCGTCGAAGCGCGCCGCGTCGACCGGCTTCGTGATCGCGCCGAAGGGGGGACGGGCCATCGCCCGCATCTTCGTGTACGGATCGTTCGCGGAGGTGGTGGTCGTCGCACTGTCGGGTGCAACGGTCGACGAGAAGACCGCGAACTTGGGGTCACGGGGCCAGGAGCCGATGGGATAGTCGGCAACTTGGATCGCCTCGCCCGAAGGGGCGTCCATCCGGATCGCCCACGTATTGCCTGTGCCGCCCGCGCGCGGCGACGAGAAGAAGAGGTACTTCCCGTCGGGGGAGAAGCGCGGTGACGAACTCTCGGTCGCGGGCGCGGTGTATCGCATCGGCGCTCCACCGGCGGTCGACGAGACCCACACCTCCTGATGCCGCCGGTTCTCCTTCTCGTTCACCGTCGTCACCGTGAAGGCCACGAGTCTCCCGTCGGGACTCATCGCGGGCTGCGAGAGCGTGGTCAGGCGGTGCCAGTCGTTGGGCTGCATCGCGCGCTGCGCGGCGAGCGGGAGCGGAAGACTCAGCAGTGCAGTGAGGCGGATCGTCAGGCGCATCGGAATCCAGGGAAGGTCAGGGTGGTCAGCGAGGAGCGCGTCGGGCGCCATATTCGCGCCCGAGCCGGGCCGCGGTCAGCAAGCCCAATGCCGCGAAGGTTAGCGTGCCGTTGCAACAACTGGCGCTCACGTGGGTCGGCGCACCGGCGATGAAGAGGTTCTCGTGGTCGTGCGCGCGGCCGTCGCGATCAACGACGCTCGTCGCCGGGTCGTCGCCCATCCGGCACCCGCCGCCGGGATGCTCTTGGCCGATGTCGGCGGCGGCGCTCTCGGAGGAGATCACGGCGCCGTCCCCGGCGCGGGCCATCGCGCGGAAGCGTTCACGGAGCGACTCTTCGCTCCAGGCGCGCAGCGCGATCGACTCCGGGGCGTCGCGGAATGCGAGGCGCGGCATCGGGTCGCCGAAG